>VBBR01000095.1 GCA_005881615.1 Candidatus Bathyarchaeota archaeon
GGTTTCCCGAAACCTCTCTTGCAGGCCCAGGCTTTCAAATCCCACCGGTCCCCGCCAAGCTACCCGGCAGTCAAAATTTCCTTTCTCTGAGCCATCCATTCTTTTCTGAACTGGCCGAGCTTTAGACTTCGTAACAATGTGAGGGTCAAGAGAGGAACCATCGCTAGTGCGATGATTCCAAACCCGAGATAGTCTCCGCTGAGAACGACGTAGATTGCGAGGACGAAGAGCAACACGGATGGAACTGCAGTAAGAACCCACAACTTGCGCCACTTCTGATTCCATTTCCAGGAATCAGGATGAACGGCCTGATAATGAAGAGAGTGGAGTCGTCTGACTTGGCGAAGACTGGCTTCTGGTAACCTCGTCACTTTTTGATAGTATATCCTCCGAGCGTCTCTAAGTGCTTTCTTACCTAGCTCGACAGAAGCTATCAGCAGAAACGCGACGAGTGAAAGAGCGAACCCAACGGACAGAGTGGTTTCCAGATTAGGTACCGCGACCCCCGTAAAGTCTTCCGCAAGGACGAAAAAAACCATGGAGGATACTCCGGTTACAAGCAAGAGACTCCTTAGCCTACTCCATTTCAGCGTCAAGGAAAGCCACCCCTACGATCTTTTGATCTTTCCTAACGCGGAGTAGACGGCCTGAGATGGGTCGAACGAGGCATCATTGAAGTTCAATGGGATTGCGGGCCTTAATATTCGAACAGGTAAAGTGAGTTGCTTACTCGTAATGATGTCGTCTAGTGGACGGATGCCCCTACGGCTCCTGACAGCGAGCTCGTTCAGTTCCCAATCCTCTCCGAAATTATCATGAACCCTGATGGGCTTATCGAGTTGAATTGCTAGGTAAACTCCACGATCAGTCCCCTTGAGCCTGCCCATCACGGTTCCAAATGGCAAAACGAGGGTGTTGGATGCGCCTGCCGCTTCGATAGTCATCTGGACTCTAAGTCCGAGCCTGCCGATAGGATGCGCTTGTCTCCAAATATCTCTGTAGTGTTTTTCCACCCAAAACCTGGACCCAACCAAGCCGGCGAGTCCCACGAAAGCGTAGAGCAGGATAATGGGAGTGAAGAGCGGATCAGCTTGCGTCAATAAAGGAGTTGAGATATACGGCATGGCAACGAGTAATACAAGATAGATTACCAGCAGGATCCAAAACCTACTGCGGAACCTCGCATATTCGGGATGCAACTGCCTAAGATGACCCGGGACTAGGTCTACCCCGCATATCGCGCACGTTGTTTCACGGTAAACCCCAGGCATTCAGTACTTGCCCAGGCGATACTCTCTAATTAGTGATTTGAATTGCCCAGAGAGCGTCTTCAACAAGCCAAGCGATATACCTAATCTTTCTAGTGGGCAGTATGGTAGCCCGGGGGAGATTCGATACCCCAAGGAATGTGAAAACGATCATTTGCTCAAAAAGGGAACGGTACACAAGTACCGGGTAGCCGGGCGAATCCCACCGGTCCCACTTGTTTACCCGCTCAGATCCTGAAGAGGATCTTGTTGCTTATTCCTGGCTTTGTTGAGGTTTGTTCCCCAGAATTGCTTCTATTTGCTCTAGTACACCTGAATCGAGTTTTGGTGCGACTTCTAGTATTCCTCAAGCACCAGGCAAGTGCTAACTGAGCTAAGGTACAACCGAGGTTTCGGGCAACTGGTTCAAGCTGCTTGGCCTTTTCGACGTTCTGTGGTGTGATGACATTTTTTCGGAGCCACTCGTACCCAGGCAATGTCGCACGAGAGCCTGAGGGAATGCCTTTGGCATACTTCCCGCTTAGGAGCCCTGAGGCAAGTGGACTCCATATCGTGGTTCCCAATCCGATTTCTCGATACAGGGGCAGATACTCCTCCTCCACGCGTTCACGGTGTAGCATGTTGTACTGGGGTTGTTCCATTTGCGGAGGAGTAAGACCATATTCCCTGGCAAGCCCGTGCGCTCGCATAATGTCCGCAGCGCTCCACTCAGAAGTTCCCCAGTAGAGTATCCTTCCCTGATGAACCAGATCGTCCATAGCACGAACAGTCTCCTCGATAGGAGTGCTCGGGTCCGGGCGATGACAGAAGAACAAATCTAGATAATCCATCTGTAATCGTTTGAGGGACTTGCGGCAGGCTTCGAAGATGTGTTTGCGAGACAAGCCTTTGTCGTTTGGTCCGTCGCCTCCCCAGAAGACCTTGCTAGAGACAACTATGTTCTCTCGAGGCCATCCCAGTTTCTTGAAAATATTCCCCATAACAAGCTCGGCCTTCCCGTCAGCGTAGGCTTCCGCGCTGTCGAAGAAATTGACACCATTATCATATGCGATAGACATGCATTTGACGGCGACTTCTTCGCCGACCTGTCCACCGTAGGTCACCCAGGAACCGAGTGATAATTCGCTTAGTTTGAGCCCTGCCGAGCCGAGTCTTCGATAATTCATTTGAGCTGACACTTGTGGAAAAAGCCGGGCTTGCCATTAATATGTTCGTCCTACGAAATTGGGCTCCTCGTTCATTGCCCTAAACGTAGAGGCCGATCTGCTATCTGGCTCTCGGTAAGTCGGCAGGCTAGGTAATCGACCGGTCTCAGGATCTCGACATGATGGTTCGCTAGAAGCCTGCTCTGGCGTGAAGCTGCGACTTACGAGCCTTTCTTGCTATTCTTTCTGAGAATGATGGTGACTGCCAATCCGAAGAGTCCGATAGGAACTGCTTGCGGGCCCACTCAGCGTACAGCTATAAGCGGGAAAAGAGGCCAGAAACGGTCAATGTCCGCAATGAATGGTACAGTGTGCCTTGTTACCGGTGGCAATTCCGGAATCGGAAAAGCTACCGCGATTGGTCTGGCCAAACTCGGCGCTACCGTGGTCATTGTTTCTAGGGATCGGGCTAAAGGTGAGGCTTCCCTCGCGGAGATTAGGAGCAAGAGCGGAAACCAAAACGTCGAGCTGATGTTGGCAGACCTTTCATCGCTTCAGTCTGTCCGTGATCTAGCTCGGGACTTTGCTGTAAAATACCGGCAGCTTCACGTCCTGGTCAATAACGCAGGGATCTTCCTGCCCAAACGAATCCGAACGGTTGACGGGCTAGAGGCTACTTTCGCCACAAACCACCTGGGCCACTTTCTTCTGACAATGCTGTTGATTGACACACTAAAGTCGAATGCTCCTTCGCGAATCATCAACGTGACCTCGAGCGTGCACTACAGGTCCAAGATTAACTTCGAAGATCTTCAAGGAGAGAAGAAGTACGGCGGGTTTAGGGCGTATGGGCAGTCGAAGCTGGCGAACGTTCTCTTCACATACGAACTGGCGAGAAGGCTTGAGGGGACGGGGGTCACGGCCAATGCCCTCCACCCTGGAGTTGTCAGGACTGGGTTCGGAACGGACGTGTTTGGCGTGATGGCCGTCGCTCTGAGAATTCAAGCTCCTTTCGTGATGAGCGCAGCGAAAGCTGCCAAGGCTGCGATATGGCTTGCCTCAGCCCCCGAGCTGCAGACTGTGACTGGCAAGTTCTTCTCGAAAGGCAAGGAAAAACGGTCGTCAAAGGAATCCTACGATGTAGAGGCGGCTCAACGGCTCTGGGAGATTAGCGAGGAGCTGACTAGGAAACAGGTTAGAAGTGTTGCGGCCGTGGAATGAGCGGTTTGTGATGGTATATACGGTGAGCTGCTACACCGTATATTTTTTTTGTGACTAATACTAGTGGCGACAAGAGATTGTAGTAAAACCGGGTAGTTCACGACTTTGTAAGCGTCAATCTTTACCGAGCCGTCCGTGTCCAGGTGGGCAAAGCTTTGCCGTTGACCCAGATGGTCCCGTTCTGCCATCTGAAAGTCCTCGACCTGCAAACCGGGTAGACGAGTCGGATGGAACTAATAATCGTCATTCTTTATGAACCACTCATGACCTAGTAACTATCCAACCATTGACCCTCGAACCTCCGCAGATCATCGGAAGGGGAACCTGGCTCGACAAGATCGCGGCCGATATTGTCGCTCGGGAAAAAACCCTCGGACGAGCAGGAAAATCTTTGCGTGTGGAGAGCGGGCTTGGAGCCTCTGGTATCCCTCACATCGGGAGTTTTGGAGATGCTGCAAGAGCTCATGGGGTCAGGATGGCTCTGGAAAATATATGCGTCAAGACGGAACTCATCGCTTTCTCCGATGATATGGACGGGTTGAGAAGAGTACCCGCAGGATTCCCAAAGACGCTGTCAAAGTATCTCGGGTTCCCAGTGTCCAGCATTCCAGATCCGTTCGGCTGTCATGACAGTTATGGACAACACATGGGTTCTCTCCTTCTCGATTCTCTGGACAAGACAGGAATAGCGTACCGCGCTGTCTCAGGGACCCGAGCCTACAAGGAGGGTTTGTTCAACGAGCAAATCGACAAGATTCTTCGCAACGCCGCAAGAGTTGGTCAGATCATCAAGGAAACTCTCGGCCAGGAGAAGTACACTGAGACTTTACCCTATTTTCCTGTCTGCAAGAATTGTGGCCGGATATACACGACGAAAGCACTCGAGTACATTCCTGAGCGACATGTTGTGACATACGTCTGTCAAGATGTAGAACTCAGAGCGGGGACCCTCAAGGGTTGCGGGCACAAGGGCGAAGTTGATGTTAGAAAAGGAGATGGAAAGCTCAGCTGGAAAGTAGAATTCGCGGCCAGATGGTCAGCCCTCAAGATCAACTACGAAGCCTATGGAAAAGACCTAACTGAATCGGTTAAAGCAAACGATCGAGTAATGGAAGAAGTTCTGGGCGAGGCTCCTCCCTTTCACACCCGGTACGAACATTTCATTGATAAGACTGGCTCGAAGATATCGAAATCCGTCGGAAACGTCATTGCTCCCCAATTATGGCTGAAGTATGGTCCTCCGCAATCCCTGCTTCTTTTGATGTTCAAGAGGAGCGTTGGCTCTAGGGCGGTCTGGGTCAAGGACATACCCACGTACATTGGCGAGTTGGATGAGCTCGAGGACACTTACTTCGGCCGCAAACAGGTCAAAGACCCGAAGGAGCTCGCGAAGCTCAGAGGACTCTACGAATACTGCTGGAACATGAAACCGCCCTCAGCACCCTCTATCCATATTCCACACAATCTACTGGTCTACCTTGTCAAAGTCGCCCCCAAGGGCAAAGAGAACGATTTCGTTCGAGAGAAACTCGCCAGCTACGGCTACAAGGTAACCCCCACAGACCCTGACTTCCTGGCGAGATTGGAAAGAGCGCTCAATTGGGCTCGAGACATCGAGACCATCTCGACTAGAGAGATCGATATCGAGGGTAAAGAGAGAGACGCTGTACTCGAACTGGCCGGAGTCATCAACGCCAGTAATGATGAGGCGTATCTACAGAACGTTGTATTCACCATCTCGAAGAAGCATGGCCTTCAACCAGGCAGTTTCTTCAAGACTCTATACCGGATACTGATCGGAGCCGATTCCGGTCCCCGGCTAGGACCTTACATCCTTGCCATGGGCAGAGAAAACGTTGCAGCTGCCCTGGTCGCCGCCGCAAGAATTTCAAAGGATTGAGGATCCGTTGCAAGCAATCGTAAAGCAAATCGTTCGACCAGTAAAGCAGGATGACATTGCGGAAATATCGCTCCTTGAAGAGGCAAGCTTCAACGACCCCTATCCATCATACTTTCTGTCTGAACTCGCCCGAGACAATCCGGACACCTTTCTCGTCCTCACTTTAAACAACAAGATCGTAGCCTATGGGGTTGTTGATCACTGGGAGGACCATGATCACTTGATTTCGATCGCGGTACGCCCGGACAGTAGAAGGAAGGGCTTGGGAGAGGCACTGCTTGTGGAGCTCGAAAAAAGGCTCTCTAAAGAAAGACCGTTGAAGCTCGAGGTACGCCAGAGCAATTCGGCTGCCATCCAGCTCTATTCGAAAAGAGGGTTCGCCAAAACCGGAGTGGCAGAGCGATACTATGGAGATGGAGAAGATGCAATTATCATGGAGAAGAGGCTGGTCAAAGAAGCATTGGTAGAGAGTTAGACGTCTCGAGCCCGAACGTTACTACGTTTTTCTCTAAATTCGGTCTGAATCTCCCTTGGATCCCCTTCGGGATTTCTTGAGAGCCTCTGTCCCTGCACCCATTCGGGAATTATTACTGCTCTGAGTAGAGTCTGAACTCGTATCCCTTTTTCCCTAGAGATCCTTTCCAGTTTGTTGAACATTTCCTCGCCGATCGTTTGCATGAATTTGTGGTTAGAATCGAACTCGGCTTGGCCTGGCTTTCTCCCTCGAATCCCTTCGGTCTTCTTGTAAATAGATACTGATGACTCCGCATTCATACTCATTAACTATGAGTAATGGTCCGAATCCGGTGCGAATTTAACAGTTTACCCTCGAATACCACAGAAAATTCGAGAACCGACCTATGATCCGCCGTTCTGAGCGCTCTTAACCTCGGGCGGAACATTTTGCTGGCTGTTTTCCACAGCCGGCCTCTTAGGCTGAGGAGCTCGTTGCGGACGAGCTTTGTGCAACTGTTGATCGTGGAGGGTTACCTTGGTCGCCTTGATCAATCCGAGCCTCTGCAGAGTATCATCCAGCATTCCCAGTTGCTCAATCGTCAAATCTCGATTAACCTCGATCACGATTCTCCTCACCCCTATTCGTGTCGTCACCGGGATCTTGGTCATAGGTGCGTATCCTCTCTCGTTTCGCATCGTGATAGGACTCCGAAGCCGGTCGATAAGTTCCGATTGTTACTTTGGTTCCCCGGTTGAGTTCGAGCGCGAAATGGGTGCCGAGTAAGATTCGCGGCTGCCCGACAACTGTACCGACCCCTTTTTTTCCGGTTCAGTCCCCCCAAATCATCGCCTCCCAGGAAATTCGTGGCGGACGGGGTGGAACCTGAACCGCGACTTGTGGTCGCGTCCTACGGGTTAACAGAGCCAGAATGCGTAAGAATTAATACGAACTTTGTTCCCAACCCAGTTGGGTTCGTGTGAACCAGTGTGCGAGTCTCCTTGCGTTCGATGAATAATCTCGAAAGTGAACTGCCCACCGAGCTACCAAGTCCCCGACCAACGCGGGGAACCCAAGAACCGACTAAGTTCCTCTACCTTTTCTTTTTCGGGGTCGGTTCAAAATGGGTTTGATTCGCGCATTTGAATTGTGCCTAAGCCCTAACGTATTTCATAAATATCTGTGGGGGCAGCGACAGAAAGGATGGAAGAGTTATCAATGTATAGTCAAAATTACACCACCACATTTACCGTAGACCAGACTCCGAAGGAAGCCTTCTCTGCCATCAATAATGTTCGTGGATGGTGGTCAGGAGAAATTGATGGTAGTACCGGCAAGCTCGGCGATGTGTTTACGTATCGTTACGAAGATGTCCATTATTCTAAACAGAAGATAACAGAGTTCATTCCTAACAAAAGAGTCGTCTGGACTGTTTTAGACAGCAAACTGAATTTCATCAAAGACAAAACCGAGTGGAATGGCACAAAAGTTGTTTTTGAGGTCTCTAGGAAAGGCGCCAAAACGGAAGTGCGCTTCACTCACCAGGGTTTACTTCCCGAGGTCGAGTGTTTCGATGCCTGTTCAAACGCATGGGGCTCGTATGTCAACGGTAGCCTCAAGAACTTGATCACTAAGGGTAAAGGACAGCCGAACAAGCTCGAAAAAGCCGATAAGAAGAAAACCCCTCGATAAATCAAGGCGCTTACCTGGCCCCGGAGATATACAGAGGGGCTATCGGGGAGAACGGCTTGAAGTCGTCTCTTCAAGAATGTCCTTCGCAAGCTGATTGCGAGTTCAAACATCCTTAACAGAGTACAGCCGATCGTGGGAAAAGGCCGCGCTCTCCACGAATGAACCTCAAGCCCTGCCATCGTGAATTCTCTTGTTGAGCAAGGATTACAATGCCGAATCACCGCAAGGCGATCATGATCGTCAGAACGCAGCGAGAGCCGGTGTGGCGACGGGCAAAGCTCGACGGTACGCGCTTGTCTCTCTGATTCTTCTTGCCGCTTGCCTTGCAGAGTTCCTAACAGGTTCCACTCCGCTTCCCTCGATCGTTATCTATCCGCCGGGTTTCGTTTTCAACGTGGGACTCTACGGGGGAGGAACACTGTTGATCAGGGAGGCGACCATCAGGTGGAGGAAGCGTTGGGGAGCAGTCCTTCTCCTTGGAGGAGCCTATGCGGTAGGAGAGGAGGGCTTCGCCGCCAAGACGATGATTAACCCAAATTCGCCAATCATCGGGAATCAGGCGTACAGTCACTGGATGGGAGTAAACTGGGTCCCATTAGCCTCCTTGACAGTGTTCCACTCGGCATTCAGCATCGCCGTCCCGCTCCTCTTCATCGAGCTGCTCTTCCCGGAGACCAAGGGACGCCGGTTGTTGGGCAACGTCGGATTGGCAATGAGTATGGTTCTGTATGGACTCACGGTGTTCGTGTTGACCGCGTGGCTTGGTGACCCCTACGTGCTTACTCTCCGAGTTGCGGTTTTTCTTGCGGCCTACGCATCTGCATTCATCTTAGCAGCTTACAAGGTTCCGAGGACGTTCTTGCGGGCGAAAGGAGACCGACCGGACCGCCGCGAGTTCGACTTTTTCCTCTTAGGACTCGGTTTCATGGTATCGTTCTTCATCATTTCGGCCGGTCTCACGCCAATTGGGGGCATTACACACAATCTTCTTCCCTGGCCTGTCACCGACGCGTTGTTCTTTCCACTGACCGGGCTCACGGCCTGGTACCTTGTAAGACACGCGGGTCGATCTGAGAATGACCTTGTGAAAATCGCGTTCGTGCTGGGCACGATGGTCATCTTTGTTCCTATGGACGTTATCCTAGAGCTTGGCGGAGATGCGGGAGTCTTGATCTTCACTGCCACCATCATCGGCTTACTGTTTCTGCTGCGCCAAAGAGCCAAACGAGGCTACAAGTCTTCGCCCGTCAGATCTCCCGCTATTCCAACGTAAACAGTGATTGTGATTGGAAAAATCGACGCTCTCAATTCGTCTGTTTCGAGCCGAAAACGCAAAGAGCGGGCTGGGCTTGAAACAGGTATTTTGGAATCCTGCCTCGAACAAATTAGATGTCCAGTTGAGTTTCTATGTCTTTGAGTACCTACTCGGTCACCGGGGCGTCATCCCTGAACCCGAGCAGGGACTATGAGAATAGACCAGCAAACTGGTAGATTGAACTACATTCAGAGCAAGGAAGACCTTGAATCCTTCTGGGCTGAGATTGAGAATTCAAGAACGCGGCGCAAATCCCGCAGAGTCCCGGCGTAACATTACCCGGATCAGACCAACTGCTCCAACCAGTGCGGCTATTCCACCACTCACGGTGGCAACCCAATCCCAAGTAGTGACGTTAATGCAAAAAAGGGATGGAGGAGGACAACTCACGAAAGTGAAAGTGCCCTCGAACCCGAGAATAGCGAACAGGACTCCTATTACTAATAGAACAAAGAAAGCTAGGTTATGACGTGCGAACGATTTATGTCCCTGATCTTGCGTCACCAAATCCCCACGTACAATAATTTTCACGCAGACTCTGGCTTATGAATGCCTTGTTACAAGCTCAGGACGAGTCGCAGAAGGCCTACTCACTGAAATACGATGGAGGTTCGAGCACCGGATTCTGGAGGATTTGTAAATCACGGAGCTTACTGATCCGAAACAAGGATTCACGAATTTGACCATTAGCCGAGACCTCTACACACAATTGACCGTAGAGGCAAGGGAGCACGGCTCCATGGGTATTCCGAATTATCTCATATGGCTTCTCTCGGGGAGTCCGGGAAAAATCGGTGGTAGTACCGTACTACGGACAGAAGGAGTTCAAAGTGCGACCCAAATATCGCAAACAGAACGTGGCGGGCCGGGTGGGATTCGAACCCACGATTTGCGGCTCCGCAGGCCGCCGTCTTGGTCCTGGCTCGACTACCGGCCCCGGGCACCTCAACCAAATCATCTGCTTATAACGCGTTCAGATGAAAGACAGATCCCGCCTGACATCGCGCGTGGAATAGTTAATAGCTAATCGAGCTTTGTATTTGCGCCATGCCCGACCAAACGAACAGCTGGAAGATCAGGGTGAAGAAGGGGAACTCCGAGGTGGAAGTCGCAGGTCCATCCCCCGAAATCGTTCAGAAGATGTTCGAAGATCTTGTCAAGAAGTACATGACGAAGCTCGCCTCGTCCCGGTAACCCTCAACTAACGTGGATCCGATCGCCCGGTCCGAGTCTGATCATCGGACTGATGCTCTCTAGTGATACGGTATGCGAAAGAACATTCTTGTGGCGGGAATCACCTTGCTTGCACTGGCACTTCTCTTCGGAGTCTCCTATCCCGCCGGTCTACTCTTCAGCGTACCAATATCGGTCCTCAACATTATTCTTGGGTTAATCACCAGAACGCCATCCGGGTTTGAAATTCAGCCAGAATCCAACAATATCAGATTAGTAATTGACAGGGGAGTTGTCCGGGCTAGTATTTACCAGCTCGTCTTTTTGAATTCCAAGCTCATCTTCAAACGGCTGAGTTCAGTCATGGTGACTGTCATTCTCGCCTTCATCCTTGCCGTGGTTGGGCTGGAGGTTCTTGGAATTGTCGGAGCTTTAATGGGAGGAATCGCTGGGTTCTCTCTCCAAGAGTTTCTCACACAGAGAATCCGAAACAAGATTGGGACAGAAATGCAGTTGACCTCGCTTGGAAAGAACGACATCGAAATCGATTACAACGATTTACTGGAGGTTAGACTGGCGAAGAGCCGACTCTATTTGATATCCGAAAACAATACCCTTTCGGCTAGCTTCCCCAAGGGATACTCAAGAAAAATAAAGCCGATGCTAGCGGATCTTTTCGAGACGAAATTCACGGATGAGGAGTCACTCAGGGCGGCCGAGGCTGCGGAGAAAGAGAATAAAAAGCGCAAACATCCCCGTGGCGACCGTGGCAAGCTCTCCCGCCGCTAAAACCCTGTTAGGTTCTATGAACAACGCCCCTCGCCCGGTGGTTTCGACATAGAACGCCCAGGCCATGAATATCATGCTCGCCAGACCAGTGGCCAGGGAGTAGATCCATAAGCCGCTCCAGAAGAACTTCTCGCGGGACGAGGCCAAGATAGCTCTCATAGTGCTCATCTGCATAATTAAGATCGCGATGTGCGAAAACTCCACATCAAACTCAACTCGATGATACACAATCTACTTTCGTCGTCGAAAGGCTCTCACAAGGTTCTTGGTACCTTTAACACGCCAGAGTTGCAAGCCACCAATAGTCAGAGCGCCCAGAGCCGCAACCATCTGAGAGATAATGAACCGGGTCGCGCCGTCAATCTGCGAGACACTAAACGCCCAGTCATAGAACGATTCCGCGGTTGGCTTGAACGCATGGACAGACGCGACAGCGTTCGCAAACCAGTTTGCCTCGACAATGTACGGGGCGAAAAGGATGATCGAAAACGGAGCCAGTACCAGGGCTGCTGTTCTGATCATCCTAAGAGGATAGAGTATTCTTCGAACCTGCTTGTCAGGTCCAGCTTTGACGTAGGCTGTGCTTTCAAACACGTTCATCCAGAGAGTGACCACGACCAGAGCGTTTCCAAGCGCTAGAGATAGCGCGATAGAAATAGGCAGATTCCAAGAACCGATGGGTATAGACACGGTCTTGTCAACGAAACCAGTGTTCAAAGCGTTGTAGAAGAAGAGAAGCTCCAGGCTTACGCAAATCGCAGCGAAAATGATGGCCGGAATCCAGCCGCGAAGAACCTCCCATCGCAAGAAGAGTCTATGGTATTGCTCCGACAATTTCCTTTTCCCGGCGCGTCCTTTTGAGCCGTTCTCGGCCTTGTTAAAAAACCAATGGACCCTGTAACCGAATGGTTTCTCTCGGAGTTACGGGACCTTAGTCTATTCCTCGAACAGCCCTGACTCTCCGGAACGCGATTCTATGGTCGCGCGCTAAGTGTTAGAGTCGAAGCTCACAGGGGATCGACACTTTAGTTGAAAAAACGGATCGGAGTACTAGCCGTCCTCATGATGACAGCGATCGCTTTGCTAGTCCCTCCAGCCTACCCTGCCACTATGAATCCTCAAGAGAACGTGAATCTCTACACCGGTAACAAGCTCATAATCGATTCAAACCAGGCATCGATAAAGTCCGTTGTTGTTCGAGGAAACCTTACCGCAGCCACGCTCTCGAATAACGTGTATCCATCGAAAAACTTCACGTTGACAACCAATTCGACTCAGCTGTATACGGTCGACGTCTTGCTCTCATACCAATCGCCCTACACGTCAGAGATAGTTATCAGCGATCCCTCGTCAGGGTCCAAGACCCAATACACATCCTACTTCGTCTCCGGCGGAGACCTGAACCTCACGGTTTTCGCCTCGTTCCAAGCCTCTCCCTCATCCGGACCCACTGTTCCTCTGGGCTGGTCATCTTTCTACGGCTGGGTATCCGAGTTCGGGGGGGCCTTTCCCTTCTGGATCAAGATCCTGTACGGAGTACTCGGGGCCCAGTTCGCCTTTGTCGGGTACCGGTGGATAAAATTCGAGGATGAGCGCAGGAGGATTGAAGGACACCTACCTCCATTGGACCGGGGAAACAAGGCGTACCTTTGGACCGAGGTGGTTTTCCGCACCCTCATCGCCGGCTTTGCCATCAGTCTAGCTATAATGATCGGCGAGGTCTTAGTCCTCCTAATTGCACAGTACCTTTTCTTCGTCAACCTAACCCTGGTGTCGCTTGTCGATTTCTTCTCAATATTTTTCGTTGCAGCTCTAGGCACCCTAGTTTACCTCGCGCGAGAGGGCCTCGACCGTATCTTCGATCTAAAACCGATGATGGAGGACTGATCCGTGGCATCTAAGATAAGAGTCGCATCAAACGATGATCAACTGTCCGAATTCCTCTTCGGATCCGTAAGGCCCTGGTGGGACAAGCAGCCATGGTTCAGACGACTATTCTTAATTCCTCTCAAATCGGTCGACAAGTCCTACTCCAGATGGAGCAAGGCCAGGGTCTCTCCTAGAAGATTCCGGAAGATCCAAGAACGCTTGGATAGAGAATATCCGCCAGAGAAATTCTCACCCGCAAATCTGATCGGCCGAGACAAGGAATTCAACATTCTCATGGACTCCTTCAGACTCCACGTTCTCCGACACCCGATGCTTGCAAAATACTTCGGGCGCGACGAGCTTCCGAAGGCCATCTGTCTCGCCGGCGATAGCGGAACTGGGAAGACGTTTCTGACCATGGTCTCGTTGAGACAGATGCTCATGGAGGGCTACCGGAGCGGTGTGTTAGTTACACCTGTCATCTTGAAAGGATCGGATGTCTACTCGGAATTCTACGGAAAAAGCACTCGGCAACTCGGTAGATTCCTAGACTACGCAAGCTCCGTCCCATCGGTCGTCTATATCGACGAGTTCCAGAGCTTCGGCAGAAAAGTGAGAGGGGAAACTGGTGCTGAGATAGAGGATACAAGACTGCAGGACGAGCTGAATCGTTGGCTAGACAAGATTGTAAGTGGAAAGACCCGGACACTCGTAGTCGTCGCAACTAATGCTTACGAGAAGATCAGAGAGGACATACGAAGACGACTGACAAAGGTTAGCCTCAACGACGGAGTAACACGAGAGATGCTTCTCGCCGTTGTCGAAGACTCGATAAAACGAGAGGCTTGGCTGGGCTTGAAAGCGGAAGATCTTCTCGACTTGATGGAGAGAGAGGTCACCATGAGACGTAGAGCCTCCCTCACGCCCAGCGACATCCAAGAGATCTTCCGCGAAGTCAGAAAATCCAAAGAAGCACCCCTAAGAGAGAAATTCAGAGACAATCGCAATCTCTCCCTATCCATTGAGAGACCAAAAATATCGGTGAAGATAGATGACTTTGTAATTGCTGCGAGGAACATCAAGCTCTACTCGGAACAAGAGAAATCCCAGGAAGTGACAGACGCAGTCTATGTGAGCAAGCCCAAAGTGAACCGGGAAGACGTCGGAGGTTTGCACGATGTTAAGAACAAGATTCTGAACCACATCGCACTCGCTTTCAATCCTTCAATGGCGGAGCTAGGACACCAGTCCAACCCCAGATTCTTCCTACTTGGCCCACCGGGCACCGGCAAGACACTCCTCGCCATGGTAGCAGCCGCAGAGAACAATGTCGGCTTCATTAAAGTCAGAGGCGGCGAGCTCATGAGCGGAGCGAACTACATGGGTGACCCTGAAAAAAGGGTCAAAGACCTATTCTCGCTCGTCCGCCAAAAGAGCCCCTGCATACTACTACTGGACGAGGCGGACGCGATCTTCTGGGGAGGCGATCCCTCGAGCAACAAGATCCTCGCCCAAGTAAAAGCGGAGCTGAGCGAGCTGAGACCAGAGGACAGAGTAGTTGTCATCGCAACCTCGAACAAAGAACAATTGATCGACCAGGCAACACGTGATAGATTCGAGCCTAACATCTACTACGTTCACCCGCCGCAAAACGATACCGAGTGGAATGAAGTCGTTGGAATTCACCTAAGAAAATTCGGCACATACCTGCACCCGGAAGTGGACGCAGGCAAGATCACGAAGATGTTCCGGCGACAGCGAATTCTTAGCCCAAGAGGCGCAGCAGAGACAGTGTCCGAAGCCCACCGCATGTGGGCATCAGAAGTCGCCGCAGCCCGCGAGGTCACACAGGCCAAGGGCCAAGAGACATCGCTTCAGGCTGTTACGCTCAAGTACCAAGATGATCTCGAACGCCTGGACCAGTTGCTAGCAATTTACAAAAACGAGGGAAGCACGCTCACCCCCGACCAGGTCAACCAAGACAACTACAAGATACGACTCTTCCACTTCCAACGGGCCATCTCAAGCCTTGAGTCTCTAGAGGACAAGGAACACCGAGAAATCGCTGAGGCACTGATTTTATCTCAAGTAATACCTGGAGTAACCTATGGTCTCTACACGAGTGATAGAGGAAGCGGGGGCATCCTAACTATCCAGTGTACTGTAAGACCCATCAATCCTGGAGAGAGACACGTATCCGTTACCGGCCAGGCAAGCTCGATGATGATGGGACAAAGCTTTGTGCCCGATGATTCTGTCATTCAAAGCGCTACCAACGCTGTCGAAGCGGTCAGGTCCTGGTTGTGGTTGAAGGCTCGAGCGAACCTGACCAGGTTCCATGTCGCGTTTCAGATCCGTTCCATTCTCGAAGGAGCACCCGGTCAGGGAGTATCAGGTCCAAGCGCCGGTTATGCTCTGCTGAACGCGCTAGTCTCAGAATTGTCAGGAATCCCGATCCCGCAGTCCAGAGTGATGACCGGTACAATAGGACTGAAGATGGACGTCGGACCCGTCGGGGGGCTCGGAGGGAGAGGAAGAGAAGCCGGGAAGCTAGTGGGCATTCTCAAAGCCGAGAAGATCAAAGTCACTGACCTACTGGTGCCAGAGTCCAACTTCAAGAACGCTTCCGACGAGATGAAAATGATTCAAGATGAGGGAATCATCGTTCATCCTATCGCTAACGCACCGGACGGCTGGCCTATACTCTTCTCGACGAACGCGGAGGACCTTGCGAAAAAGATTCGCCAATCTCTTATCGAGAGAGAGTCCGTAGTGGATATGGGACCAAGTTCATCGCGACCCATTGGAAGCT
>VBBR01000096.1 GCA_005881615.1 Candidatus Bathyarchaeota archaeon
CGTCCTCATCTTCTGGGCTAGGATGCGTACAGAGTCGAGACGCCCATTCAACAATCTGGTGAAAGCGCCTGCAAAAAGCAAAGCGGAAAGAAGAATACGAGACTCGGATAAAACAGGCTCTAGCCGTTCTCAACGAAGTCTCTAATGATAATACGACTCCGCGCAACATCCGGCGAGCAGCCAAAGGCGCCATGGACGCACTCCAAGCGCAAGGACATACAATCGGCGTGCGTGCGTCAAACGCGATCTCAACACTAGACGAGATATCTCAAGACCCCAACATGCCACCTTACACTCGTGTCAAGCTCTGGAACGTCGCTAGTATTCTGGAAGCCGTAAAAGACTAGGTCATCAGGAAACTCGGTTATCCGTAATCACACCGATTCATTGGGTGGGTGTTACAGATTCTGGGATTCTATGGGAAGAATCAGGCGTCCACCTGTTGTCATCGAAGGAATCGTGGATGAAGGAAGTCTTTCGCTGCTCGAGGCAGGCTTCCTACCACTAACCGTTTGTTTGTTCTCGTGAAACTGGCTTTGGACAAGTATTTATCGCCAGTCACAGCATTCGTAAGTTGCCCGGAGCGGGGATCCTGAAAGGAAACCGTCTTCTTCCCTTCCTTGTTGCGCTTATCCTCCTAGCCTTTGCCCTAGGCTCTCTTCCAAGGAACCAGCCCGGAGGATCACTACTCTTGAACTCCTACTGGTTACTCTACTTCCTATCGCTTGCTCCTCTCATCGGGCTCGGGCTCGTCATAGCTCTGATGATCTTCCTAGCCTACAACTGGCGCCTCCTCTCCGACGCCATTGGCTTCGGTATGGCACGAAAGAGAAGCCAGAGCAGAAAGAAATTCAAGACCCTTCCGATAATTATCACGTTGGCCGTTTGGGCCCTCGCGATAGAGGTTCTTGTCTTTCGATGCGGAGGACTCATCTGCAGCGCCAGTCAAAGCTCGACGGCCATTACGTCCCAGATAACGAACTCTGAGGATGTGGCCGCGTCGTTTCCCCTGCTGGCATCTATTGCCCAGGTGAGCAATCTCGTCCAGTCAAACTGGTTCTTCTACGCCGTAATTGGCCTAGTATTCGTCTCCTCCGTAATCGTCGTCCGCAGCCTCCTGGTTTCCTGGTACGAAACTAGATCAGAGTTGATAGTCAAGATGCCTTTGCCCCTCCCTGTGGGGATCGAAGCTGTCGAAGGCGCGATTCTCATTCTGAAAAGTCAGACAGCACTGGACCCGCGTATGAGAATAATCAACAGCTACCAAAGCATGGTTGAACGAGCCCAAGGAGTAGGCGCCACCTTAACCTCGGATCAGACGGCACGCGAACTGGAGGCGGTCATCCGCGGTATGTTAAGAGTAAACAGCCCTGCGATCAGTGAACTTACCGATCTCTTCGAGGAAGCACGGTACAGTATTCATCCCATTACAGAGGATGATGCTGAGCGTGCCCAGCGATGCTTGTTGGATATCAGCAAACAGATGGACCTCCGACTGAACGTCATGAAAATTGAAGCGTAGAACCCTACGACTCTTGGCCTACGCCTCGGCAGTTTACCTTTTCCTTCTCTTAGTGCTTCGAAGTGTCATCCCCGAGGCGCAAACATCCACCGTGACTCTCTTGGCCTTACCTTTGGTCTTGTTTGTCATGATCCTTGCTGTCGACCTTGCGGATCGAGCTACATTCCCATCTGAGACCCGAGTCTTGGAAAACCCGAGAATTTTACGTGCGAGAGATGTACAATCTCTGACGAGACAGGTTGGGGTCGCCGCCAAGTCGAGCCCAGCCTATTTCGACAATATCCTCCGTAACCGTCTGCGCGACCTTTTGGCCGAGAAAGTGAGCTTGGAGACCGGAATGGAAAAGGACAAGGTAAAGCGGGCTCTCGCGGATGACACGCTTGGTCCCCGACTACTCAGAGACTCGAGAACCTACGCCTTACTATATTACACTCCGCCGCCTAAAGCGGAAGCGCGTCTCCAAATGCTGCGGGAAATCATCGAGAGAATAGAAGGCTGGAAGGCTTGAAGGGAGAGGAAGCTAGTGAGATGTGCCAGCAAATCCTAAACCAAGTTAGGAAAGTAATCGTCGGAAAAGAACCTGTTCTCGAGAAGGTTATGCTTGCGATCCTCGCAAATTCTCATATGCTCTTCGAGGACTACCCTGGTCTCGCGAAGACCCTGCTGGCACGAAGCTTCGCGATGAGCATGGGGTGCGACTTTTCAAGAATACAGTTCACTCCAGACCTCCTGCCCTCCGATATCACAGGGACTTACGTATACAATATCAAAAGCGGCGAGTTCGATCTGAGAAAAGGACCGGTTTTCACCAATATACTGCTTGCCGACGAGATAAACAGAGCTCCTCCCAAGACTCAGGCTGCTCTTTTGGAGGCGATGCAGGAACGCCAGACCACTCTGGATGGGAAAACCCATCTTCTCGCGGAACCGTTCATTGTTATCGCGACGCAGAATCCAATAGAGTACGAGGGGGTCTATCCGCTGCCGGAAGCGCAACTCGACCGTTTCTTGGCCCGGCTCCAGCTGGGATACCCTAACCGGGCAGAGGAAGTGGAGATTCTGAAGAGACGAATGCAGCGTGGCAGAGAGGAAGTTCGGCTGGAACCTGCGGCGAACACCGAGACGATTCTTGCTCTCCAAAAGACCGTCGAGGGAATCCATGTTGACGATGATATTCTGGGATATGTGACGGACATTGTGCAGGCGACAAGGACACAACGCCAGATCGAGGTAGGTGCCAGTCCGCGAGGCTCGCTCGCGATCTTCAAGCTCGCGAGGGCGAGAGCGGTGTTTCACGGCCGAGACTATGTCATACCCGATGACGTGAAGGACGTGGCTGCGCCTGCTCTAGTGCACCGCATGATCATGAAGGCAGAGTCCTGGGTCAAAGGCGTTGACCCGCGGCTGGTTGTAGATGAGATTCTAAAGGCGGTTCCTGTGCCCAAGGCAAAGTGATCCACCCGATACATTGTTCACTAGAAAGGCAAGTCTCTACTTTGTGCTTGCAGCCCTAGTGCTGATCCTCGGGCTGCTTTTCCAAGACTGGCAGCTAGCCTCGATGGTTCTTCCGATCGCTTCCCTCTTCTTTCTCTCTAACATCGGGGGACTTCCCGAAAAAGTGGAGCTGGGGATCAGTCACCAAATTATCCCTAGTGACAGCTTCGGGGACGAGGACATATCTGTAAAGATCAGGGTCTCGAACAGGACCAGCGATCATCTGGGAAACGTCGAAGTCAACGAGCATCTCCCGAGCGAGATCAAGGTGGAGTTCGGAGCGAGACGTATACTGACTCAGCTCGGACCACGCGAGAACGTTGAGCTAGCTCTCAAGCTCCAAAGCCCGCCACGTGGCCACTACTGGATCGGGCCGCTAGTCGCTAGGGTCCAGGATCCGTTCGGATTCTACCTTGTGGAGAACGTAATTATGCCTGAAATTCTCTCGATAATGCCGAAACCCGAGCGGATTAAGGGCGCGGAGCTGCGTCCTCGTCATCTAGGTCCATGGCCTGGAACGATCCCTGCGCGAACATTGGGTCCAGGAACGGAGTTCTACAGCATGCGTGACTATGTGGCAGGGGATGATCCCAAGCGGATCAACTGGAAGAGTTCGGCTAGACATGGGCGTCTGATTGTGAACGAGATGGAGGCGGAGAGGGTCACTGATGTAATGATCGTTCTCGATACAGACGTCAGTTATTACGAGACTGCAGAGGCGGAGTTGTTCGAGCGAGAAGTGAGAGCGGCAGCTTCCATGGCTAGCTTCCTGCTGAGGCAGGGGAATAGGGTTGGAATGATACTGCAAGGAGAGAAGCGCGGGGTTGTCTCGCCTGCTTTCGGTAAGAAGCATGAACGAAACATTCTCTTTCTCCTAGCGGCAGCGAAGCCAGGAAGAGCATCACTTTCGACCAGTTATGTAATCACGCTGCTCACGCGGCTAATGCTGCCCGCAAACGCTCAGCTTGTAGTCATATCTCCACTGCTAGACTCGACAATTCTCAACGGCATACGCGAGCTGGCTGCGGCCCGATACAGCATACTGGTTCTTTCGCCTACGCCAAGAGCCCCCACGATTTTCGAATCTGAGGTCGAAGAGATCGCGTATCGAATGCTGATGCTTGAACGCTCCAATACTTCACTGGCGTTGGAGAAGATCTGCACAGTTGCTCCCTGGTCTGCGGATGTTCCTCTCTCGACGGTTCTTCGCGGAATAAGACGACGAAGGTTGGTCATACGAGTCTAGGACTACTCCTTAGAGCAGCGATTCTATCCGTGAAGCTGCACTATCTGGTGTTCGTTCCTTGGATTGTTCTGGCGGTTCCAACCCAGGTGTTTCTAGGACTTGGGATTCTGTTAGTGCCGGTGATCATGGCGGTGGGACTGTATGGGACGTTGACGCGGAAGCAGGGGTCTACGGCTCTGGCCTCTGTGGCACTTCTGGTGGTGCTTTTGGCCGGAAAGGTGTGGATAGATCTCGCCCGGGCCTCGGCTCCCGATACCGCAGTCTTGTTGGTGCAGTTTGTCTCAGTCATATTTTTCATGGAAGCGTCAAGAGTCGTCTTGTCTTTCGATAAGGAGTTGAGCGAGCTGGGGGGGAGAATGGATGAGGGGGCGCGAGCTGTCATCGAAAGATCGGAGACATGGGTTAGAGGCCAGCTAACACGGCAGGCGCGACTCTCGATCGGTGCGCTGGGTCTCTCACTAGTTCTTCTCGTCTTGGGAGGCCTTACCAGTGTGTCGATCAACCAAATAGCATTCTCAGCAATTCTTGTCTTGCTTGTGGTTGGTGCTCTTGTTTTTCTGATAACGCAGAGACGCGAACCAGAAACGCGCTCGGTGACGCTCCCTTAGCGAACTGACCCAACGCTTCGACCGCACTCCAGAGCGTTTCTTCTTGCTGGTGTGTCCAACAGCCGCATTCGGCACTTATGCTACGCAAAACCGCCAACGAATACCTCCGCTTTTTGGCGAGAAGATTCACTGTCATGCATCGATAATGGGCAGTACAGGCTGTTCACGGCACCGTCCGGGCTTAGATTCGACGGCGAACCCTGCCCTTTTTTTCGCCAATCCCTGAACGACTCTGGGCGAACGATCAGACGGCATCCCAGAATCGCAATCGGGGTTGATAATGGGCGATTTCCGGGATCGGAAGGCCTTCGCGTCAACCACCCGTGTGACGCAAGGATGAGTCGCTAAGACCCCTGTTTTCTGGAAATCACTTGGATTGCTCTGGAAAAAAATCTCGGTTTTCCCGAACGATTTTCCGGCGAGTTCCTAGAGAGCTCCCAGATTCGAGATCAGGGCTTGTTTTGGGCGAATCGGTATTCTGGAAGGTGCTATTAGGCCGCTCTCCTTATCAAAAGTCCGTGAAAAACGAGAGCCTCAAGCAGGCCTTCGACTACATCCAGAAAAACAGGGAGCCATTCCTCCGAGACTTCCGCACACTCCTCCGACAACCCAGCGTATCCGCTCAGGGAAAAGGTATCGCGGACTGTGCCCGAATTGTCAAGAAAAACATGGAAGCTGCCGGAATAAAGACCCAGATTCTTCCTGAGAAAAACGGTAACCCAATTGTCTATGGAGAGGTAAAATCGAAATCCTCGAACAAAACCCTTCTCATTTATGGTCACTACGATGTTCAACCTGTTGAGCCATTGGAAGAATGGGACTCCGGACCCTTCGAAGCAAAATTGCAGGGCACGAAGATAGTGTCGAGAGGCGCCGCCGACAGCAAGAACAATGTTACCAGTTGTATCAAAGCCACAGAAAGCTTCCTGAAAGCGACGGGTGATGTCCCGCTCAATCTGAAATTCCTGTTTGAAGGAGAAGAAGAGATCGGCAGCCCCCACCTTCCAGGATTCATCGACGAAAACAAGGAACGACTGAAGGCTGATAGTGTCGTGTGTTACGACGGAGATTTCGACGAGACAGGCCGGCCCAAGATCAGCCTAGGCGTCAAAGGACTACTCTATGTCGAACTAAAATGCAAAAAGGCCAGAGAAGATCTTCACTCATCCTATGCACCGTTGGTCGATAATCCAGCCTGGCGACTAGTCTGGGCACTGAACACGATGAAAAGCCCCGAGGGAAAGATATTGATCAAGGGATGGTACGATGATGTCGAACCATTCACTCCTGCTCAGTCGAAGCTGGTGAGTAAGATTCCATTCCGAGGAGAAAACTATCTCAAAGAATGGGGACTGAAAAAATTCCTCAACGCAAAAACAAACAGAGAGGCTTTGAAAAAATATCTGATGGAGCCAACATGCACGATTTGCGGATTCAAAACAGGATACATGGGACAAGGATCCAAAACCGTGCTTCCCGGAAGCGCGATGCTGAAGATCGACTTTCGCCTCGTATACAACCAGAACCCGAAAAAACTACTCGCTGCGCTGAAGAGTCATCTGCATCACCATGGGTTCGACGACGTTCAGGTCAAAGCGCTGGGATTTTTGGAACCTTCCCGGACGAAACCCTCCGCGCCAATTGCTGAGGCGGCAGATAGGGCCGCAAAGATAGCCTACGGACGTAGCCCGGTGGTCCTGCCGAGAAACCCGGCCTCCGGCCCAGATTACCTATTCACGAAACGACTAGGTTTAGACAGTATTTGGACAGGAAGCGGGCCGCCCTCGGCTTACAGCCACGCCCACGCGCCAAACGAGTATACGACAACAGTTGATTTCATGGCAGGAATACGATACATTACAGCCATAATCCATCAATACGCCAGTATAGCCTGACCGCTCTCTACAATCACGAAGCATCCTCCCGGGGCGACCGGGCTTCGACTGTGGTCCGGGTCATTCATTTTCCACGTTAGAGTCCAAGGTAAGGTTCGCTCTTGAACCGAGCGGGGCAGGTCGAGGTTCAGAACAGGCTAAGCCTCGGTTGCCATACATCATAATGACAAGAAAAGAATTCCATTATCGTAGATCACCTTCAATCTTTCTGGGATCCTTGCTCCGAACGCATCAATGCGCAGTTTCACGGTCCATCTCTCGCTTAAGCGAGAGACGCAGAAGCTTAGTGGGCGGGTCCCAGGCACAGCCCGAACCAAGAGCGAGATAGCTCTTGGGTGGTCATCAGGTTGGAAACCTGGGATCCGACAGGATCAAAAACGTTGAACGACGCCTAATAATCAGCTGTCACCTTGTGAGGCTTGTCAACCATTCGTTTGTTGTATGTTCTCCTTCCGCGTTTTGTCGACATGTCTTGTGAATAACTGTCGCACAGTGTCAAAGTTTCGAAAGGTTCTTATTGTTTGGACGACCGTGTGTGTTTTGGTCATCAGGTTGAGGCGTCACGTCAGAAACAAAATGGCTGACGCGCTTCATGGTCGCGAGCGTCAAACCAGCATGGCGAGAGCAAATGGTTTGCTCTCCCGCCTGAGGCTGGGAGACAATTCTAGCTGACGCTAGCCGCTGGCGGTCGAAGACCGCTTCTGGCCATATTGCTGCTGGCGTCAATCGCACTCGCTTTGCCAGCAACAGCGTTTGTGGCTTCCAACTATCAGTCTCATACTCCTAGAGCGATACAGGCGTCTCTGGCCAATGCTCCGTTCGACCATATCGTAACTGTAATGCTGGAAAATCAGGGACTTTGTAGCGTTTATGTTGGATGTGGCGGTTCAGATACATACGAGAGCCAACGAGCGGACCAAAACGTTCTGGTAAATACTTGGGGAACAATCAATCACAACAGCGAGCCGAACTACATCGCGTTATTAGGGGCGATAAACGATGGCAGCACAAGCAACGACGGCATCTGTTGCTACTTTGAAACCACACCTAACCTCATAGACAGAATAGAGTCAGGTGGACTCACATGGCAAGCCTTCGCCGAGGATGCCGGTAGCTCAGGAACTTGCAGCTTCAGTCCGCCGAGAAGTGGGGACCACTTCCCTTTCATCGACTTCT
>VBBR01000011.1:0-26307 GCA_005881615.1 Candidatus Bathyarchaeota archaeon
CGAGATCCGATTCCATAAAGACGGCGGCAAATATTCAGACAAGGAAAGTCACGTTGTAAAGACGGATAACGGGTTCTGGGTCAAGATAAACAGGATTGAGAGAGAGAAATTCTCGGGCAAAGTCTGCAATATGGAGACGCCGTCGAACACTTACCTTCTATCCTTCATCGTACACAACTGCGCAGATTTGCCGCCGGAGTATTCCAGTCAGGATGGGACATGGACGGGATATCGGCTGGATGGCGATAAGACGCACACTGAATCTACGTTGAAAAGATATGGACGACATAAGGCGTGGATCGACAGCAGCTACAAGTTCGAGGGAAAACCTGTAATTCTAGTCTACAACGCCGGTTGATAATCCAAGAACACTTCGCGATTTCTCTGATAGATTCTCTGGGAATTGTTTTGTTCGTCACTACACGTGACTCTCGAATGTGACCACTCGATGTGAGCGACACTTAAGAACCGGAATTCGATCCTAGCTCCGCATGGAGACGACGACCGCCCAGAAGGAGACGCTCTGGCGGAACCCCAACTTCCTAAAGCTCTGGACATCCGAGACCATCTCCCAGTTCGGCAGCCAGTTCACCGGGCTAGCCCTGCCGTTGACCGCGATCATCATTCTAAACGCCAATTCGACAGAGCTGGGTGTTCTCGTCTTCGCTGGGAGCATTCCCTGGTTGCTCTTCGGGCTCCTGGTCGGGGTGTGGGTTGACCGGCACCGCAAGAAGCGCATCATGGTCACTTCCAACATTCTACGAGGATCGATACTCGCCCTGATACCGATAGCCGCAATCCTGGGAGTCATAACAAAGCTCGGAATCCCGTTTCTCTACGCGGTAAGCTTCTTCGTGGGATTCCTTCAGGTCTTCTTCGACGTAACATACCAATCCTACCTGCCATCTCTGGTGCGCAGGGATCAGCTGGTCGAGGGAAACCGCAACCTACAAGCAAGCGCGTCCACAGCCCAGGTAACCGGACCCACCATAGCTGGAATCGTCATTAGCATAATTACCGCTCCGATCGCCATAGCGATTGATGCATGTTCCTTCTTCGCATCCGCGTTCGCGCTAGGACGAATTGACCACGAAGAGATCATCGATAAAGAAATTGCAAAACTTTCGGTATTAGCCGATATCCGGGAGGGGCTCCATGTCGTGCTCCGCGACAGTAGACTGCGAATGATCGCGGGCTCCACCGGGACTTCCAACTTCTTCAGCACCGCGCTGCAGGCAATCGTCCTACTCTACTTTGTTCTGCCAAGCCCAGCAGGGCTTGGAGTCTCCAAAACCCTTGTTGGCGTTACAGCTGGAATCATCTTCAGCGTGGCAAGCATTGGCGCTCTAGTCGGAGTCGCGATCTCCAGCCGAGTGGCAAAGAGAATTGGAGTTGGACCCGCGATAGTCGGGAGCATGCTAATCGGTGGACTCGGGGCTATTCCCTACTATCTCTCCGGGTCGCTAACCGTCTCCCCACTGTTCACAGTTGCCGGGTTCGATGTCAACTGGAACATGCTCGCCATCATGGGTGGCCAGTTCATCACCTTCATCGGAGTCGTAGTCTACAACGTCAACCAGGTCAGCTTGAGACAGGCAATAGTCCCACTCCGTCTACAGGGACGAATGAACGCGACAATGCGTTTTCTCGTCTGGGGAACAATCCCCCTCGGAGGACTCGCGGGAGGATTACTGGGAACCTTTCTTGGACTACGGAGCGCGATTGGCATAGCAATACTCGGGGGCTCGCTCGCGTTTCTCTGGGTCCTACTCTCCCCCGTGCGCTCACTCAAGGAGATACCCGCCCCTCTAGAATAGCAAGAGAACCATTTCGGTTGCCCAGGTGATGCTCAGGTATATACCGTCTTGAACGGCCTGCGAGCTTCTTTCAAATAGAGGCAACCTCATAGCCTCGCAAACCGGTTATGACCCTCCAGACCACCACGCCTGCAGTCCAACAGAAAATAGGCTACCGCTACGTCAAATACACGTTCTTCAAAGTCGACCCGGCCTGGCGAAAATTATCCTCTGAAGATAGAAAGTCTTCAAAGAAACAATTCCTCTCATCTCTTAACCAAAGCGAGGACATGATTCGGCCCCGATCTTACTCCTTGGTCGGAACCAGAGGAGACGTTGATTTCATGCTGTGGACAATCACCGATTCCCTAGAGACCCTCCAAGGCTTCCACTCGGACCTGCTCAAGAGCGAGCTCGGAAAGTATCTCTCCACACCCTACTCTTATCTCGCTATGTTGCAAGGAACCTGTTGGGTCGAAGTATCTCTTCGTCTATCCCTTCACGAAAAAGAGAGAATGGTACAGCATGCCGTTCGAGGAGAGAAGGAGAATAATGAAAGACCACGTGCAAACGGGCCAAAAATATCCCTCAGTTACCATACACACGTCGTACTCTTTCGGCATCGACGATTACGAGTTCATCCTATCGTTCGAAACAGATCATCCAGAAGACTTCCTCAACCTCGTCATGGATCTGAGAACCACCGAAGCGAGCAAGTATACAGCCCTGGAGACTCCTGTTTTCACCTGCCTCAACGTTCAGCCCGAGAAAATGCTGGACCTGCTTGGGCCATAACACAAGAAACGAAGAGTTCGCCGTTGACTGATTTCGAGAATGATAATTTCCTAAGAGCTTGCTGGAAGAAAGAAACCGAGTTCACTCCGATCTGGTTCATGCGGCAGGCCGGGAGATACCTAGAGAGTTATCGAAAGGTCCGGGCGAAAAACGATGTCCTCACGATCTGTAAGACACCAGAGCTCGCCGCCAAAGTTACAGTTGATGCCACAACCGAGCTAGGAGTCGACGCTGCAATCATTTTCGCCGACATTATGTTGCCTCTCGAGGGAATCGGCCAGAGCTTCAAGCTCGTAGACGGCGTCGGACCCGTAGTTGAGAAACCGATCGGACGAATGGAGGATGTGAAAACGATTGGAAAATTCTCTCCGAAGGATCACGTGCCTTTCGTGACGGACGCGATTGAACTGGCCATCCAACAGCTGGATGGACGCACGCCTCTAATCGGGTTTTCAGGAGCACCTTTCACCCTCGCCTCCTACCTGATAGAAGGAAGCCCCTCTCGGGAGTTTACAAAAACCAAGAGGATGATGTACGCTGAGCCTGAGGCGTGGAAGCTGCTGATGGCGAAGTTGTCCAGTATGGTCTCCGATTATCTCCTAGCTCAAATCCGAGCAGGCGTAGACGCCGTGCAGCTGTTCGACAGCTGGTCTGGCTGTCTCTCGCCATCCGACTACCAAGAATTCGTGCTCCCATTCAACAAGCAAATATTCGAACGCCTGAAACCGGGTGGTATTCCTCGAATACACTTCGGAGTTGGAACTGCCGGGATATTGAAGGCTATGAGGGAGGCTGGCGGTGACGTGTTCGGTGTCGATTGGAGAATCTCGATAGACGAAGCCTGGGCTATTCTCGGCCTTGTAGCCATCCAGGGCAATCTCGATCCCGCAATCCTTCTCGGCGCGAACGAGCTTGTCCACGCTAGATCCAGTGATATCCTTGCAAGGATCGGCGGTCGTCTCGGCCACATTTTCAACCTCGGTCACGGAGTCCTTCCGGATACACCGCCTGAACAGGTGAAGAATCTGGTTCAATTCATTCACGGGACTACCAGAACCAAACGCTAGAGGCGTCGAGACTCATGGACAAACATTCCGCAATTCTGCTGATGGCTTACGGTAGCCCCAACTCTCTGGACGAGGTCGGAGAATACCTACGACAGGTCAGAGGAGGAAGATCATCGACCCCCGAGGAGATTGAGCGATTGACAGAACGATATCGCCAAGTCGGCGGCCAGACCCCTCTCCTGAAAATAACTCTCGCGCAGGCGAAAGCATTGGAAGAGAGGCTCCAATCTGAGCGACTCGATTCACCGGTCTACATTGGAATGAAGCACTGGCACCCTTTCATCGAAGATGTCGTTGAGAAAATCGTGAGTGATGGCTCTGCAAGTATCGTCGGACTCGCGCTCGCTCCCCATTACTCTAGGCTGAGCATTGGCGGATATTCGGACGCTGTCAGGAGATCCTTGGCCAGTATAGGGAGACGAGTTCCGTTCGCCATGGTTGAGAGCTGGCATGATCAACAATCTCTGATTTCCGCCTTGTCGCGACGGGTTCGTGATGGCCTCGGGAAGTTCGATGACCCAGATAGTGCGGTCGTTCTGTTCACGGCGCATAGTCTCCCGAAGAAGTTTGTCGCCGACGACGACCCCTATTGGAGCCAGCTTCAAGAAACTAGCCAGTTCGTTGCCAACAAATCGGGAATCAGGTCCTGGGATTTCGCCTTCCAGAGCGCGGGGCAACCTATCGAATCCTGGATGGGACCTAGCATCAAGGAGAAGATAGCTGAGTTATCGAGTAAGGGATTCCGCGAATTGTTGGTCTGCCCGGTGGGTTTTGTCTCAGATCACCTTGAGATACTCTACGATCTGGACATAGAGGCGAAGAGCTACGCGGCGTCATTAGGTACGAGACTTAATCGAACTGGTTCGCTCAACGTCGATCCGGAATTCATTGACGCGATAGCATCGAGACTGAGACCCCTTCTATCAAGGGAGACTGTAACAGCCTAGGGTCTGAACCCGAGGCTTCCCTACGAGAACGCCTTGGCTAGTCTCTGATAGTTTTCCTCGTCTAGCTTCCAATCAGCGACCTCAGCGTTCTCTTTGAGGTGTTCCGGGTCCGCCGCTTTAGGTATTGCAACAACGGAATCATGCTGCAAAACCCACCCGAGCGCAACCTGGTTTCTGCTCTTACCCAATTTCCCTGCTATCTCGTCTAGGATTTTGAACGAGGATCCTCGTCCTCTCGGAATTTTTCCCTGACCCAGAGGACTATACGCGATTAGGGTGAGGCCCTCTTTCTGGCAGTATGGTAGGATTCTCGCCTCCGCGCTTCTATCGATTAGGCTGAACTCGATCTGGTTGGAGGCAATTTTCTCGTGAGATAGCGATTGCTGGGCTTCTCGCATCTGTTCGACGGAGAAGTTGCTCACGCCGATGTATCGGGTAAGACCGTCACTGACGAGTTTCTCCATCGCTCTCATTGTTTCTGAAAGAGGAATCTTCGGGCTTGGCCAGTGCAACTGGTAGAGGTCCATCTGTTTCAGTCCTAGCCTCTTCAGGCTCCTCTTCGCCGCTGCCAACACATCATCGTACGCGAAATGTCTCGGAGAAACCTTTGAGGCTACGAAGACCCCGTCACGGCGCCCTTCAAGAGCTCGGGCTACGACTTCCTCACTGTGACCGGCCGCGTACATTTCTGCCGTGTCTATGAATTTCATCTCAAGGTCCAAGCCGAGTCTGAGAGCTAGTATGCCAGCGTTGTCTCGAGAGGAGTCCTGGCTCATCTCGCCCCCGATTCCCCAGGTGCCCTGCCCAACGACCGGAATTGATTCACGCGTGTGTCCTAAAGGTCTGAACCGCATAATGTCTCACCCTTACGGTTGGAGAAAATGCCCTTCCGGCTTTAAGCCTGGCTAAGAATCACACTGAGAACGGCAGTATTATGCGTCACGAAATTGCTTCGACTCCAACCGTAGAAATCGCCCATTATCAAGCCTGAACGCGGATCTGGGACCCGGTCTAAACTCTCCCCTGAGAATGGTTCGTGTTTGGCTGAAATAGCGGCGAGTTTCGCTTCGGAGTTAGGTTGATTTGTGCTAAGAATGGCCTGATTTGCCCATTATCACCGCCGGACAGAAAATCGTCTCCTCGAAAAAGTGGGGACTGCTTCACGCAATTTGCGTCGCATCAGTGATTTCCGGGAGACCTTCCTCGAAAGCACCTCCCTCCAGTATGTTCTCCGCTCAGATTTCTCGGTCAAATCGTCCTTTCGGCCTTCTTCACGAGCTCATCAATCGCGTTTTCGACAAGATACTTCTCTGGTACGCTTGGGTCTAATCCTAGCTCTCGAAGCCTTTCGGCAGTTGCAGGACCAATGGCGCCAACAAGAGTTGATCTCATCAGGCGGATCAGTAGGGATCTCGGATTCTCGCGTTCGGCTATGCTGAAAAGGTTGGAAGCTGAAGCCGCACTAGTGAACAGAACAGCCTGAAATTGTCCCTTCTCAAGTCCAGCGAGAAAATCCAGTACGCTCTCAACATTCGCTGGAACAGTCGATCGATAGACAGTAATCGTCTCTACAAACGCCCCCCTCGAAGTCAAGGATACTGAAAGGTGATCGTCCGCAGCTGAAGACCTGACCAGAACTACTCGAGATCCTTTAAGTTCAAACTTAGAGAAGTAGTCGATTATCCCACCAGAACTGTATTTCTCCGGAACCACTGCGCCTTGAACACCATGTCTGACTAGTGCCTCGGTGGTCATCGGTCCCACCGCAATCACTCTAGGTTGACCTGCCCCCCTAGGGAGACTATTGGAGTGAGGATCCAGCGCGCCAAAGAATGCGTCAACACCAGTCGAACTCATGAAGACAAGCCAGTCAATTGGACCCTCGCCGATCGCTCTCGAGAACTCTTTGAGGATACTTGATCGTGCCAGAGGTTTCAGTTCGACTGCGTGGACGATGAACGGGTTCCATCCGAGCTTTCGTACAAACATAGATGTCTCTTCTCCTTGGCCAAGGGGGCGAGTTATTGCGATGGACTTCCTAGCCAGCGTCCTAGACGTAGACAGTTCTCCAGCTCTCCTCGATCCTCTTCGCTCCCCTCTCAATTAGCTCCTCCCCAATCTCTCCCGCCAATACTACACCGTCCTGGATGGGTCCCGAGCGTTCCGCGAGAAGTTTTTCCTTGCCATCGATCGAGAAAATGCAGGCCACTATCCGGATCCGGTCGCCATCAGCTCTAGCTAAAGCTCCCACAGGAACCTTGCAACCGCCCTCGAGAACACGTACCAGCTCTCGTTCAGCCTCAATTTCCATCCTCGTCGGAGGGTGCTCGATCTTCCTCAGCAAGTCAATGACCTTCGGATTTTCGCTTCGGGCAACGACGGCGAGTGCTCCCTGCCCTGGTGCAGGCATGAAATCTTCAACCGGTAGCTTCTCCGATATCCTTCCTGTTACCCCCAGCCTCGCCAGCCCCGCCTCGGCTAGTACAACAGCATCAAATTCCCCACTGTCAACCTTCCGTATCCTCGTCTCAACGTTTCCCCGAATAGGCTCCGGATCAAGATCAGGTCTCATTCGTCGTAACTGCGCGACTCGGAGCAAACTACTCGTCCCTATCTTACTGCCTTTTTCTAGATCTTTGAGAAGCCGGTCTCCCTTGCTGACGAGCACATCAGCAACAGAACCTCTCTCGGGAACGCTAGCGATCACGAGCAGGCTGTTCTTGTCGAAGACAGGTATGTCTTTCATACTGTGAACTCCAAAGTCAACTTGGCCGTCGAGGACTGCTTGGTCGATTTCTTTTTCGAAGATTCCTTTCTGGTCGAGCGAGAAGAGCGGTGTGCGCTGATCAGCATCACCGGCGGTAGTGATGATCGCACGGTCTATTTCTAGACCTGGATTCCGTTGTCGAATGCTCTCTACAACTAGTTCCGTCTGAACGAGAGAGAGCTTGCTTCCTCTAGTACCTACTTTGAGGAGTATAGCAGGTCACCGTGACAGGGTCTTCACTGCTGCGCCGATCGCGCCGAGGGTAGCCTCTAATTCGTCTTCGTTGTGTGCCGTAGAGAGAAAGCATGTTTCGAATTGCGATGGCGGTACGAAAATTCGGGACGCGAGTAGCGAATGGAAGTATTTCTCGTACTTGCGCATGTCAGCCGACTTTGCAGAGTGATAATCCGTCACTGGACGGTCTGTGAAGAACAACTGGAACATCGAAGCAACACCATTGACCTGCGCGGTTACCCTAGCCGATTCCAAATGATCGCTCATTCCATGCCGCATCTCATCCCCCATCCTCTCTAAGCGGGAATATACTTGCCCTCCTCTTTTTCTCAATGACTCAAGAGTTGCGAGCGCAGCGGACACGCTGACTGGATTGCCACTGTAGGTCCCGGCCTGGTACACTGGACCGAGAGGGGCGAGCTTTTCCAAAATGTCTCTTCTCCCACCAAAGGCTGAGAGCGGAAGCCCGCCGCCCAGGATTTTTCCGAGGATTGTTAGGTCTGGGCGAATCTTGTAGTATTCCTGAGCACCGCCTATCGATAGCCTGAAACCCGTGATCACCTCGTCGAAGATCAGGAGGACCTCGTTTTCTTCGGTAATTTTTCTGAGAGTTTCCAGGAATCCTGGGTTCGGCAGCACAGGGCCTATGTTTCCAAGGACAGGTTCGACAATTACAGCCGCAAGCTCGCTCGAATGGTCTCGAATAATTTTGCCAGCTACCTTTTCATCGTTGAAACGGCTCACAAGCGTGTTCTTGGCGACTTCGCTCGAGACCCCTTCGGAGCTGGGGCTTCCGAGTAAGGTGGCGCCTGACCCTGCCTTGACCAATACTGAGTCATGGGACCCGTGGAATCCCCCTTCGAACTTTAGGACCTTTTTCTTCCCACTGAACGCACGCGCCAGCCGGATAGCGTGCATTGTGGCTTCAGTCCCGGAGTTGACGAGTCGAACCATCTCCATTGATGGCATCAGCGATGCGATGAGTTCGGCGAGTTCAACCTCGATCTCTGTTGGCTGTCCGTAGATGGACCCTCTCTCGAGCGCTTGCTCTACTGCCTCAATGATTTCCGCGTTCGCGTGTCCATCGATCAACGCGCCGTAGGCCATGCAGTAGTCTAGGTATTCTTGGCTGTCAACTGTCTTGAACTTCGAGCCTTTGGCCGAACCTACGAAGAGAGGATAGGGCGAGTAATTTCTCACTGGGCTGTTGACTCCGCCTGGTATGACCTGTCTTGCTCGCCGGTAGAGCTGCTGGGATCTTGAATCTAGTCCAGCCATTCTGCGGCTTCCAAGGCATGGTATGTTAGTATCATGTCTGCGCCTGCTCGTTTGATGCTGGTTAGAACCTCTAGTATCGCCGACTTCTCATCTATCCATCCCTCACGCGCAGCCGCCTTGATCATCGAAAATTCTCCGCTCACATTGTAGGCTGCAGTAGGCATCCGGAATCTCTTCTTCGCACGATAGATAATGTCGAGGTAAGCTAGTGCGGGCTTGACCATGATCATGTCCGCTCCCTCTTTAATGTCGAGGGCGATTTCGCGGAGCGCTTCCTCCGGATTGGAATAATCCATCTGGTAAGTTCTCCGATCACCGAACTTCGGTGTGGAGAAGGCGGCCTCTCGAAACGGACCGAAGAATGATGAAGCATGCTTAGCCGCATACGCCATCACGGCTACGCCCCTGAATCCATTGTCGTCTAGCGCCTGTCGGATTGTCTTGACCTGCCCATCGATCATTGCGGACGGTGCCACCATGTCAGCGCCGGCGCGGGCATGGCTTACAGCGATGTCAGCTAGCTTTGGAAGCGTCTCATCATTGTCTATTCGCCCATCATTGACGAGCCCGCAGTGTCCATGGCTGGTGTATTGACACATGCAGACATCAGTGAAAACAACCAGCTCGTCACCGAACTGTGCTTTCAGATCGCGGATCGTTCGCTGGACCACCCCGTTCGGGTCATACGCAGTTGATCCGACCTCGTCCTTGACTGTTGGAAGGCCGAATAGGATGATGGACTTCACTCCCTTGTCGACGAGTCTTCCAACTTCGCGGCCCACAGTCCCGGGGGCTTGTCGGCGCTGGCCCGGCATAGACCGGATTGGTGCCTCGGTCTTCAAACCCTCCTCGACAAATATCGGTTGGATGAGGTCTGAAAGGTCGAGTCTAACTTCTCTTACGAGTTCCCGGATGAGTGGTGTTCTTCTGAGTCGGCGCATTCGCAGCGCGGGAAAGCTCATCGTATCCTATTCTCCTTCGAATATCTGTCCGGCAACCGTCAACAGTTTACGGTCGCCTTTTTTCGCGGCTTCGCGAAGGTTGACGACTGGTTGGGCTAGGAGCTTTCGTACGAGTGAGAGGCTCATTGTCTCAAGTACCTCCTGCTGATGTGGGGGTAGGTTCAGTTTGGATAGAGCCTTTTCCAGTTCTTCTCTTCGAATCTTGTCGGCTCGATGATAGAGGTCCGACACCATCGGTTCGGCCTCTTCGCGTCGTAGCAGTGCCGAGATTTTCTCTGCGGCTTCCTCGATTTTTGGTTCGGCCTCTTTGACCAAAGTCTTCCTTACGGACACCGCTTGGTCGGTGATGTCGCGAAGGTCATCAATAGTCCTGATCACAACACCCTTGAGCTGTTCCAGATCAGGCGAAACATTTCTTGGAATCGAAAGGTCCAGAATTATGAGTTTCGGGCTATGATCGCCTTTCAGCTGAGGCACAACTATCTCCTTCGTGAGCAAGTAGCCTTTGGCTCTGGTTGCGACCATGACCAGTCGGAAGAGTCCCAGTTGTGAAGTGACATTTTTGATGTCAGCTGGTTTGCCCCCGAAGGTTCTGCAGAACGACTCGGTCCTTTGTCGTGTCCTGCCTGCAACGGTCACGTCGGTGATTCTTCTAGACTTCAATGCCTTCATCAGGACCATGCCGATCTGGCCCGTTCCTAGCAGCAGTATTTTGACTCGGTCGAGGTTTCCAAGAGTTGCTTCCGCGACCTTCAAAGCTGCGGACCCGAGAGATACTGTTCCTTGACCGATGCCAGTCTGGTCCCGGATCCTAGTCCCAGCTGCAATCGACATCTCGAAAGTCTTGGAAAGTGTCGGACTCGATGCGGCTAGTCCTCGTGCTTCTATCAGGGACGATTTTAGCTGACCGAGTATCTGGCTCTCTCCCACCAGCATGGATTCCAGTCCCGATGCAAGGCTCACGAGGTATTCTAGAACCTGTCCGCCTGTTCTCTGTTCTGCAAGCCTACGCAGTTCGTGAAGTTTGAATTTGGTTTCTAAGGCCCAGTTCCAGAGAATTTTCTCGTTGACCTCGACGCTTTCGTCAGCGTCGATGAACATGTCAACCCTGTTACAGGTCTCAACCACCACCGCTCCCTTGATTCCGGGAATGCTTCCGAGAATGTTGTAGAATCCGGGCAGGTCTCGAAGGGTTAGTGCGTCAAGTGTTGACAGCGGGGCTCTTCTGTAGCTGACACCTATGTTGACTAGCACTCGAACACATCCCGGAGTAGCGCAAAAGGGCTGGCCGTCCCTCTTTGATATTAAGCCATAACCTGTACAGGCTAGCCAGATGCATAGACCAAGGATGAGGTATTCCGCCTTACGAATAGCTAAGTTGAGAACGGGGGCGTCTAAGCTGTAAGCTATCTTACAAATGCCGATAAAAGGACAATGTTTCGCGTCACGAAAATGCTCCCACTTTGACCTGGGAAATCACTCATTATCCACCCTGATACCGAATCTGAAAGGCCCTTGATCCTTCAAGGCAGAGCCTACACTGGAAACGCAGATAATCCCCGACTGATCCAAGGTCCAGACCACGTCCTAATCAACCGGATTCGCCATTATCCATGCCAGTCAGCGAGTGTTCTAGAAATAAGGGGTCTTGCGCAGCGATTTTGCCCGGCATGAGGGAAAGTTCGTACTGGCCAGCGATGGTAGACTAAGTTGCGCTGCTAAGTGTTTTCTCCGCGAGACTTGGCTCGAATGGCTCTCGCTACGAAGACATCATCTGGCGACTATTCCCGATTGCTTTTCCTCAGCGACGCGCGTTTCGCCAAGTCTCGCCGATCCTGCCCGCCCCTTTCGAGAGAAGTTCCTCTCCAATCTCGTGAGCCAGCTTTGTTCCGTCCATTGTGGTTCCGGATCTTGTCGCAAACAGTCTTTCGTTACCATCCACAGAGAGAACACAAGCTTTCACCTGAATCTGGTTTCCCCTCACCGCGGCGAGTGTGCCGACAGGGACTTTGCTGGTTTCCTCGAGAATCCGCACCAGCTCTCTCTCCGCCTCCACCTCCGCACGAGTAGGCAGATGCTCCAGCATCCTCAACGCCTCGATGACCTTCAGATTATCACGTCTCGCAACAATAGCCAAAGCGCCTTGACCCGCAGCAGGCATGAACTCGTCGATAGACAATCGTTCTGAGATCCTCTCAGCAATACCTAGCTTCGCCAGCCCAGCCTCAGCCAGTATTACAGCATCGAGTTCTCCCTTGTCTACTCTCTCGATCCTTGTCTCCACGTCTCCAAAGACAGGCTCCGGCTTCACATCCGGCCTAGCATGTCTAAGCTGAGCGAGCCTGATCGGACTGCTTGTCCCAACACTGCTACCTACAGCCAGATCCTTCAACCGCCTGTCCCCGTTACTAACGAGTACTTCGGCCGGAGAACTTCTTTCTGGAACACTCGCCATCACCAGTCGCGTGTTCCTATCGTTAACAGGCACATCTTTCATGTTGTGGACAGCGAAGTCCACTCTTCCTTCTGAGACCGCTTGGTCAACTTCTTTGTCGAATATTCCTCTCTGCTCTAGAGAGAACAGTGATCGTCCCTTACCCGTATCGGCAGAAGTCTCGATGATCTTCCGTTCTATTTTCAGACCCGCATTCTTCTGTCTTATCCGATCGACTACAAGATCGGTCTGAATCAGGGACAGCTTGCTGTTTCGAGCTCCGACCTTGAGAAATATTCTTGGGTCACCGTGCTGAAGGTTTCACAATAGCATCGACCGCGTTGACTTGGGTAGGTCGCTCGAAGATTCGTTGCGATAATAAGATTTGACATCACAGTTCCATTCGGTCCGAATCGTGCCGTTTTTGGCATTCGCTTTAGATGTCAGTTGAGAGCTGGCTCGGCCCCGGAGAATCTCTGTCAGTCTTTGGAGAACCATGCAGCGTCTTCACGACATCCTCTAGCCTTGGATGGCCCTTCTGCAATCGTATCTCGTCCTCCTCGAAACCTAGCTCGGCCATGCCATGTTCGCTGAGGAACTTTGCAGCCCATGAGACAGCGTTCCCTGGAATGCGCAACTGTTTCGATATCTCGTCCAGTTTGTGCCAGGCCCCGTCAACAATATGCATCCATACATACCAAAGAAGCATTGGTCGTGGTCCGCCAGGCAATGATGAGCGCTCCTAATTCCACCATCATTTCCCTTGTCCTACTAATCGCACTGTAACTGTACGATTCTTCACCCAGTAACATGCTGGTGAACCGCTACTCATTGAACCGGCTTATCGCTCATGGGTCCGAGAGGAAAGATTCTCGCCTCGTTTCTCCTAATCATCGTAGTCATCATTGCCGTCTGGCAGTTCACAACTCCCGTGCTGATCCCTCCAGTCGGGACCAAATATCTCTCATCGACACAATACGCCAATCGTGGAAGCTGGGTCGTCCTGGAGGTTTCAGGCTACGGCAAAGTCTTCCTCGCCTTCTCCATCTCTAACTTGACATATCCTCGCACTACCCTCCCAACCGTATATTCACTCATCGTCAGCAAGTTGAACGAGACCGTTCTCCCTTCGTACATTCGCGGATTGACGGTCAAACTCACAGCCCTACATATCCAAGACAACTACGACGGTTCTACCTCGGCCTGGGCGCCCTCAGGGAATTTTCCCGAAGCAGCACAAGCTACGACTCTCTTCAACTTCCAGACCTCGGCAAACCACCAGCTCCGGTTCACCATAAGCTACCAGCTCTACGAGATTCTCTTCATAGGATCGCTCATAGACCACTCTACAACCCGGTCATTCAACATCACGCAGAATGTCGTCTGAACAATTTTCCAATTGCTAAAGGATTATTTAACTCCGCCCGAGTTTCGTCCCACCTGTTGAATCTTGGCAATAACTTACGACTATATCGATGATTACCTTTACCGCATCGCGCAACCGAGAGATCTTCTGCTCCAGAAGATGGAAGAGGATGCTGACTCGGGAGCAGTCCCGATCATCGGACCCTTGGTCGGCAGGTTCCTGTACAATCTAGCCCGCAGCAGCCAAAGTAAGAATGTTCTAGAGATAGGAACCGCTATCGGATATTCCGGAATATGGCTTGGACGAGCTGTCACCCCCTTGAAAGGTTCGGTCACGACCATCGACAAGGATCCTGAAAGAGTGAAGAGAGCCGAGCAGAATATCGCAGAGGCCAAGCTCGAAAAAGTCATCAAAGTCTTGAAAGGCGACGCGTTACGCGTCCTCCCAACTCTCAAAGACGAATATGACCTGGTATTCCTCGACTCTGACAAGAACATCTACATCGATGCGTTCAAGCTCAGCGTGAAAAAACTCCGCAAAGGCGGCTTATTCATAGCCGACAACACATTGTGGGGCGGCGATGTCGCAAAGGGCGGCAAATCCGAGCTGACTCAGACAATGATCAAGTTCAACAAAGAAGTATCAGGATACCCAGGACTATCAACAGTAATCGTCCCGCTCCGCGACGGCGTCCTAGTCAGCCTGAAAGAATAGATTATTCGAAAACCATTGCACTCTACGGTGCATATATGCCGGGAGGATTTTCGGGGTTACACTACAAGTTTATACGATTCTGTACAAATCTCTTTAATTAGCGGACACGATGGTACGGAGCTACTCCTGCGATTCTCGCTCCGAAAACACGGGGATAGAAAAAGTATAGGAGTTAGGTAAGAACAATGGAAATCCAACAAATACCGAAGGTACCCCAAGGAGAATTCCGATATCAAAGGTCCTACACGAAACCAGGAGTCCACCCATACGACGCTGTAAAATGGGAAATCCGGGACGCGGTCATAACCGACCACAAAGGACAGGTCATTTTCGAACAAAAGAGCGTCGAAGTTCCCTCGTTCTGGTCCCAGACCGCAACAAATATCGTCTCCTCGAAATATTTCCGCGGCAGACTCGGGACCCCTGGAAGAGAAAGCAGCGTCAAACAACTCATAGGCCGTGTCGCGGGAACCATCGCCCGCTGGGGGAAGAAAGGAAGCTACTTCCTCGACGAGGAAGAAGCCGAGACCTTCGAGTCGGAACTCACCCATATCCTCGTCCATCAAATGGCCGCTTTCAACAGCCCCGTATGGTTCAATGTGGGAGTCGAGGACCGTCCTCAATGCTCTGCATGCTTCATCAATTCCGTCCAGGACGACATGCGATCCATAATGCAGCTCGCCCAGACAGAAGGTATGCTGTTCAAGTACGGATCCGGAACCGGATCAAACCTCTCATCCCTGCGTTCTTCAAAAGAACACCTGTCGACAGGTGGAAAGGCGAGTGGCCCTGTCTCCTTCATGAAGGGTTTCGACGCGTTCGCAGGGGTCATAAAATCGGGCGGACGGACCCGTCGCGCCGCGAAAATGGTCATTCTAAACGTTGACCATCCCGATATTGAAGAGTTCATCTGGTCAAAGGCCAAGGAAGAGAAGAAAGCCTGGGCCTTAATCGACGCCGGCTACGACGGAGCCGTCGACGGAGAAGCCTACAGCTCTATCTTCTTCCAGAACGCCAACCACAGCGTCCGTGTCACGGACGAGTTCATGCACGCCGTGACAGAGGACAAGGAATGGAAGACGCGGTACATTACGAACCATCAAGTCGCGGACGTCTACAAAGCTCGGAATCTCATGAGAGAAATGGCCGAGGCTGCTTACATCTGCGGCGACCCCGGAATCCAGTTTGATACGATTGTCAACAAGTGGCATCCATGTCCGAACACAAATCGGATCAATGCCTCCAACCCTTGCTCTGAATACATGTTTCTCGACGACTCCGCGTGCAACCTCGCTTCCCTGAATCTCATGAAGTTCAGAGCCGTGGACGGTGACTTCGACGTCGAATCCTTCGAACACGCAGTCGAGATCGTAATCGGCGCCCAGGAGATTCTTGTCAGTAACGCAGGCTACCCGACCCCTGCTATAGAGAAGAACAGTCACGACTTTCGTCCGCTGGGACTCGGATACGCAAACCTCGGCGCCCTGCTAATGGCGCGGGGCCTCCCTTACGACAGTGACCAGGGTCGAAATTATGCTGCGGCCATATCTGCTCTGATGTCGGGTCGAGCTTACGCAGCGTCATCGCGGATAGCCAAGAGGCTTGGCCCGTTCAAGGGGTATGCTGTGAACGAGAAGCCATTCCTCAACGTGATCGACATGCACAGGGCGCACGCGTACAAGATTCCTGCTGAGGGAATCTCCGAGGAGTTGTTGAAAGCTGCCCTCAAGTCCTGGGATGACGCTCTCTCCTTGGGCGAGAGATTTGGATTCAAGAACGCTCAGATATCCGTCATCGCGCCTACTGGAACGATCGCGTTCATGATGGACTGCGACACCACCGGCATCGAACCTGACATAGCCTTGGTCAAGTACAAGTGGCTCGTAGGAGGTGGAGTAATCAAGATAGTCAACAACACTGTTCCCGAAGCGCTAGCGAAGCTCGGCTATTCCAAGACCGAGGCTAGCGAGATTCTCAAGTATCTCGAAGATCACGACACAATAGAAGGCGCTCCTCATCTCAAACAGGAGCACTTGCCGGTTTTCGATTGCGCATTCAAGCCGGCTAAGGGGACGAGAAGTATACACTATATGGGCCATGTCAAGATGATGGCCGCTGTTCAGCCCTTCGTCTCCGGCGCGATATCTAAGACAGTTAACATGCCTGGCAATGTCTCCGTGGATGAGATCATCGAGACTTACGTCACCGCGTGGAAGATGGGACTGAAAGCTATCGCCATCTACAGGGACGGTTCCAAGAGAACCCAACCTCTAACTACGACGATCCAAGACAAGAGCAAAGTAATCGAGAAGACGAAGGAGCAAGTGGTCTTCAAGCCCTTCCGGCGCCGTCTGCCAGAAGAGAGAGAAGCGATAATTCACAAGTTCTCGATCGCCCAGAACGAGGGCTATCTCATGGTAGGCCTCTACGATGACAACACTCCCGGTGAGATATTCGTGGTGATGTCGAAGGAGGGAAGCACAATATCGGGACTGATGGACGCGTTCTCAACCTCCATCTCCCTAGCACTACAATACGGCGTTCCATTGAAAGTGCTCGTAAACAAGTTCACGCACACGCGATTCGAACCAGCAGGCATAACCACTAACCAAGATATCCGATTCGCCAAGTCCGTAGTAGACTACATCTTCAGATGGCTCGGTCTCAAATTCCTTCCAAAGGAAGAACAGGACGCTCTCGGACTCGCAAGGACAACACTGGAGAACGGGACACAGGTAAAGCTAGTTGACCCAACTGGCGCAAAGACCGCGGCTCCGATGACAGCGGAGATGAAACTGCAAGAGACTCCAGAGTTATCGGCACCCCTCGCAAGCTTTGACAATCAATCTGACGCGCCCGCATGTGAGAACTGTGGAATGATAATGGTCCGTGCAGGGTCATGCTACAAGTGCAACAACTGCGGCAACACAAGCGGTTGCGGTTAGAAAATCTCGTCTACGCCTTCTCGACCAATAGAGTTAGCCCATCAGTCTCTGTAACCCTCACTTGAGTCCCTCTAGGTAGCACTCCTTTTGACGTCTTCGCGGAGAACTCTTCGCTGTTCACGAGCACTGTACCCGTGGATTCTGCGATGTCAGAGGTTGCACGGCCAGTCGATCCTACCAATCTCTTGAGAGTCTGCTCGGTGAGATTAGACGGCGGCTTAGTCTGACCCGAAAACGCGTAAAATATGAACCAGAGTATGAGACCGCCAACGATTGCAGCGATTATGCCCAACAACGCGACGTCGATGGCGCTCATGTGGCATTTCTGTTCGACTCCACAATAGACCGAGATTAAGCCTTGCCGGTTGGAATGTTTGAAGCGCTGCCTTGTTCAGTTCACCTGGGCGACACTTGTCCAGGATCAAAGAAAAGAGGGCAATATGTTCGCTGCAGGTGAGAATACGTCTTATTCGATAAACTCATCGAGGAATTGAATTCCTTGAAGCGTACTGGAAGCTCGAAGGACTCTTGAAATTTCTGGGTGAAAAGACCACGCTTGAGAGAGGCGCCGAAGAAATCTAAGCCACGTAGCTTCTGTATTCCTTCTCGAATTCTCTGACGATCTCGAATTTCGGCAATCTCCTCGACCTTGACTCCCCGTGATGCTGGAAAGTTATCTCCGGGAACATCACCGCCGGACCATCAACCGCAAGCCTCGTGGCTGGATGGTCGGGTCCCAGTATTCTAGCGCAGATCTGGCGCGTTAGCCGCCGGACGTCACCCTCATCCGCATAGCCAAGGGTGTGGAGATATTCGTGGAGCAGCGTGTAAAACACGTAGGCGTTGATGTACCGTCGGTCCTTAGCCAGATGAGTTATCTGGTCTAGTAGGCTTCTGTTCATGACGATGAAGTTGGACCCCATTTGATGGAATGCTCCAATGTAGTCAGGCAGGTCCGCGAGTCCGAGCATTAGTCCTGTGCGTCGCCGACCAATACTCGTTTTCACTGATCTTTTGACCAGCTGAAAGACTTCCGAAAAGTTGAAGCTGCGGTCGAGGCTCTCTGACACATCCAGGTTATTCTGAGATGCTTCCATTCGAGAATTTTCCCAAGCACGCAGACCGCGTGCTCTAGGTTGATTTTGGGCTCAGCGCTATATAAGGACTGGATTTTGCATCACCCAATCAGAGGACTTGTTCCCTGGACAATACTAGAGACGAGTGGAGCAGAGTCGTACGTGCTATTCAGGACGCTTTGCCGATTTACGAGTCCACTAGCGAGTGGATATCCCTGGGGCTCGCCGGCCCTCTAAGGCGAAGAGCAGTCGCGTTTCTCCGATCTCATCGGAAAGAATGGGTCTTGGATTCCGGCGCTGGTCCAGGGGTCTCCAGCCGCATGTTGCTCGAGGATGGCTTCGAGGGAATTGTCGGCCTGGATCCATCGATTCGCCTTCTCCGATTTGCAAGATCTCGTCTTGCACGCCGATTTTGTCCGATAGTCGGAGTTGCGGAGAATCTTCCCTTCCGACCAGGTTCTCTGGGAGCTGTGATTACCTGTTTCTCTCTGAGAGATGTGGTAAACCTAGGTCTTAGTCTGGAAGAGTTCGCGCGTGCGACAAGGCGTGGCGGTGCTCTCGCTATCGTTGATATCGGCAAGCCTGACAGCGGATTTTGGAGAGCCTTAATCGGGTTCTACATTTCACGGGTTATGCCCGTTCTAGCTCGAGTCTTGATTCGCGGTAGGACACCTGGCAACCCGTTCAAGATGATCATCACGACTTGGGAGAAACTGTTAACCAACCGGCGACTCTCAGATCTCATAGAACAGTCATTCGGACCCTGTGTTCTGAAGAGTTTTTTCCTCGGGGGCCTGGCTGTCTTCGAAGCAGACAGGTTCTCGGTCTGGAAGGATATCCTCCAATAAGACCGCCAGGCACGCGGCTGAAAGGAATAGTTACAGGAAAAGAAAAGTTACGAAAAAAAAATAGTCGCAGAAAAAAGAATGATTTGCCACGGAAGGAAGTTGCGATAGAAAGGAAATCTTGGAAGAAGTGGGGTTGGTTTCTTGGATGTTTAGTTGTTACAGCTCTTCTCGGTTGAGGATTCCGTGCATCGCCCTGCCAATAATCCGAATTGAGAGGTAGGATAGAACGAAGACGGTAGCCATTACCACAACTATTCCAAAGGCTTCAATCCCCAGCTGTTGAAGGGCAGCAGGTCCCCCGCCGAATAACAGTCCGTCAGGAATCGGAGACGTTCCCGGTGCCACGGGATTTCCGGAGGCGATTGCAAAGGTTCGCTGGGTGAAGAAAGCAATCATCAGAACGCCGAACAGCCCGCCGAGTAGGTGTCCTGGGAATAGGCCGATGGGGTCCGAGAACCATTTGAATTTCGAGAACCACTTCTCACCGGCAAGAAAGAGGGGTCCGCCGATCAGTCCTAGAATAGCTGCGCTACCCGGGCTAACGAAGCCAGCGAGAGGGGTAATGATGATGAGCCCCATCAAAACCCCATTGGTGGCATAGATCAGGTCTGGCATTTTCTTAATCATACGATAACGGAAGTACATTATCGAGAGAAAAGACGAGGCCGCGGCAAGGAAGGTTGTTAGGACGACAGTCATGGCCGAGTTGTTGAATGCAAGGACGCTACCGGGATTGAAGCCGAACCATCCGATCCAGAGAAGCAGGATCGACAAGGTCAGCCATCCGCTGTTCAGTTTGTACGGTACCTGAATGCTCTCGATTCGACCCCTCTTCCGTTCTTCTCTCCAGATTTGAAGAACAATTCCAAGCCCCGCGGCTCCAGCTGCTCCATGGACTACGAGTCCTCCTGCGAAATCGACCATGCCCATACGAGCAAGCCATCCCTGAGGATTCCAGATCCAAGCCGCCGGGAGATTCCATATTAGAACGAAGTACACTATTGAGTAAGCGAAGAAGGCTTGCAATTTCATCTTACGTAAGACGACGACCCCCACGAGTGCTAGGGTGACAGATGCGAAGGCCGTCTCGAAGAGAAAGTAGGTCCCTGTTGTCAGACCCTGTCCGGCAGTAGACCACCAAGCCCCGGTGAGCAGCTGATTCGCGTCAGAGGAGAAACCCCCGAGGAAGAATCCGTTGTAGCTCGGATTTCCTATAATCCCATTGATTGTCGGGGCGAAGGCAGTGTTGAAGCCGACAAAGGCCATAAAGAAAATGGCCGAGCCCGTTATGAGCATCGTCTTCAAGAGGCTGATCTCCATATCGTTGCCCAGCTCTCCCACCTCGAGGAACCCAACTGAGACAGTCATTATGAAAACGAGAAGTCCACAAATGATGACCCAGAGATTATTCGCAAGCATAATGTCCAGAGGAGGAGCCAATACCGTGTAATCCCGCCCGCAAAACCGTGCCGGTTCGAGATTTAAGATCGGCGCATAAATGCAAGGGCCGTAATCGCGGACCTAGTTAGCGGCATCCAGGTTCTGTTAACTCTTCGGCTGAATGAGTTAGCTTCGGGGCATCGACTCCTGGGATTGCCGTCGTCGTCGGGTTCCCCTTCACGGCTTCAACTGCTCCGCCTTGCGCCTCGACGATGGGAGGCATCCGACGATAAGTTAACAGAGCCGGCATCCATAATATCTTTCTGGTAAGCAATTCGATCATCCATCGCCAGTCATGTCTAAAGAAGCCATGAAGATCCCCTTCAAACACACACGTTGGCTTTCATAGCTATTGCCGCATTCTTGGTGAGCTTTTTCGGATCGCGACTGTTCGCAACCGCATGTCCGACCCGCGTTGTAGTCGGGAGCGGGATACACTTCCATCATTTCTGGTACGGGATAGGAATGGTTGCACTGACCGGTTGGCTCGCGATAGTGGGCAAGAGAACCGACAGGCTCGACCGGGCTTACGCACTTGTCTATGGCCTTGGTCTGGGCTCTTCGGAGACGAAGTCGGCTTGCTTCTAACGTTCGGAAACTACTATTCCGAGTTGACCTATCAGGTTTTCGTCGGAGCAGTCGGCCTGATTATTCTCGGAGCCCTGGCAATTCGATTCGGGGAGAGGTTGGTAAGAGATTTTATGCGCATGGAAAGATGGGACGCAGTGGGCCTCGTTGGGCTCTTTCTAGCAGGGTTCTCAACCCTCTTTTTCGCTTTCGTTCTAGACATTATCGGAGCATCTTTCGCTTTGCTAGGCTCCTATCAATTGTCTGGGGGTACCAGCATCGGCGCGAGATGTCTGTTCAGACTACGAAGGGCTGACTCCCAGTGAAAGCTGGCTTAGGCTAGTAACAGCCCCTTTACAATGACCAAGATAGATTACTTAGATTATATGCCGACGCAACTTAACCGTCTCTTTCGATTATACGCAAAACGAAAGAATGTTTCGACCGAAAACATACAGCAAGCTTCTCACAAGGACAGCGGACCGGCGAAGAACAATCCGAATCTTCCTCGTACCAAGAAAACGTCTAAGATCTCCCGTCGCTCAAAAAAACGTATCGGTAAAAAATAAGGGAAGGGTACCTAGGCCTCCCTTCTGAGGTTCCTAGTACCTGCGATGCTTTTGGTAACAGTCCCTGCAGTAAACTGGTCTACCTTCTGTTGGCTGGAAAGGAACTTCAGTCTCCTTACCACAGTCAGAACAGACGACTTTGTGCATTGTTCTGGGACCACCGTACGAACCACGACTCATTCGGCCTAGTACACCTCCTATAATCCGCGATACTCTCCCAGTCCCTTTACTAGGTTATAGACCTTCGGAAAGCCTTCAGCGCATGAAAAACGCGCTCACGATTGGCGCTCGTCAGACCCTCAGAAGTGTCCGCCGTGTCTTCTGAGTGCGTCGATGACCTCGACGTGATTCTTCTCTCTAGCAAAGCTCATCGGGGTCTTTCCATCTGCTGTCTTTGCAGTGGAGTCAGCGCCATTTTCGAGGAGAAATCTCACGAGTTCGAGGTTTCCATTAAGGGACGCCTCCATAAGGGGCGACACGCCACCTTCGTACCTGTGGTTGACATCGGCGCCACTCTTAACAAGTATCTTCGAAATCTCCACGTGATTGTTGGCTATTGCACCCGTCAACGGCGTAAAACCCGTCGCGTTCTTTGCCATCGCGTTAACATTTGCACCCTTCTCAAGGAGATATTCTGTCACGTCCTTCTGGCCCAAGTAGGCAGCTAGAGCAACGGGTGTAAATCCGTCAGGGGAGTAAGAGTTGACCAGCGAGGGGTCCCGGCCTATCAGATTCCTGACCTGCTCAAGCTTCCCAAGAACCGACGCTTCAAAAATGTCGAGCATAGGCTTCTTTGCGGCTATCACCAGCGCGATTTCGTGACGCCCATGGTACAGTGCAAGTAGCAGGGCTGAAATGCCATTCTTCGTTTTGCTGTTTGCGAGTCCAGGGTTTGTCTCGAGAAGCTGATTGATTCTGGATAGATTGCCTTTCTGGATTGATTCGAGAAACTCATCGGTTTGCATACTTAGCATAGCTAATTATTAGTCATGCTAATATATATACGTTGGTAAAGATGATAACGAGCTATGGTGTTCATATGCCAAGGAAACTTAGAGAACTCAACCTCGAAGAAGTAGGGAGGAGTCTCCACAGTAATGCGATCCATTTGCTGCGTGATGTCAGAACCGAAGATTCAGCGATGGGAATCGGACCCGCACAAGCCTCGGCCCTGTCAGTTGTCGTATTCGGTGGCCCACTTTCGTTGAACGAGCTGGCAGAGGCAGAACAGGTTAGGCCGCCAACTATGAGCCGCGTCGTCGAAGCCCTCGTGAGAGAGGGATTGGTCCGAAGAGAAGCAAATAGAGACGACAGGCGCTCAATAATAATCTCCTCAACAGACAAAGGGACGAAAATAATCCACGAAGGACGGAGCCGACGTGAGAAACGACTGATCAAGTTGCTTTCTCAACTTGATGCCGACGAGATTAGGTGTCTCGGAAGGGCTTCTCGGATTCTATCAAGAATCCTGGTTACAAAACATTCCTAGTTCGGTCGCCATTCCCAAGCCTTCTTTTTTCCAATCCTTGCTGAATCTTCTGCTCTTGATTGACTCGATCAGTCCTGGTTATTGATTGTCGCCTAGTTCTGCTTTTTGAAGGGCAAGGAAAGCGTTTTTTGTGAACGGTTTCTCGGAGAGGAGTATAACTAGGGCTTCATTCGATCCTAGATTGATGGATGACGTGGCGGTTTGATCTGCAACGAGTGCGAGGAGTCTCAAGCGTTCCCGAAGGATATCGTCGAGCTTGAATCCACACTGGGCATTTCCCGCGAGAAGTTGATGGCCGAGATGGAAAAGGGAAAGCGATGCATTCTCTGTGGATCAGTTCTTGAAGAAGCTCCAGTGGCTGAGACGGTTGAGAGAGAATAGCCAACCGTAGTTTGTCTTGAGTCTGAGCGCCCACCCGCCGTCGTTTCCCGTAGCCTTTCGGCACACGACTCAATGTGCGTCTTTTCTTCAGTTGGGTTTCCCAGGACCGTTAAGGTCGCCTCCAAAGTACAATATTTGTCGAGAAACGGATGCTTACGCATCTGCGCTGTGATATAGTGCAGAAAGAGGTTATTTACGAAGATTTTAGCCCGAAATGTGGGCTGTTTTGACTAATTAACCCAGAATACAATAGTTTTATATTGTAAACAATGATATATCAACTAATAGGTGAATTTGTACGCCTAGTAAGCCAAAGAAGAAGAGTAAGAAGTAGAAGTGGGGCTTCTTACCCTATCGGCTTCAATACCCACGTTTTTTCTGAATCCGTCTCCATTACCGGTCTTATCTATCCTTTCTCGCTGCTCCCGGTCGCTACGGACATCGAGTTTGCTGACTTGGGCGATGTCCCGCCAGTCGGTCACACGATGATATCCATCGACTCAATCGAAAACCCGCGGGCCCGAACCATCGTTATCGTTTCCAGCCACAGTTTCTCTGTCGCATCGACGAGTTCTGTTTGGGTAGACTCTGTGAAGCCGGCGACAATGTCGATGAGATTTCGAAAATCTTTAGGCTGTTCTTGGCACTCGAATAGTTGCTTCCAGAACCAGCTCGTCGTAAGCACATACTTTCTGTTACAAAGGAATACGACCCTCGCGGCGTCCCAGGCCATGTAGAACGCTCGGGTTCTAAGGTCTCGCAGATCGCCTTTAATGCGTGCGTTGCGGACAGCGGCGAGAGACTCAGTCACAGTCAATACGGCCCACCGCAATTCTTCGGTGAAATCTGCCCTATCGTTCTGCGCGACGGCCTCCTCCAGCTTTTTCAGCCAGTTGTGACGCTCGAACAATACGATCCGGTTCCGGAACTGGTCTGCCCCGAGTGGCCAGTCCCAGCCTACTCGTGCGGCTTCTTTGAGGAAGTTTGATTCTTGGAAATAATCTATCTCCAACATTAGGCCATCGTAGACATAGCGCTTGTTCTTGACCTCTAAACTATCCGTAACCACGCAGAATATTTCGAGGTCGGAGTAGGGACGGTCCAGATTCTTTGCAGTGGACGCGTAAATGCAGACAGCTAGGACGGCGTCTTTGTAAGTGTCGACTAGCCGCGACGCGATCCTTCGTGCCAATTCCAGCCGTTTTTCGTGGGAGACTTTCCTGAGCGGAGCCTCAGGTTTCAAACCTGCAGATTCTATTTTTCGCATTGAACTATATGCTCAAATGGGAGCTCGATCCCGTCGCGCTTCAATAGCTTGTCATATCGCTTGAGAAATGTTTCGTTGGCGCCCCAGCTTCGAAGCTCTTCAACCGCATTCTCATATCCAAAGCGGATCGTTGTCCCGAAGTAAGATACTTGAAAGTCATGAAAACCGCTCTTTCTCATTATTGCAAAGAGTTGATCCGGAGTCCAAGACGGCCAGTGTTCGACGAGGAATGCTTGGGGCTCCGCTGCTGGGGAAGATGACCACTCACCATGGATCATGAAGCCTCCAGGCCGGAGGATCCGGTAAAACTCTCCCAGAGCTTCTTCAAGTTCCGAGTCATATGGGAGGTCGCATAGCAATTCGTTCGAAACTACAACGTCAACGCTCTTGTCTCCAACGCCCTTGATCCTTCTCGCATCTGATCTGATCAGGCGAACCCGTTCCTCAAATCCTTCCGTTCGTAGCTTCTTAGTGAGTTCTTTCAACCAGCCCGCATAAGGTCCTGCAGACGAGTCTATGGCGATCATCTTTACGTTTCTCGGAAGCTTACTGATTAATGGTATTGTGAGCTGACCTTTCCCGCATCCGGCCTCAAGAATCACTCGGGACCTTCTCCGACCAATCTGTTCCATAAAGTGCGTCGCTAACCGATCATAATATCTAGTCCTTGCCGTTTCAAGATCTTTGGGGCTGCTGGCTATGATCTTGTCCGCATTTACCCCTATTCTCATTTTGGACACGACAAAGCAGCCAAGATTCCGAACCAGGCGGTCATAAGCTTCGCTGGCCTCTGCTTGATTTGATACTTTTGAAACCAAACTCCGCCAAAGCTTCCGATCTTAGTATCCAGTTCCGTCATCGAATGGCTCAGCATGGTCCCAATAGCCTGGAAAGGCCAGATTCCGGCAGCACCCCTTCAAGATTGGAACCTCGTCTTCTTCACTCTGAAGGATTGACCTGCATATGTTTATCTTAGGAAGCACACTCACCTCGTATTCAGAATCTGATTAGCAATGTCGGAAACACCAGTTCTAATTCTGAGAGAAGGCACCTCCCGGTCTAGGGGAAGAGACGCCCAGAGAAGCAACATAATGGCCGCTAAGATAGTTGCGGAAATTGTCCGGTCAACCATCGGACCACGAGGGATGGACAAGATGCTGGTCGCAGGCATGGGGGACATTGTGATCACAAACGACGGGGCTACCATCATGAAGGAAATGGACGTCCAGAACCCTGCTGCTAAAATGATCGTCGAGATATCGAAAACCCAGGACAGCGAAGTTGGCGACGGAACAACAACCGCAGTAGTCCTCGCCGGCGAGTTGCTCGCCGGAGCAGAGACTCTTCTTGACAAGGATGTTCATC
>VBBR01000011.1:26369-63918 GCA_005881615.1 Candidatus Bathyarchaeota archaeon
GGGGAAGAGACGCCCAGAGAAGCAACATAATGGCCGCTAAGATAGTTGCGGAAATTGTCCGGTCAACCATCGGACCACGAGGGATGGACAAGATGCTGGTCGCAGGCATGGGGGACATTGTGATCACAAACGACGGGGCTACCATCATGAAGGAAATGGACGTCCAGAACCCTGCTGCTAAGATGATAGTCGAGATATCGAAAACCCAGGACAGCGAAGTTGGCGACGGAACAACAACCGCAGTAGTCCTCGCCGGCGAGTTGCTCGCCGGAGCAGAGACTCTTCTTGACAAGGATGTTCATCCCAATGCCGTCATCGACGGTTACAGAAACGCTGCAGGAAAAGCACAGGAGATTCTAGAGAAAATCGCCATCGCTATCAAGCCTGACGACGAGGTGCGGCTCAAGCAGGTCGCGATGACCTCCCTAAACACCAAAGGTATCTTCGGTTCTCAGAACCGTTTCGCCGAACTTGCTGTTGAGGCGGTCATGCAGGTGACTGAGAAGAACAATGGCAGGGTAAAGGCGGATATCGATCTTGTCAAGGTGATGAAGAAGCACGGAAAAAGCTTGGAGGAAAGCGAGCTAGTGAACGGGATAATTATCGACAAGGAAGTCTCTCACTCTCAGATGCCGAAGAGCGTCGCTGGCGCTAAGATAGCGTTGTTGAATGCGAAGTTGGAGATTGAGAAGACTGAGACCGATGCGAAGATCAATATCAACAAGCCGGAGGAAATGTACCAGTTCATACAGGAAGAGGAAAAGCTTCTCCGAGACATGGCGGATCAGGTTACCAAGACTGGCGCAAATGTTCTCTTTAGCGAGAAGAGTATCGATGACGAGGTTCTATCTCTCCTTTCTAAAAAAGGAATCCTCACTGTCAAGAATGTAAGCAGCAGCGACATGGAGAAACTGGCAAAGGCCACGGGCGGAAGTGTTGTAGGAACGACACGGGATCTCTCGAAAGAGGCGCTTGGTTATGCCAAGGTCGTTGAAGAAGTGAAGATCGGAGACGACAAGCTTGTATACGTTCGCGAGGCGAAGAACCCCAAGGCAGTTACTATCATGATACGAGGGGGCTCAGAGCACGTTGTCGACGAGGCCGAAAGGTCCCTCCATGACGCGCTGAGCGTTGTTCGAAACGCAGTGGAAGACGGAAAGATAGTCGCTGGCGGAGGCTCTCCAGAAATAGAGTTGTCCAAGCGGCTCCGAGAGTACGCGATCAAAGTCGGAGGCAGAGAACAGCTCGCCGTGACGGCATTCGCAGAAGCCTTGGAATCCATACCAGTGGCAATTGCTCAGAACGCGGGAATCAACCCGATAGACATACTCGTTGACCTCAAATCGAAACATAACAACGCTCAGAATCTGTGGTTCGGAGTCAACACCCAGACCGGAAAGGCAAGCGACATGCTGAAAATGAACGTGGTTGAACCACTACGCGTGAAGACACAGGTGATCAAGTCGGCGGTTGAAGCTGTGACGATGATCCTTAGGGTCGACGACGTCTTCGCATCGAAGGGTGGAAGCACACCAGGCCCAGGCGGTCCTGGAGGAATGCCCCCGGGTATGGGTGGCGGTATGCCTCCCGGCATGATGGGCGGAATGTAGTAAGAGTCCAACTAAGATAATCTAATGGCTTTCCTCTCTCCAAAGGAGAGGGTGGGAGCCCTCTCTAGCGGTTCTTTCCTCTCTTCGGGCCTTCTCTGCCCGCCATTTTCTTCTTTTTCTTCTGCCAATCAGGACGAGTCATGGTTTCTTCAGAACAATGGTGTGTTTCTTCACGTATATCTGCCCGATCCTTCAGACATTGAAGGCAAGATTCGGAGTCAAACTACTTATTTTGTCAGGACCATGAGTGAGCCATGTTGACTTCCCAGCAGAGTCTCGCTCAACTACATGGAGCCCTCGAGCAGAAAGATAACATTCTGCCCGATGATGAAAAATGGAGAGCTGTTCTATCTAGAGATGACCGTTTCGATGGAGCATTTGTATTCGCCGTTCGCTCGACCGGGATCTATTGTAGACCGTCGTGTCCAGCGAGGCGTCCGAGCAAACAACAAGTTCTATTCTTTCCTGGAACGATTGAAGCCGAACAATCTGGTTTCCGGCCGTGTCACCGTTGTCAGCCCCGCGAAGGAGGACCTTCCCCGAAAGCCAAACTGGTAGATCAAGCCTGCCGATACATCGAAGCCAATCTTCAAGGAAAACTTAGCCTCGCAATCCTCAGTGGTCAAGTCGGCCTTAGTCCTTATCATTTCCAGCGTACTTTCAAGAAGGTTCTCGGGATCTCACCCCGAGAATACGTCAAGGCTAGCCGCCTTGCCAGAATGAAACGGTTTCTAAGAAATGGGGAAACTGTGAACGACTCGTTGTACAGTGCTGGTTTTTCTTCCCGAAGTCGCGTATACGAGAACGTTCAGGGAGCATTCGGGGTAAGTCCTGGAGAATTTCGCCGAGGCGGTGAAGGCTTACGGATTCAATATAGCATCATCGACTCTCCGATAGGCCGGCTGCTGGTCGCCGCAACAGAAAGAGGTGTGTGCGGTGTCTGCATTGGAGACTCAGATCGATTTGTCGAGAGCTCTCTTGCGGAGGACTATCCTCACGCAATCTTGAGCCGGAGTGACGAGGCGATGGAAGAGTGGACTGGTGCGTTCGCGAAATACTTTGACGGGGAGCATCTCGCACTCAACCTTCCTTTCGACGTGACGGCCACAGCTTTCCAGTCGCGGGTCTGGAAGATAATCCAATCCATCCCATTCGGCCAGACGACCACCTACAGTCAGATCGCCAGGGAGCTGGGCGAGCCTGAGGCTTCACGAGCGGTGGCAAGAGCATGCGCGACCAACCCCGTTGCGCTGGTGATTCCATGTCATCGAGTAATTGGCAAAGACGGTAGTCTGCGCGGATATCGCTGGGGTATCAAGAGAAAACATGCTTTACTCAAGCTCGAGCACACCAGTTAACTCAGAGACGATCCAAAAATAGCTCGTTGGTGGGCCAGCAGTTCATTCGCACCTGACATCGTGATTAAGCATCAAATCAACCGCACTAATAGAGCGCTCAGGACCTTATCAGTGACTTGCGGATCATGTCTAAGCAGTGGAACTTGCCAGAGACCATCGTCGATATGACCGGTAAGACCTCCCTCATTACGGGCGGGAATTCCGGGATCGGCAAGGCCACAGCTCTTGGACTTGCAAGAATGGGAGCGACTGTCATAATCGTCTCCCGGGACAAGGAGAGAGGGGAGGTCGCTCTAGCGGACATTATCGCGAAGAGCGGGAACCAGAACTTGGAGTTGATGCTGGCTGACATGTCCTCCCAGGACTCTGTCCGCAGGTTAGCGAGTGACTTCAAGGCTAGACATGAGATGCTGCACTTGCTTGTCAACAACGCCGGAGTCTATCTGACGAGGCGCATCACGACGGTGGACGGTCTCGAATCGACCTTCGCCACTAACCATCTCGGACCGTTTCTCTTGACGAGCCTCCTGCTTGACCTTCTCAAGGCAAGCGCTCCGTCCCGAATAGTCAACGTTTCATCGGACGCCCACAATGGCGCGAAGGTTGACTTCGAGGATCTCCAAGGCGAGAAGAAGTTCTCGGGCTGGCATGCTTATGGCCAGTCAAAACTGGCAATGATACTTTTCACTCACGAGCTGGCGAAGAGGCTTGACGGCACGGGTGTTACCGTGAATAGTGCGCATCCGGGAGTAGTCAGAACCAACTTTGCCAACAACAACGGCCTCGTCACCTTCGGATTCAGGCTAATGCGACCGTTTTTCATAAGTCCCAAAAGCGCAGCCAAGAGAATTCTCTACGTGGCAACCTCTCCCGACTTGGGAGGCGTGACTGGAAAGTACTTCACCAAGATGCACGAGGCAAAGTCTTCTCGAGAATCGTATGATGATGACTCAGCCAAACGGTTGTGGCAGATAAGCAAACAATTGACAAAAGTATCTATTTGACTGCGCATTCAAGAGGGTTCGTGCAAATACGCTGCTAAGGGAACGGTGACTGCTTGGAGCCTTTGATCCCGGTGTCCTCTAGGTTCGATGTTCCAGCTGCTTTTCTAGTATGGCAGGGCCCGGGAAGCAATCTCGCTTTTGATATCAGTGATTATCGTTGCAGGGCCTTCGGCTTTGACTCTGAGTTCTCGTCCAGACCACGTTGCCCGCAGAGTCGTCTTTCTGAGCTGCCTCTCATCGTCTTGCCTTAAGAATTCAAGCCCAATGAACTCTACCTCGGTTAGTTCGAAGGGTCCGACAGAGGGCACTCGCATTTCCCTCGGTTGAGGATCAAACGTCAACTCGCGAGGGATATTAGGCGTCATGGTACAGTTGTCTATGTCCGGTCACTTGTGCGGGAGACTCTAGTTTCTCCCATGAATCGATTGAACTAGCTCAGGAGGTTCCTTTACCGAGGTCCCTTCTCGGTCTGACAACTATTGCGACGAAGAACAAGGCTAGTGCGACGAAGTCGATTCCGACCCTGACGACATCTTCGGTCGTCGAAGGTAGAACATAGTCTAGCAATGTCTTCATGAAAAAAAGCAAGAATGCTGCTGCGACCATGATCAGAGCTGGTTGTCTTCTCCTTGACCAGGCGTATAGGGATAACGAGAAGAGGATGAGTGCGAAGATTCCCCTACCAATTTCTAGCAGGTCTGTTGGATCAGTTGGAGATGCTGACATTTTTTTCGCTTTTCTCCTCGCTATCCCCGACTTCTCAAGACCGTGGTTACGCGAGCAGGTCGGCCAATCTTTCAGCCCATCTCTCCCATACTCTTGGGTGGTAGCTTCTCAGGAGTGCTAGAATCCTGGCTAAGTCTCCGCTAACGGTGTAGAACACGAACCCGCCTTCTCTCCTAGGTTGTACGAATCCAGCTCTGGATAGTCTTCCCATGTGCCAGTTTGTTGAGCTCGCGGAGATTCGGGCGAATTCAGAGAGTTCTTTCTGGCTTGCAAGTGGGTTCTTGATGAGGTAGAGTACGAGATCTCTCTCAGTTTCTTGGGAGAGAATGTTCAGGATCTCGCGGTCTTGCGCTCCAAGGGCTTTGTCGGCATAGAAGCGTTTGTAGAGGCCGTGGCGAACCGATAGTATGCTACGTTCTCGTTCTAGTCTGTACAGGTGGTACTGGATGACACCCATGGCGAGGTTGAGTTCTCGTTTGATCTTTCTCAGATGGGTGCCAGGATTCGCTTTGATGAACGCTAGTATGCGGACTCTGTTGGAGTCTTGAATCTGCACTACTTCGGCTGATTGCGCCTTCGCACGCTCCGCGCATACTGCTCGTTGGGGTGTGAAAAATGTTGGGGTGTGTTTGAGTGATGCCTGTCGTTGCTCCCGTCTGTGTTCTTGAAGAAATGGGTAATCCGGGCAGTGTTCCGTTCGAGCCTAAAGAAAAGAGGGGGTTAGAATGGGATAGGTTCTTGTGCGCTACATTCCGCCTGTGGATTGGAACAGGGCGAAGGTGTTTCCGTCAGGGTCCTTTAGAACTGCAAAGTATCCTACTGTTGGGATTTCTTGTTTTGCAGTGACCACTTGGGCACCTAGGCTTGTGGCTTTGGCTGCGGATTCATCGATGGAGTTGACGGAGAAATAGTTGAGGAATTGCTCGTTTGGTGCGTTGCGTTTGAAGAGTCCGCCAATGGAATCGTTTGCCGGGGCGTCTTTGTGTGCAATGAGCCAGTATTCCTGTTCTCCCCATTTAGAGAATTTCCAGTTGAAAAGCTGCTCGTAGAACTTGCTTACGTTGGCGGGGTCGGTTGCAGGTATCTCGAAATGGACTAGAGTGTGTAGCTTTGGTTGCGGTCGGGTTGTGACTGTTGATGCTTCCATAGTGTATCAGTGTTGAGAGGCGTTCTGGTTGCGTCTCTTAAACATAGCCTCCTCTCGGGTTAAACTGCGGCTAGGGTTCTGTCAAGTCTTCGGTTGTTCGAAGACTAGACTTGCTCTCATCGACTCCGAGGATTACCGTCGTCATCGGGTTCCCGTTCACTGCTTCACCTGAGAGCCCTTGCGCCTCAAGAGACGCGTGGTCTCTTTTCGGCAGGGAACGGTCGAACCTCAACCGCCCCCTCACGCCCGCAGCGTGGTAGCTTGGCCCATTGCCAGGCAAGGATTTTACAGTGGCCAACCAACCAGGTATCCCAGTTCAGACCCGTCACGTGATCAGTCACCTCCCCCAGCGTAACAGGCTCATCTGACGAACGCCCCTAACGAATAATCGGTCACTCCTCGAACAAAACGGTTAGAGATGACCGAAGGACAAGAAACAGCAACCGAAGAGTTGACAGTGCCGCGGCTAGTAAGGAGAATCCTGATGCATGTCGCGAGCGGTGACGTGCACGTCTTCGGTCGTGATTGGAGGATGGGTTGGAAATGACACCATCGACGACTACATTGGGTGTTCCACTAGAAGCTAGCTCCGAAAGGAACGGCCAGGGCCTTTCTGATTGGATTCGACTCTTGCCTTCGACTGTAACCCCATTGAGTAATTTCTGGTTATGCTAGGGATAAGGGCTGAAAACTGCACTGTCGTAGTGGGAACGAGTGCTGGCTCGATCTGGAAAAAGCAATGGCTAAAGGTATCGCCGCCGTCATTTTCGTGATTCTCATGATCGGTGCAGTATCAGGGTACTTTTTCTATACTAGGTATGTTCAGGGAACAGTTGTTCTGAGTATCACGGATCCGCCTCAGGTGCAACCGGCTACTGTTCAGCAATATGATCCCAGCATTCTCCACATCTACCTCACGTTCGCAACGATGGAGATCCATCAGGGAGGCTTTGGGAACTCTAGCAGTAGTGGATGGTACGCGATAGTCGGGTCCCAGAAAACAGTGGACATGATTTCAATCTTGACCACTACGAAGACTTTGGGAAGTGCGAGGCTCTCCACGGGAATTTACGATCAGCTCCGTTTTCCAGTATCCGCTGCGGTGGTTACTTTTTCCAACCTCGGAAACGTGACCTATTCGATACCTAGCGATTCTCTTAAGGTCTCGATCGTTGGGGGAGGGTTTCAGAGCTCTCCGGGTACCACGGTGAATCTCCGATTAACATTGTCTTTCAATAGCAATGAGATCATGGCCATGAACGGACAGTTAACGCCACATGCCACAGCCCGGATAGTGACTTGATGTTTTTCTAAGGAGAAGACAACGTTACATCTGTGATTGATGACGAGCGAGCCAACAACAGCAGACTTCAAGCCGGCAGTTGGGGCAGGCGGCGGGCATTTCAGTCGCTTGGCATTCATCTGGTGAACAGTCGCAGTCCGCGCAACGGATGTGACTGTGACCCTCTTTCGATTTAGCCAACCTTCCTCTCCCTAGAATTTCAGTATTCATTCAACTAAGTGGGGATGGGCTATTTTTTGGTTTTCTTGGGAGGCAACCGGCTTGTCCAGTCCAGGGACTGGCTGACCCACAATTGCACCGTCTCGGGTTGGTTCCGCCAAGCTTTCGGTATTACGACGTATTCTTTCATGGGCTTTCCTTTCATCGGTTCCAGCAATGAAGCTCCCTTCTTTTCGAGGAGTTCCTTTCGATTCTCCTCGGACACGCGCACGAATAGGTCGTCTCCAAATAGCCCTGTGAACATGTTTCCGTTAACAAACGCCGATATGTTTCCGAACATTGGCCGGATAGTGACTCGAGGGTCGTCCGGCAAGATTGATCTGAAAAATTCTTTGGAATTTTCACTAGGACGCGGAATACGCATTCGAGGGCCTCGGAATGAGAGATAAGCTAACTCAAGGACTTCAGGACGTTTAAGGCCTCCCCAACGTGCGCGGTGGCTCGGGTTTGGGATGAGAAGATAAGTCTGATAATTCCCTTCTTGTCTATTACAAAACTCACTCGGCCGGCAAAAAGACCGAGTGACTTCTTGACCCCGTAGGCCTTCCTCACCGAACCTTCGGCGTCGCTGAGCAATATAAATGGCAAGTGGTGCTGCTGAGCGAAATCTCGATGAGAGTCTTGGCTGTCGGAGCTTATTCCAATAACTTCTGCCCCTAGATCCTTGAAAGCCTCGTATGAATCCCGGAAGCTGCAGGCCTCGGCTGTGCAGCCGCGGGTGAAGTCTTTTGGATAGAAGTAAACTACCACGTTCTGCTTACCAAGAAAATCCTCTAGAGCAACGTAACTGCCATTGTCGGTTGATAGGCGGAAATTGGGTGCGGCGTCACCAACAGCGAGCAGTTTCCTTACTTCCCATAAGGGGAATGTCAATGTGGAAGAATAGGCTTGCGTTGATAATTGGGTCTAGAAAGAGCTAAGCATCCTTGCAGCAGTCCCTCTTAGAGAAATTGGCCCTTTCCGGGATACTACAAGCTGGATTGACTAAAGCCCGTATTGAGGCCCTAACGGACGGGATATTTGCCACGGTCATGACGGTTCTGGTTTTGGGTCTAACAGTCCCTGTCCCAAACCTTCCTGAGTCGGAACTTGCTAGTCAAATAAGGGGACATTGGCCAAATTATCTCGCCTACGCGTTCAGCTTTATCGTATTAGGCGTGTACTGGATTGGCCACCACAACCAGTTTCACTATATCAAACAGAGCGACAGAGTATTCTTGTGGGTCAACATTCTTTTTCTCTTAACTATCGGTTTTGTGCCCTTTTCCACATCTCTGCTCGGGCTGTATCCCTTCTCGCCTACTGCGGTTCGGGTCTACGGTGCGAACCTGGCAGCGACAGGGCTGGCGCTCTACGCTGTATGGTGGTACGCAACGAGCCAGCATCGCCTTGTCGAAAAGGATCTTGACCCTCACATCGTAAGTCTAGCCAAGAGGCGAATTAGTGTCGGGCCAATAGTCTCTCTACTTGGGATCGGCTTCTCCTTTCTGGATACTCGGATAAGTCTCGTACTCTACCTGCTCCTAATTCCGTTCTTTATCCGACCAAGCCACATCGATATCCACTTCAGAGAAGGCTCTCACGACTAGTACTTGCTGTCGCAACGTCCTTAAAGCCCAATCTCAAATCCCGCGGACGAAAACAATAACGAGTTGGAACGATTGCCTCCTGCAGACAGTCCATGGATGGTTGAGGCCCAATCGGTCTGGAAGGTCTACCAGACGGGCACGTTGAAGGTTGAGGCTCTCAGAGGCCTCGACTTCAAGGTCCGAAAGGGCGAGATGGTGGCGGTAATGGGCCCTTCGGGCTGTGGCAAGACTACCCTACTGAACTGTCTTTCCGGGCTTGACGACATTACCAAGGGCATGGTGGCGATCGAGGGCGTTGACCTAGCGAGCATGTCTGATGATCAAAAGTCCGGGTTTAGGGCAAGAAGGATGGGCTTCATTTTTCAAGCCTACAACCTTCTTCCCGTGCTGAGCGCACAAGAAAACGTCGAGCTTCCCCTTCTACTAGCAGGCGTGTCTGAGGCGGAGGCTCGCAAAGAAGCCTTGAGTGCTCTGAAGATGGTTGGGCTGGAGGAGTGGCGTCTTCACAAGCCAATGGAACTCAGCGGGGGGCAGCAGCAACGCGTAACCATTGCTCGTGCTCTTGTGAACAAGCCTGCGATAGTGTGGGGCGACGAGCCGACTGGTAATCTGGACTCCGAGAATTCAGCCGAGATTGTCAAGTTGTTGAGAAGCTTGAACCGCGACTACGGACTGACCTTCGTGATAGTCACCCATGATTCTCACATTGCCCAAGAGACCGACCGGATAGTTTCAATGAGAAATGGGCAAATAGAGAAAGAAACGGCGGCCGGAACAAAGTCCTGACGAGGAGCGGTCGGCCAACGGCAGAACCTAGGTCTCGATCTCAAGGAAGGTCGTTTCTTGTAGGTCTAATTGTTTTCCTCTCGATAATTGCCCTCGGGGAGCTTTACGCTCTCTATCTCAATTACCAAAACGACTTCTTTCTACGCCAGTTTGTCTCTGAAAATCAGACCTGGCTCCTAGTGCAGGCCGCGGGACTTTTGGTCGTGGGTCTTGGCGCTGGCTACTTGTCCTACCTGTTTTCCCGGGCCAAGCCTACCAGTAGGGCGGGACGCTACTCAAGGAAACTGCTCTCCTTCTCGTCGTTGGTCATCGGTCTCGCTGCTTTGCTCCTTTGGTTCGGCGGCCTTAGTAGCATTGCTGGCAGCTCGACCATTGGCTTTGAAGTCTACATCGTAGCTGTACTGCTGTTAATTTCGCTAGGTATGATGCTGCGCGATCGCCTTACTCTCAGAATGGCGCTGCGCAATTTTACCAGACGGAAGACCAACATGGCGCTGGTCATCGCAGGACTTATGATCGGAACTGCGATGATTTCAGGATCGCTTGTCACTGGAGACACGCTTACCGAGCTTTTTACCCGCGGTGCCTACTTCGGCTACGGCCATGCGGACGAGGTTGTCTATGCGAGAAACAGCACCACGTTCGGGTTTCAAGGATCTGCCTATCAATACTTCGGATACAACGTCTACCAGTCACTTTCAACCGGTCTCTCCAATTATCCATCCGCTGGACCGGACGTAGTGGGAGTTACACCGGAAATAATCGAGACAGTTAGCATCTACGATTCTAACAAGGGAATAGTTCAGGCCGGATCTGCGCTTATCGGAAGCTTCTCCAACGCGTCCCGTGCTCTAGGAGACTTTCATTCCACATCCGGATCGGTAATTCCATCCACTTTCAACGACACCGAGGCCGTGCTCAACGACAAGGCAGCCCGCGACCTGAACGCCACCATAGGAGACACGGTCACTGTCTACTCCGCCCAGCGCTTCACAGCCCAACATCTCAATTTCACAGTCGTAGGAATAGCAGTCTCCGACGAGAGGGGCTCCTTCACACAGGGAGACGACGTGTTCGTCACGCTGAACTCCGCTCAACAGTTTACCGGCCACCCCAACTCGGTAAATTACATCGCGATTACAAACATTGGAGGGCTCAGGGGCGCCATTCAATACAGCCGAACTGTGGCGCTAGCCGCAAATCAGACCCTGGATAGCATATACTCGACCACCCAATCGACGATCAACTCCACATCGATAGGATGCAAAACAGACATTTCGACGGTCGTGACGCCTCCTGCTATTCCGTGCGCATTTACCGAGAAGAAGCTCTCAGTCGACAATGCCACCGATGGGGCAAAGTCCCTTTCTCAGTTCTTCCTCATCCTTAGCTCATTCGCAATCCTAGCCGGGATCGTTCTGATTCTCAACATTTTCATCATGTTGGCCGAGGAGCGGAAATCGGAGATGGGAATGGCCCGGGCCGTTGGAATGCGGAGGAGTCAGTTGACTAGACTATTCCTGTTCGAGGGGAGCCTCTACTCTGCTGGTGCCTCCATCGTCGGAGTATTGGTAGGGATCGGTGTAGCATACGCCATTCTATATGCAATCGGAAACATTTTCTCAGCATTCATTCCTTCTCTGAACGAGTCTCTGGTTCTCAGTAGCTTCACTATCTCCCCGGAATCATTGTTCGCCGCGTTCACCGCGGGAGTGCTGATTACCTATGTTACGATTCTTCTCACTTCGTGGCGGATAAGTAAGCTGAACATTATCAGGGCAATTCGAAACATTCCCGAACCACCACGAGGAGAGAGAACCTACACTCTGCTGCTGGTAGCCGGCTTTGCAATGGCTCTCGCTGGAGTCGTAGTTTTCCAGGCCTCGTTCGCAGCCAAGTCCACCATGGAAGCGCTCGTGGGGCCAAGCCTCATTATTTTCGGCGCAGGGCTCGTCCTGTCAAGGTTCCTCCGCAACCGATACGCATTCACTCTCTCAGGTTTCGCGCTCCTTGTTCAGTGGGCGGTTCCGAGCCTATCATTTGACAATCCACTGGTCTCGAACTACAGTTTCGGCCCGGAGGTGTTCATAGTGGGAGGGATAATCATGGTCGTCGCCTCGGTGCTAGTTGTGATGTACAACACTGATGTTCCATTGAAGATGCTGCGCTTTGTCCTTCGCAAGAGGCGAACTCTGACCGCCATCTTCAAGATCGCGCTGTCCTATCCTGAAAACAAACGCTTCCGGACAGCCGCGACTGTCGCAATGTTCGCCCTTGTACTGTTCACAGTGTCGGCCGTCGCCGGCATTCAAGCCGAGCTGAATGCATCTATCAGCCAAAGTGCCAAAGATCAGTCGGGTGGATATGATATCGCCACTAACACCGCTCCGATAGCGAACCTGACCTCGTCAGTAATGGCGGATGCAACATTGAGCAACAAGGTTTCAGCGGTTATCCCGTTTACCACGATTCTGCTGCAGGAGGCGCATGATTCATCCACGTCTCAGGACTTTCCGTTGACTCAGCTAGTGGGTGCTGACCCGAGCGCGCTAGGAGCTGATAACTTCTTCACAACGAACTCGTTCAAGATGCTAAGCCTGGCCACTGGCTTCGGATCGGCTACTGAGGTCTGGAATGCGGTCAGAAGCAACGAGTCCTACGTCGTATGGTCCGTATCATTCGCAGGAAACGGACATCCAAACCCTGGAGATGATCTCGTCCTCGCGGCAAGACCTGCTGGGAACCCGGTGTTAAAGTCGGTGAGGGTTCTCGGGGTTTTGCGTGGACTATTTGACGGAATAATCGGAGTAAGGGGACTTCTGAAAGACTCGTTCAACGTCGACTCCGGTACTTTGGGGCTTGTAAACGTAGCAAAAGGTCTGGACCCTGTTAATGTTGCGAACCTGTTGAAGAAGGACTTCATTCAGCTGGGCATGCAGACGATCGTTATCGAAGTGACTATCGAACAAGGACAGAGGATTTTCCTATCATTCTTCGGATTGTTTGAGGGTTACCTGGCTTTGGGCCTGGTCGTCGGAGTAGCAGGCGTCGGAATTATCTCGATACGCTCGGTTGTTGAACGGAGGAATGAGATCGGTATTCTTCGCGCCCTAGGTTTCCGAAAGAGAATGGTCTTGTTGGCCTTCCTCGTCGAGAGTAGCTACATAGCTCTTTTGGGAATCATAATCGGAGTTTCGCTGGGGGTAGACTTAGCCTACGCGTTTACTGCTCAGCCCAACTCGGGCCTCTCCTTCGTGATTCCTTGGACGCAGATTATCGAAATCTCTGTCGCATCATATGCGCTGGCAATGTTGTCGGTGCTCGGCTCGGCGCGCAAAGCATCCAAGATCCCACCAGCGGAAGCCCTCAGATACACCGAGTAGCCTAGGATCTACTTTCCCCTAGTTCTCTTCGTGGTTTCGCTCGCTGCTTCTTTCAGCAGCCTGTTCGTGCTCTCAGTGTTTCCTCCCAGCCTGAGGGTTTGTTCATGTTGGTCGGATAGCCGTTTTGTCGCCTCGATAAGATCGGTGCGCCGTGTCTGTTCAGCGTTTGCAGATAATTGGTTCATGGTTTTGGTTGCTTCTTTCAGCTGTCCCGCAGCAAGGTGCTGGTAATACTCCTCCAGACCCTGGTAGTATGTGAATTCCGATACAAGGTTGTTGTTGATTCCTTCCGAGAACTGTTCCTCGTTCCTGGCGACTCTAACCTCTACAGGGGCGCTGATAGTCTTTTTCTTGTCATCGATCGTGTCAGAGTACGTGACTTGAATGTTGAGCAGTCTACCGTTGAATCCTGCCGGTATTGGAACACGGCCCCAGATCTTTGCAACCGTCTCCACAGCGTTGATAGAAACCGGTGGTCCCTTGTAGTTCAGGATCTTGACCTCAGGGGTTCCAAAGTCTACACTTATGTTTCTGGCGCCAACCTCGTTTACCGCGCTCTCCTGCATTAGGCTGGGGAGCTTGAGTTTCTGGGCGTCCGTGATGTTGTGGAGCATACCACCAGATGCGTCGGCGAGAGCCTTCAAGATCGACTGGTTATAATCTGCGCCGATGCCAAACTCGATCATTTGAAACCCTGTAGGCATTTTCAGCTTCGAATACTGTTCGGGCTTGGTGACATCTGTGGGTTCACCGTCGGTGAGAAGAACGATCCATCCGGGTAGGCGGCTCTTCTGCGCTATTTCAAATGCGGACTGGAGCGCTGCGTAGAGAGCTGTCAAACCTGACGCTCTGATCTTGGGGAGAACCTCTGAAAGCTTGGTTTCAGGATACGCTTGGACGGTGCTTGAAAACAGGACTACAGAGACCATGTTTCCAGAAGGAATACCCTTCACATATTCCTGCGCGCCGTTCTTTGCAAGCTCGATTTTCTGGCCGTCCATCGATTTGCTAGTGTCGAGGACGATTATGTGGTGGAAGCCTTTCGCTTCCGTACGCCTCTCTGCGACCAGAGTGAGCTTAAAAATCGCGTCTATCTTCGAATCGTACGAGTAAGTATGACTCAGCTCGGTTCTAGCTGACAGTGTCATAGTGTGACCTTCTCCATTTTGTCATCTTCCAGAACCAGTACGCCGGCGGCGCCGCCATGGTACTTGCTGGTGAAAATTGTCATTACTTTTCCTCCGAGGTCTTCTCTAAACCCATCAACGACCTCGTGGCCACGAATAATGCCCTTGAGGGAGTTGTTCGTCAAGAATTTCTCTGTTACGTCGCTGCCATAGTAGAAGGCTCCGTCTCCCCTTACGCTTGGGATGAAACCCTCGATCATGTCTCTAGGGTCGTTCCATAGAAGCTGAAACGCCGTCGGATCGTCAGGGTTCATGTCAGGAAAGGGCAGATCGGCAATCTGGGACACACTGTCCAGAGTAGTCGCTAAACCACCGTGGAGGCAGAGGTAGCTGTTGACAACGACGGCGTACGGCATGGCTTGAAAGAACTCTTTGAACTGATCGTAAGCAGTCTCTCCTAGCTTCTCTGTAACCTCCGCAAAAAAGCCGTAGTAGGAGTTTGTCAAGGGGCTCTCGTGGTTTCCCCTCAACATTATGATCTTGGTAGGATCTTCGAGAAGCTTTGAAGCTATTAGGCCTAGATTCTCCACGCCTGTCTCTCCTCTGTCCACATAGTCACCAAGGAAGACGATTAGGTCGCTATCCGCGTAATACTTGTCGAAGATAGTTTGTGTAAGGTCGACTGCCGTATGAGTGTCTCCGACAAAGACTACTTTCCTTTCCCGCCTCGAGTCGAGGAGTGGTCCTTCCATCTTTTCTTTTGCCTCGAGTATGAGCCTGGGGGTTTCCAGGGCTTCAATCATTCACCAGTGAGCCTCACGATAGTGCCAGTACCGAACTTTACTATACTGTTCGGTTTAACCTCGACACTATCGTGAACCTGCTGGAATTCCTTTCCGTTGTAGAGAAATGTACCGTTCTTGCTGTTCAGATCCTTCAGCATCAGCCTGGTTCCGCTCATTGTGAGTTCTGCATGTTTTCTTGAGACTTCTTGGTCCGGGATGACGATCACGTTCTCTGGGCTTCGTCCGATACTAACAACGGGGAAGTCGTCGAACTCGATCGGCACCTTTGACTTGATTAGGGATGCAGCGGGGGTGTTCACGAACACCATGTAGAATCGTCCATGTCCGGTCGTCGGCATGGAGGATACTGGGCTGTATGGGGTAGGGGTTGGCTGGAAGGGCGTAATTTCAGGCTCAGGTGGCGCAGGTGGAGTCTCTAGTTTCGCATGATCAGTATCGAAGGAGAAAATGGTAGGTTCAGAGGGTGTTTCCTCTACGTCTGTTTTCTCTGGCTCTGGCGCCTCGAAGGGCTCCGGCTCTTCTTCTGCTGCTGCTGGCTCTATTGTTGGTTCTACTATGGGTTCTATTGGTTTCGGCGTCGCCGAATCTCCAGCTCTGTCTCCTCCGCAAGACACGCAGGTTTGTTTTGAGTCAGGATTGTCAGCTCCACACGCTGAGCACGTCCAGATGAGCGTCTCCGCAGACTCCGCGTCTAGGTCAGGGTCTTTCGGCTTTGCCTTATGCTTGATAGATGGGCGCTTCATGAATGAACTCTTCTGTCTTACCCGGTTTGCGAGCATGTAATTGCGCTGGAACGAAAACCGCCTCGCGTCGGTCACACCGTTGATTACTAGGAATTTGCGTATTCGAAGTCCACTCGTTAGGAAGGCGCTTGCTCGTAGTTGCCGCAGTTGAAGAAAACCCGCAGCCTTCCCTTCACGCGGGATTCACTCGGACCGATCCTCACGGCAGTCCTCTCTGTACCGATAGCGTTCCTCTTCGGTCTGGGAATACAGGGTGATTCCTCAGCTTACATTATTGGACTGGTAAGCCTCGGCGTTCTGACATCTCTCGATCTGCGGACCGGTGTTTCAAAGGTCGGTGTGGGATTTGCAGTCTCGTTTCTTGCCGCTCTCTATGTTATCGGACATTCTGTGTCCGGGCAGGGCTTTTCTTCTTTGTCGTTCGGGGACTTGTCCTTGCTCCTCGTCGCTCTTCCCCCATCGATTGGGGTTCTCTTGGCCGGTCTTCTCTTCTCTAGGGCGACGCCTTACAAGATGATCAAGGCAAATGTCGTAGCGTCCATCGCGTTAGCGGTCGGGCTGGGGTTGGGGTCGGCTTTGCAAGCGGGTTCAGCTTTGTCAGTAGACTCACTCACCATCGTGTTCTTCATCGCGCTTGGTGTACCTGCGAACATTGCCCAGATGGTTCTCTTCCACTTCCTGGACAAAGTATGGCAGACCAAGAATCTCTCGATGTCCATGATGCCCACCCTGTTCTTCAGCTTCAACCTGCTTGCCGTCCTAGGGTTTGTAGCTTCTGGAGACTTGAGACAGCTCTACCCATTCGTCTCTTCGCTTGGATTCTTGCCCGCCTTGGCATTGGTCGGAGCCAGCTCCAGTAATCTAGCGCATAGAATCTTATTGGGTCCTACCCTTGGACCAACAATTACCATCACGGGAGCGCCTACCGTTCGCCAAGGCAAAGAACAGACAATCAAGATCGCCACCCAATTTGGCGGGCAAGCAAAGAAAATGGCCAAAATTGTGGCAACGATAACACGGCCTGGGGGCAAGACTGATTCTCTGAGAGTATCGCAAGTTTCGACGGGAGAGTACAGCGCGCACTATCGGCCAGAGGGATCCGGCAGCTACGCTGTACATATTGCTGCAACGAGCAAGGAACACCAGACGGTTAACGAGTCGTTTTCCTTCAACGTCCAGTCTCCTCAATCGAGTCCTCCTCCGCCGACGATATCGAATCCACCGTCCCCAAGTCGTCCACCGCCTCAGCCTGCAAAACAACCCACGCCTCTCCCACCTCCACCTCCCGCAATACCCTTCGTTAAAGGCAGTCTCCCGCGGTTGGACAATTGGGACCCGAGAGTCTGGGTGGGTCAAGAGGTTCACAGCTACAAGATAACCGAGCACTTGGCCACAGGGCTCACAGGGTATGTCTTCCGGGCTAGCTTTGGGCAGGCGGGGACTGAAATGGCAATTAAGATTCCAATCCTCAAAACTGGAACAGGGGCCGCGGCTCTCGAGGAGACCATGTCCGAAGCCACACGGCTACTGGAGTTGTCGGCGCAGTCGAAATACGTAGTCCAGCTTAGAGGAATCCTAGTGGACCGGCTCAACATTCAGGAAATCGTGAAAGGCGATACACAGCTCTATCTTCGCAGTCCTCCCGCAATTGTAATGGAATTGATGAAGGGCGGTGCTGCTAAGGGACTTCTGGAAGATCCTGCGTATGATTCGTTGTATTATTCGGAGAAATGGGGAGGTATTGTCATGCTGATCGGCTCCATGATTGCGACTGGACTAGAGACGATTCACAACGCGGGCTTTGTCCATCTCGATGTGAAACCGCAGAACATTCTATTCAACCTGCGACCACCCTCTACGGGGCAGGAGATGAGGGACCAGATGAAGTCTGGAACCCTTGTGCCAAAGCTAGCTGATCTCGGATCCGTCGTCAGGATCGGGGGGAAAGTCGGCCAGTTCACCTCGGAATACGCTCCAGGCGAACAAGTCTTGGGAGAAGGCGCTACAGCCTCCATGGACATTTACGCGCTAGGAGCAACCATCTACAATATGCTGACAAAAACTCCGTTGAATTCCAAGAAGCTTATTGAATTGATGAACGCGACCACTGCTAATCCCGGGTCCGGCAGAATAGCGAGCGATCTGAAGTCGGCTTGGAATTCGTTCAACCCTGATTTCGAGAGGGTTGCCAAGCTCGCACCGGCGGTCCCTGTTTTCAAGAAAATGTTGGATAAGGACGCCCGGCATCGACCGTCTGCAGGGTCCGCGGCCGCTTCGCTCCGAGAACTTGGAGACAGAGCGCTAGCCTAGACAATCGACCGGAATCTCACCGCAACGAGGTCGCTGGTGACTTGAGACCCTTAACTTGGAAATGAGCCGAGCTAAGCCGAGGAGTCCGTTCCTACGCTATGCTTCCTCATATACCGAGGCGCGATGGGTCTCCGGCATGAACGCGTACAATTTGCCAGTGTGCTGGTTGAACGCGATCGTGTGGGTTCCGGGTTCAGTCATGACCGTTTGAATCTCTTTCATGGTTTTCGTGTCGAAGACTTGTACGACAGCCGGGTCGCCGATTGTCACGTACAAGTGGTCGAGTTCCGGGTTATAGAATATGACATCAGGGGGTCCCGCAAGCTTGGAGGGTTCTGAGATCCTTTTCGATTCAAGGTCGATCTCGTAGAGGTGGCCTTCATCGCAGGCGCAGAACAGGCGCCTCCCTAGCCGGTCGAGGTCCAGCCCGTGTGGGCCTGCAGATGGAATACGATAAGACTCCAATAGCCCGTCAGGATCTTCCGAGTCGACCATAGCAATTTCGCTCGGGTCGGCTATGTTCACGTAGAACCGTTTTGTATCAGGATCGAAGACAGCCCATCTTGTCCGGCCAGGAACCGCAACATCCGCGGTCATTGTCTTCTTTGCCATGTCAACTATGGACACTGTGACCGCATCTCTGCTGTTCGGCTTGGGAACGTTGGCAGCTAGGAGCATGTTGCTCGAATGGTTGAAGGCAAGTCCATTGGGCCTACCGCCAACCTTGATCTTCTGCAAATCATGATCTTCTCCATGGTTAAAGACGCCGACCGTATTCTCTCCACGATTAGACGTGAACACCATATTCTTCTCATGAGAAACTAGAACCCCTGCTACACCTGTTAAGTTTGGAATCGATCTCAGGTATTTGTCTTGGCGGCAGTCGATCACGTCTACACTATCGTTCGATGTGTGAGCCACGTAGAGGGTGGAGGATCTGAGATGGACCGCCGCGTGATCGAATCCCCCCTTTCCGTGATTTGGAGGGAGTTCGATGTATCCTAGATGTCGAAGGGTGAAACGAGATCCTACCGACTGGGCTGTGAAACGTTGTACTCGAGTTTCTGAGTTCCTTCGACTTGGAGCTGACAGTACTTGTAGAGCGCATCATACGTAGGGAACTGAAGTCTCATGTTGTCAAAGTCGTCCTTCGCAAGGTTTCGGAAACCGTGTGCTATGGCTTCGAGACCTGCTGACTCCGGTGGAGCATCGGATATTTTCGCGTCCGCCCCTCTAACTATCTTCGCTAGCTCCAAGAGGGCAGGGTCTTTGAGCTTGTACTTTTTGATGATAGCATCGAAGCTGACGTATTCCTTGCCATCCTCTTTGTAGTGCGTCAACTCTATTCCCTTAGCGTCATACGGTATGGCACCTGTTTCCTTGACCACCCGTGGTATGTCTTCGGGAGGGACAAAGAGGAACTCAGGATTCTTATCTACGAACTTCTTGATCAGCCATGGACAGGCTATCCTGTCCACCTTTGCTTTTTCTCGGGTTACCCATTTCATTTCATTTTGACACCTATAGATGTTCTACATAGATAGAATATCTACACATATAAGGCTAACTCACCCATTGCTGCGAGAGAGGAATCGATTATTGTCGAGGCTCATGCCCCATGGAATGAAGATTGGCGCAGTGTCGCTCTGGCTGCTACTGTTGCTGTCGGAGAAACCGATGTATGGCTATGAGATCATTCGAGAACTTGAGAAGAGGTTCTCAGGCTATTGGAAACCGAAGGCCGGAACAATCTATCCCGCCCTGGAGAAGCTGGAGAAGAATCACTTGCTTACAAGCCGAGTTGAGTTTCGAGAAGAGGCGCCCGACCGGAGACATTATGCGCTTACAGACGCAGGCCGTGTTGAACTAGCAAGTACTATGGTCTATTGGACGAGAATGACCGAGATACTCGAGACATACAGGGAAACGCACCAGTCGATATTCCGCCACAGAACTGAACTCCAAAAAAATCAGCTCTCAGAGTTTTTTACTAAACTTTCTGAATCCCTTCGCGGCAGATCGATCGATCTCAAGAACCTGTTTCCTGGATCCGAAACGTCTACGCGGATTTCTCCAATTGAACCGATTGGGTTGAAGTTTCTCTACGCCAAGGAGAACCAGAAATTCGAGATTCATATGGAACTTGAATGGCTGCCCACCCAGAAACAGACATCCGCTCGATCATAAGACGAATCGAGCTCTGGGAACTGGAATAGCGGGCAAGGTAACGCGGTATGCCTTTCAACTGGATGGCCAAAGACGGAAAAGTTATCCTCATCGAAAAAGCGGTCCGCACAGTCCCGTATGGGTTCTTGGGAGTCCTATTTTCAGTCTACTTGAGCCAGTTAGGGCTTGACGCTTTCCTCATAGGCGTGGTCTTGGCCCTAACCGTTGCCTCGAGCGCGGTCTACACCCTCATCGCGAGCGTGTTCGCTGACCGTCTAGGCCGCAAACGGACGTTGATCTTCTTCGCGCTTACTGATGCACTAGCTGGCGCTCTTCTATTCTCGTCTAATTCTTTGTGGGCGCCAATAGCAGCAGGAATCGTGGGCAACATGACCGTTGGAGCAGGCGAGGTTGGACCTTTTCTGACGCTTGAACAGGCGATTCTCCCCGGTGCATCGGACGGCAGGTCAAGAACGCTGGGCTTCAGCATCTACAACCTCGTAGGGTACGTTTCATCGTCAGCTGGAGCCCTTGTTGTCGGCCTACCGCAATACATTGGTTCTGGCACCGGAGGATATCGCCCGCTGTTCCTGGCATACCTCGTGTCGGGGTTACTGGGAGCCTATCTCTACTCAAGACTCTCAATGAGAGTCGAGAAGGAAAAGACCAGCTCGCCGAATATCACCGTCTTGTCTGAGGGCTCGAAGCCAGTCGTAAGAAGAATGTCAGCGTTGTTTGCATTGGACTCGTTCGGCGGAGGTTTTGTCGGCGTCAGCATTCTCTCGTACTATTTCTACGAGAGGTACTCTTTGCAGCTTGGCTCGCTGGGATTATTGTTCGCTGGGGCACAGATTGTAACCGCAATCTCGTTCTTATTCGCTGAGCGGATCGCTCGCCAGATCGGCTTGATCAAAACGATGGTCTATACTCATATCCCGTCAAATCTCTTGTTGGCGGTCATACCATTTGTCTCTTCGGCGTCAATCGCTGTAAGTCTACTACTCGCTCGACAATCTCTCTCCCAAATGGATGTACCAACCCGACAATCATATCTGATGAGTGTGGTACCAGAGGCCGACCGCACTCCTGCTGCAGGGTTCACTAATGTGTCCCGGAGCATCGCTCAAACTTTCAGCCCTTCTCTTGCTGGCTACGCCATTGTTACACTTTGGCTAGGGTCTCCTTTTGTTATCGCAGGAGGACTAAAAGTAGCCTATGATCTGTCGCTCTACAAGATCTTCCACAGGCTGAAACCCCCGCAGGAGAGCAAGGCCGTAGGTCAATCATGAGCCTCGATACGTGCTTGGAATTGACCAAGATTTCCCCGTCCGGAGGAGTTGAAGGGAATGAGGCGGAGAGTTAGCTAATCGAGGAATCATTGTCTTCACATTACATCTTCACATTACATGTTGAGCGCCGTCTGGAGACACACGCACAATTCTATGTTCTCTATCGGAAGAGCAAGGTTTTTCGAATCATGCGTCAGTGCGTGAGTCAGGGGAGAGGCTGAGAATCGGCCGATCTATTCACAACTCTATTCCAAATTGTTGTTGTTGCAGGTCTCTGGGCAGTCGTCGGCGAGCTGTTTCGTCGCGGACTCACCGCTCTGGCCAAGAGGGCGGGAGCTTCCAGGCAACTCATAAGAACCATAAGGGACGGCGTTAGGGTAACTTGGATAGTCGTCGCAGTCGCTGCTATCCTCATAGTTACGGGGATTGCGTCCGAGTTCCAGGCTCTGACTGTAACAGGGATTGCGGGGCTAACGATTTCCTTGGCTCTTCAGACAACACTTTCCAACATTATTGCCGGCGTACTCCTTTTCTCAGACAAGACCCTGCGCTTGCACGATGTCATTTCGTACAGCGGGATAAAGGGTACAGTTGTAAGAGTAGGTCTTAGGTCCACTCTGATAAGAACGCAAGAAGGGAGTATTGCGATAATTGGCAACAGCACTTTGATGAGTGGACCCTTCATCAACTATACGGCCGAAGAGCGTCTAGTCGGAAGGCCCTGAGACCATCTCTTTCAAGAGATGATTTTTGGAATGATCAGTGATTTCACTCGTTTCTTGTTCCCTTCGATCGCCTTCTCCCCTGGATAGAGTGGCAAGGATGGCATGGACTAGGTCCCTTGCGGATTGAGGAGTCAGCTCGACGGCAACCCTTGATTCTGGCCTCGCAGAATTGCTAAGCAGGTCAATGATTACCGCTCGTTCAGATCGAGCGTGGTCGGGATGGTCATAGGAAACACTGGCCTGTTCCAGAGGGAACCAGCCTTGTGGACCCTTGCCGTGACCTGAGATTTTCGTGTTCTCGACGATCCCTGTGCACATGAGTCATATTTCCTCTAATGACAAAATGCTTACCAAGGTTTAGTCAGGAGTTTCCAGGTATTTCGCGAAGAACGCAAACACTTTGTTCCAGCCGTCGACAGCCTGCTCTTGTCTGTACCCAGACCTGTCGTAGTAGAAGAAACCGTGGCCGGCTTTCGGATACATGTGGAACTCGTAAGTCTTCCCGTACTTCTTCAGCTCTTGTTCATGCTGGACAACTTGCTGGGGAGTCGGGAATTGATCTTCCTCGCCAAACAGTCCGAGCAGTGGGCAGGACAGGTCCTTCGTGTAGTCTATTGGTGCCACTGGGTACTTGGGGGTCAACTCTTGTTGGGACATAACCACTCTTCCTCCCCAGCAGTCTACGGCCGCATCGACTCCCTTTGTTCTGCAAGCCACAAGGAACGTTTGTCTCCCAGCTGAGCAGGTGCCGAACAGTCCCACTTTGCCATTACTTTGAGGGAGAGATTTCAATCGATGCAAGCTTTCTGTTATGTCGCCGACGACGTCATCGTCAGGCACTCCTCCTGAGGCTCGTACCTTTGCGGCAATATCCTCCGGCGCCCCGTGGCCAAACTGGTAGTATATGTTCGGGCTAATCGCTAGGTAGCCATGGTGGGCGAACTTGCGAGTAGTCTCGCGATACCACTCGTCCCATCCTGGTGCGTGATGGATTAGCACGACTCCAGGAAAGGGTCCTGGCCCCAGAGGACGCGCGAAATACGCGTTGATAACGGTGCCGTTGTGTCCTGGAACCACTACTGTTTCGGCTATCATCCCCTCGTACATGTCTGTCCGATACTTGAGCAATGTTCGATACCCGGTCTTGTGGACCAGGAAGGCAGGTTTGTTTATCTTTGCCTCAAATTTAGCCTATGAGCTCACCAAAGGCATGCTCTGAACCGAAACCGTCGTCTGCGAGATTCCGCTTCATTCTCACACACCCCTAGCCTTTGTGAGGCGTCGAATCTGGGCTTCACTCGATGGCCCTTAAGTACTCGACTGGAAATTCCAGCGTTTGGATTGCCATGCAGATAACTACTCAATCTGACAAAACAGTACAACAGGTCAGAGAGTACGATCTATTTCTCGACATTGATTTTGATGCTGTGAAATTTTCTGGGAGAGTGATGATCGATATGAGCTCAATTGACGATGTCAGTCTAGACGCAGTGGATCTAGAGGTTACTAGTGTCAAAACGAACGGTCGAAAGCTTCCATTCGAGCATCACGAAAATGCCGTGGATATTGAGACTGGCAAATTCTCCGGATCCCTAGAAGTTGAATATAAAGGAAAAGTTTCCGAGAGTCTGACCGGGTTCTACAAGGCTCCATACGGGGACAAGTATGTCCTGACAACACATTTCGAAGCCGCACATGCTCGCAGGCTCCTACCTTGTATTGATCATCCCGCTTACAAGGCGGACTTCAAACTATCAGTCCGGACCCGAAGTGATCTAGCAGTAATCTCGAATATGCCCCTCGAATCCGAGAACACGGAGGGAAGCCGGAAGACCGTCACTTTCCAGAAAACCCCGAAGATGTCCACATATCTTCTCTATGTTGGAGTCGGCAAGTTCGAGGAGGACAAGAACCGACATAACAAGACAGAATTGTACGTCGCCTCCGTCGTAAGGCCCGAGGGAAAGATCAAGAGCGGTCTCGCCTTCGAAGCGGCACAGAAATCCTTAGAATTCTACGAAAACTACTTCGGCATTCCCTACGATTTGCCCAAGCTCCACTTGATCGCTGTTCCCGAGTTCGCTTATGGGGCGATGGAGAACTGGGGAGCAATAACTTTCCGAGAGATCCTGTTGCATGCTGACAAGGACACGAGCACTTCGACAAAGAAGAGCATCGTCGAGGTAATCGCGCACGAAATTGCTCACATGTGGTTCGGCGACCTAGTGACGATGAAGTGGTGGGACGACCTCTGGCTTAACGAAAGCTTCGCCACCTTCATGGCTTACAAAGTAGTCGACTGGGCTTTTCCGCAATGGAAGATCTGGCAAGATTTTGTCAAGAACAGCACTGGGGGAGCAATGGCTCGTGACGGGTTGAACAGCACGCATCCGATCGAGGCCAAGGTCCGCTCTCCGGAAGAGATCGAGGAACTCTTCGATGAGATTAGCTATGGCAAAGGTGCTAGCATCCTTCGAATGATCGAAGCGTACATCGGTCCAGACAAGTTCCAGAAGGGTGTCAGCAAGTATCTCCAACAGTTCCGTTATTCCAACGCTGCCGGCAGCGATCTATGGAACCATCTTCAGCAAGCGTCGGGCCTAGACGTTAGCCGCGTAATGGATGAATGGATTAGCAAAGTAGGATACCCAGTTGTCAAGGCATCGCTGTCCCACGGCAAGCTACTCCTGGAACAGGAGAGATTCATGTTCTCCGGAGCGCGGGAGTTGCAGACCTGGCCTATTCCAGTAACGATAACAGTGGACGGTAAGACACAGCAACTCCTCCTAGACAAAGAGAAGGCCGAAGTCAAACTTGCCAGTCCAAAGTCCCTGAAGTTGAATGTTGATCGGACAGGATTCTACAGGACCGACTATCATGGTAGCGAATTACAAGAGCTCGTTTGGGCTAGCAAACTGTCAGGGCTTGATCGGTACGGCCTCGCGAATGATGCTTGGGCTTTCCTCACCTCGGGAAGAATGAGCTGGAAAGAATACCAGGTCTTCCTCAAGCATTTCTTTGGCGACGAAGAATATCTGCCTACGTTTGAAACCTCAGAGAGGCTCACAACGCTATTTCTGATTGCGCCGGGAAAGACTGTCGATCTGTCGCAAAGATACCATAGGTCTCAGTTGAAAATCCTTGAAAGAAAACGGGACGAGAACAGCTCCTTGCTGAGGGGAATTGTTGCCTTGCGACTCACCATGATGGATGATGCCTATGCGCGAGAGGTTGGAGCGAAATTCAACGAATTGGCCAATGTAGAGCCTGACATGAAGCGAGCTGTGATCGTGGGTTATGCAAGATCCTCGAACGACTACGACGGGCTTCTAGGAAGCTACAAGAAGAGCACTACCGATGAGGATCGGCTCAGGTACTTGGAAGGACTCGCCAGTTTCAAGCGGCCTGACCTTGTCAGAAAGGTTCAGGCCTTCGCAATGGCAGGCGGCGTAAAACGACAGGATATCGGACGGGGACTGCTCCAGTTCGCGACCTCCAACCCGGATGGGCACGCCGCGACTTGGGAGTGGTTCAAGGACAATGTTGAGAAGCTTGACAAGATGTACGAGGGAACAGCAACGCTCTCAGCCTATATGCGTCTGTACATCTCGATCATAGGCGTCGGTCGCGTCCCAGAAGTTGAGAAGCTCTTCGGCGAACACAAGCTCGCTGGAGCCGACGCGACACTCGAGAGGCTAAAGGTACACGATCGACTGGCCAACGAGATAACGAAGTCATCGGTTCAGATCGCCTAGGGCAGATATACTGCCTACGGGCTCAGATCTGGACACTCTGACCGTTCACGACCAGTTTGAAAGTAAGATCAGTAGCGCGTGCCAGTGTTGCGTGCACTGGGCATCTTCGATGCGTTTCCCTCGCCACCTGAATCACACGTTCAACAGGATCCCTTGTCGATACCTTCGTCTCAACGGTTATGCCGGTGAAGTATGGCGCGACGTTGTCGATCTCGAAGAGTCCTCTTCGGTCCCAGGACCCTGTCACGGTAGTCTCCAGCGAATCGACGGACAATCCCGCAAGACTAGCCTTCCGGACGAATATCACGTTCTCGCAGAAGCCGATCGACGCGATGAAATAGTCAGTTGGAGTTGGACCCATGCCGGTTCCTCCGATACTCTCTGGCTCGTATTGAATTACGTCGAAGCCCCGGACTCTTGTCTCTGAAGGTTGGTCCTTGATGAGTCTAACTTCGGCCTTGTCTGTCGCGAACGTGTTTGAAGTGCCTGAAGTAACAATGTCTTGCCGGAGCGTTTCGAATCTTTGCCTTAGCTCAGGGGAGATCATCGCGTTTCATCCCTTGTGAGTGTGATCACTACTCTTCCTGATCCTCCAGGTGAGAGCAGCTAGGGTCTCGCCCTTTCAAGGTACTTCTTGAGAGGGTTCCAGTAGGAATCATACCATCCTCTCCGATAGTCTTCCACTTGTTCAGCGGGAACCTTCGAATGAACCATCTTAGGCTCTGTTCTACCATTCTTTGCGATAAGGATGAATTCCAGTTTCGAAGGTGGATAGCCGTTTAGCCCATTCGGTCGTCTTCCATTCTTGGACGATCTTCTTGTCCTTGACGAGTCTGATGTTCTTTCCTGAAATGTAATTGTCCCACGCAGTGAATCTAGCGCCAGTCCTCCGCTAGTGGGTGCAGGGGACCCTGTGAAGTCACTGTGCTTGACAGGGTCTAGCAAAGCAACGAAAACGTCATGAGGCTTGGCATCCAGTTGTACTACTTGTTCAATCACTCCGAATCTGAGCTGCAGGTCCCTTGCGGCTTCTTCTTGGGCTGCAAATCGCTTCCAGCTCGGTACAATTTCTCAATGGGCGATCAAAAACTTTCGCCTAAGCTCAAGAATTCTACGCGAGCAAGTATCGAAGCGCTTTTGAGACAGCCTTGATGCCGGAACCATGACGTGTCGGAGTAGGGCTAGGATTCTTGTCTGATAGGCCGGATTCTGCAGGAAGATACAAGCCCATCAGCGATTATGGAGTAATTGGAGATATGCACTCGGCAGCGCTCGTTGGACTAGACGGTTCCATCGACTGGTATTGTGCTCCAAGATTCGACTCTCCAAGCGTATTCGCCGCTCTGCTCGACTCGCAAAAGGGGGGGAGATTCCGTCTGTCGCCTACAGGGAATTTCAAGACGAAGCAGAGCTACGAGGGCGAAACTAACATTCTATCAACTACTTTCGAATCCCAAGAGGGAAGCATCAAGCTTACCGACTTCATGCCCTGTTTCATGGAAAAAGGAGAGCTGAAGGTATTTCAGGAAATCCACAGGGTCGTAGACTGTCTAGAAGGTACTCCTGGGCTTAGAATCACATTCCAACCACGTTTCAATTATGCCCGGGGAAAGACGATCCTAATGGAGACTAGGGAAGGATGTGTTGCAAGGAATCAGAGGCATCATCTTAGTCTCGCTTCGTCCCTAAAGCTCCTTGTCTCAGACAAAGACCAATTGGTCAACGATTTCCGGCTGTCCAGAGGACAGAGACTCATCTTCGTCCTCAAATGGGGAAACAGCTCGCCAACACACACGGGGAAATACGAAACTAGCAGGAAGCTATCAAAGACACTATCCTACTGGAAGCGGTGGGTTAGCCACGTAAAATATCAGGGACCATACCGCGCGCACGTCGTAAGATCTTGCCTCGTCTTGAAAATGCTTCAGTATGCCCCGACCGGGGCCATGGTGGCGGCTGTCACGACTTCGCTACCCGAGAGTATTGGAGCGTTGAGGAATTGGGACTATCGATATTCTTGGATCAGAGACAATGCACTCTCAGTCTGGGCATTGAGCGAGGCTGGTGCCACAAGAGAAGCCTTGGAATACACAAGATGGATGATCAACGTTCGGCGTCATTCGAAAGAGAAGTTGCAGATAATGATGGGAATTGGCGGCGAGAGGGAGATCCCTGAGATTACCCTCGACCATCTTGAGGGCTATCGACGTTCAAGCCCTGTCCGAATAGGAAACGCCGCCTATAGACAGATTCAGTTGGACATTTATGGAATCCTCGCTGATTCCATGTATTATCTTCACCGGGCTTTGGGGTGGACTACTAAGCAAGTGTACGAAAACCTTGTGAAATATTCAGCGGACCAGGCCGCAGTGGAATGGGAGAAATCCGACAGTGGAATTTGGGAGATGCGTCAAGCTAGACAGTTTGTGGAATCGAAGATGTGGTGCTATGTCGCTCTAGACCGTGCGATCAAGATAGCAAGAGAGCTGGGATACGACGACGACTGGCGCAGATGGGAACCTGTTAAGAAGAAGATCAAGGGCGAGATTCTCTCCAATGGATGGTCAAACAAGAAGAAAGCTTTCACAATGGTTCTCGGCGGCGACGAACTCGATGCCGCCAACCTCCTCATGCCACTAGTAGGGTTCCTGCCAGCTAAGGATCCCAAAATGACATCGACAATCCAGCACATCCGCGAAGAACTTTCCAAAGGCGATCTAGTCTACAGATACAACGTGGATGATGGGCAACTGGGAAAGGAGGGAGCCTTCACCGTGTGCAGCTTCTGGATGGTGGACTGCCTGACACGGCTAGGAAAGTTGGGCGAGGCCGAGGGACTGTTGAATCAGTTATTGAAACGGGGTAATCATCTGGGGTTGTACTCGGAGGAAATTGATCCTGCAACAGGTGAAGCATTGGGGAACTTTCCTCAAGCCTACACTCACATGGGTTTGATTACCGCCTCTGTTCGTCTTGAAGAGGCACGGCGAAAGACCGGGTTCATGCGTTATGCTCGTGCTCTATCTAACCGAATCGGTGGCTAGTGAGCGCGCTTGATATGGTGGCAGTTCTAGGACTTGTCTATCTTATAGAGATCAGAGAGAAGTTGGATAACTTCCCTATGGTTTCTAAGGTTGAACTTTGCAAATGATTTGGCAAGTCCTACTTTGATCGAATATGCTTGATCTGGAATCGCTTCGAAGAGGTCTTCGTCAGCCCAATCATCACCCATTGCTAGAACGAAGTCGAAGGCTCTCTCTGACAGGAGCAGTTTCGCGGCCATTCCTTTGTTTATTCCAACGTTTCTCACCTCGATTGATTTACTGCCCTGTAATACTTGGATCTCGGTGTTTTCAGTGAAGTAGGACAGTTCATCGGCAAGTTCCTTCGATCGGACGTATGCGAGTTCTGGGTCTGCTGCTCGGTAGTGCCAGACAAGGGAGAACTCCTTTTCCTCTAAGAGAGATCCTGGTAGTCGGTCTTCATAGCCTTGGAGGGTGGGTCGGACTTTTTCCTTCCAGTTGGTTTCTACTTTTATCGTTGGAACCCAGTCTTTGCCTTTTTGTCTGATCCAGGCTCCATGCTCAGCGACGATTCCTAGATTGAGGGCGCCGAACCACTCTTGCAAGAGGCTTCGATTGCGTCCGCTGATTATGACCAGGTTGTTTCGTGGATCTTCTGAGAGCGCATTGAGGACTGTTAGGAGGGTCTTTTCGGGAACTGCTGTTTCGGGACGCGCTTTGAATGGTGATAATGTCCCGTCGTAGTCCAGAAAGAGCATCCTGTGTTGTGAGCTGTCGTAGTCTCTGATTATCTTCTCTCTAGTCGCGGCATCGAGTAGCTTAGCACTGAATTTCTTCTGTTCTTCTTTGATCGAGTGTAGTTTGTTCGTGAAATCTTGACCCCATCTGATGACATCGTAGCGCTCCAGTCTCGTCTGCATTGCTTGGTTGCGACGCACTTGTTCTGCCTCAGGCATTTCAAGCGCGGTCTTTATCGCGTCTACTATTTCGGAAGTATCGTTAGGGTTTATAATGAGAGCTTCACCCAGCTCCTTGGAGGCTCCGGCCATCTCGCTGAGAATCAAGACTCCCTTCTGGTCTATCTTCGATGAAACGTATTCTTTGGCGACAAGGTTCATCCCATCCCTCAAAGGAGTCACTAGCGCCACATCGCTGATTGAAAAAAGACTCAAAAGTTGATTGTAGGGCAGGAATCTGTACCGGTAAACTATTGGGGTCCAATCAATGGTCCCATACTTTCCATTGATGTTACCCACTAGCTTGTCGATCTCCTCCTTCATCTCGTCGTAATGTTCTGCTCCAAGTCTTGATGGCACAACCGACAAAACTAGGACGACCCTCCGTTGCCATTGAGGGTACCGCTCGAGAAATATTGCGTAAGCTTCCAGACGATGTTTGATCCCTTTGGTGTAGTCAAGCCTATCTTGGGATAGTATTATCTTTCGATTACCAAGTCTCTCGCGGAGACCGCGGCCCTCTTCCTGAATATCGTCACTTATGGCTGCGTTACGAATCTGGCGATAATCAACGCCCATCGGGAAAGTATCGACTTTTATCGTCCTTTCTCCTCCAATAAGGACCTGGCCGAAGCTGTGTTCTTGGCCGAGGATTCGGAGAATGCATCTGAGGAAGTGCTGTGTGTAGTCTATTGTGTGGAATCCTATCAAATCAGCTCCAAGAATGCCTTCTAGTATATCGCTGCGCCACTTGGTTGGGAGCGTGCGGAAGATATCGTACGAGGGGAAGGGGGTGTGGAGGAAGAACCCGATTGACAAGTCAGGAACCTTCTCTCTCAACAATTTAGGGAGAAGCATGAGATGATAGTCGTGGACCCAGACGGTATCGTTGGGTTGGTACACACTCAGGACGGAATCTCGAAACGCCTCATTCACTTTCACGTACTGAGCCCAGTCTGCCTCCCGGAACTTTGCGTGTGTAGGAAAATAATGGAACAGGGGCCATAGCGTACTGTTGCAGAATCCGCGGTAGAACTTTTCCATGGTATCAGCGTCGAGAAAAACAGGCGAGGCCTTGTGTTTCGCAGCCCTTGTTCTCAACTGTTCGCGCGAGCCCTCCTCCACCTCCATACCGGGCCAACCGACCCACAAGTAATCGGATCCTGAGGCGCTTTGTTTGGCCCAGTCTAGATACGCGGTTAGTCCTGAGACCAGGCCACCCGGGCTCGCGTGAAAGACTAACTTATTGTCGCGATTGCTGACCGTGAAGGGCAGTCTGTTAGATACGACTAGAAGGGTCATGCTCAGTGGTTCTTTCGGGTTTCTCTCAGAGCTGTCTAGCTATCCATTAAGATTGTTAGTAACCCGTCATTAAGCCAGATGAGTATAGGTTCGAAGATGTCAATTCTGCTCTTCTCAAGCAGTAGCTACCCGACAAGCTTCTCGAGTGCAAGTAGTGGATTTATGTTCAAGGCGCCACGGAGAGCAGTTCAGGGATGGACGCTTCTTGTCTCATGAGAAAGACTTGGCCGTCGCGTTCAGGTCGACGGTTGTCGCTCCCGGATTGATCGTCGAACTCGCGAAGAGGTTGGACAGCTTCAGTTCCCTATCTCATGTTTTCGTGCCCGAGGGCAGTCAAGGGGGCTTTACCTCAATCGACATTTGTTCAGCTTGTCTCGCTATTTCAAAGAGGCTCCGCATTGGAAGCGGAATAATTCGGATTCTTGAGCACGACCCGGGCCTTCTTGCAAGGCGCCTCTTAACTCTCCAACAACTATCGGACAACCGCTTTGTTCTGGGGATTGGAACGGGCCGGGCTGGCAGTGACCCCAAGCTGACGATTCGGGCGATGCTTGACCGCCTCCGCCTGACTCGGGAGAGTTTCGTAACGTTTACGGAAGCCTTGCTGGGGGTTAAGATGCCTGAGACACTCATCGCGACACTTCGGAAGGGAATCGCGAAGGCTGTCATGGGTCATTCTGACGGTATCCTACTCAATTTCTGCTCGCCGGAACATGTAAGAGCTGTGATCTCTTCTCTAGGCGATGCACGTCGTCGCCTTATAGTGTCCTGCTACCTGAAAATATTCTACTCGAAAGACGAGGCAACTGCACACAGGATGCTAATCGAAGAATTTGCTGGTTATGATCAGAACCCGAGCTATCACAAAATGTTCGAGTCAGTTGGAATTGCTCAGGAAATCGGACAGGCGAACTTATTTCTACGCTCTGGTAAGAGCGTTCGACCTAGCGAGAACCTGAAGAGGATCTCTCTTGTCAACCCAACGAAGAGAGAACTTGCCAGTTACGTTACCATGTTCAGGGAAGTCGGAGTCGATCTTCCCTGCTTATACCCGTATTTCGAACCGAGCGAAGGTGCGGTTTTCAAGATTGGGAAGGTTGAGGAAATAGCACGCATGTGAATGTCTTAGGGCTTGTGATGGGGGTCATTAATTCACGAAGAAGATCGACATCGTTCGAAGTTCAGAGCTGAAGGCAGGTTATTCGACTCCAGGCATAGTTCGTGAGAAAGCGTTTGAATCGATGCATCGATACATCATTATCTCACGGACAAGGGTTGCTTGCGGGGCCGTATCGGACTGGCACCATCACGGCACAAGGCATCTCTATGGGTTTCTCGAGGCCGGACGCATGCGGTTAGAACATGGTGAGAAAGGTGGCAGTGCTGTCGAAGTCGGACGTGGAGATTTCTTTCACATTCCTCCACGTCTGGTTCACCGCGATGTGAATCCGGACAAAGAACAAGAACTTGTAGTCGTAAACATTCTTGTCGGAAAGGGAGACCCGGTCATTAACGTCAAGAGCCCTAAGCAAGGCTTGAGGAGCAAAAACCCAACTGGAGAAAACGACGGTTCGAAGGGTGTCTTGGAGTGAGAACGGTTCGGGTATTTGTCTAATTTTGTTCATGAAAAAGTCTCTTCATGCCCAGAACCCAGGAATGAACGTCGCGGTATCGGTTACATTTTGAGCTTGACACCCGCCTGTTTGTTCGACATGTAGGTTGACATCTGCCTCCAACTCGCCTAAGAGTCCAGTCGAGGATAGGGTAGCGACCGGTGTTGAGGGATTTGACAATCTAATCGAGGGCGGTTTTCCACGAGGTGACCTCATTCTTCTGGCCGGTCATCCCGGTTCGGGCAAGACGATGTTCTCCTCACAATTCTTGTACACCGGAGCAATCCAGTATGGGGAGCCTGGGATCTACGCGTCTTTCGCCGAAAATAGGGAAGCGTTTCTGCGAAATATGCGAAGGGCCAATATGGATTTTGAGTCGCTAGAGCAGAAGAATCTGTTCAGATTCATCGACTTCGTCACCGTAAAAGAACAAGCAATTGACGCTGCGCTCGCCACGATTATGGCTGAAATTGACTCTTTGAAGGCGAGTCGTCTCGTGATAGACTCTTTCTCGGCGATGGCCCAGGCCTTTTCCGAAAAGATCGATGCACGAATCGTCCTTCATACGGTTCTAGGGAGAATGACTCGGCTTAGCAAGGTAACCACCTTGCTCATTGCTGAGAAGCAGCTTGGGTCAGAGTCCCTCGGAGGCGGAATGGAAGAGTTCGTCTCTGATGCGGTTTTGGTCCTGACGCAATCGATGGAGCGGGGTCATATGCGAAGGCACTTCGACATCGTCAAAATGCGTGGAACCGGAGCAAGCAGAGCCCGACTGACCTATGATATCACAGAGCACGGTATTGTTGTTCACCCCTCGCTTGAGGCTCACCCCGCAGCTCGAGTCTACAGTGAAAGGGTAAGCACTGGCGTTGAGGGGTTGGATCGAATGTTAAGCGGAGGCCCGTACAAAGGCTCTACAATTCTTGTTATGGGCGAAGCTGGAACTGGAAAGACAACTACGGCTCTGCAGTTCATGATGCGGGGGGCAGCAAACAAGGAGAGGACTCTCTACGTTTCTTACGAAGAATCTCAAGAGGAATTGATTAGACAAGCACTGGGATTCGGTTGGAGGATTAACGACCACATCGAAAACGGGCTGGTCAGGATCGCATCCTTCTTTCCTGAACCGTATAACATCGACAACATCTTCGCTGATACCAGGAAACTAATCGATGAGTACCAGCCGACAAGATTCGTTCTTGATAGTCTCACAAGCCTTGAGCGGGCGATGAGCGATGACGAGTTCTTTCGGGTTGTCAGACGAATGGAGTCGCGGTTCAAAGGAGAGGGTGTGACAGCACTCGTTACGGCCCGTAATACTGATGGAGGTCTTCCGTCAGATTTCTGGGTCTCTTCACTAATGGACGTAATAGTTTCCCTTAGACAGGTCGAGTCGGAAAGCGCCCTGAGAAGAGCTCTTGTCATCTTCAAAGCTAGAGGTCTACCTCACGACACTAGTATCAAGGAGTTCGAGATCGGCCCCAAGGGGATCGTTGTTGAAGAAAAGTTCGCTGACATCGAGCAAATTCTAGGGGGTTCAGCGAGGAGGCCGGCAAGGGTACAGGCTTGGAGCGACGCTTTCTCAGGCGCTCCACGACAATCAAGGTCTGGAGCTAAAGGATGAACCTCGGCATGACCCAGTTCTGTCTTGTTTCACACCAATAGGGAGCTGTCATCAATTTGATGAGTTTCAACCTACGAAAGCTTGGAGTTGCACCGCTGCCAGTCGCAGCCATATTGGCCTTGGGGTTTGGGGTTTTTGGGATCGGAGAAGAACTGATCTTCCCCTCAGTTCTTCTTGAGGTTATACTCAACGTCTTCCTCATTCTAGCGATTTCGGTTGTCGTCGCGCGAATTTCAGTCAAGAGTTTCTTTTCAACAGGCTCCTTGAACGTTCTATTGCTCGGAACTGCAGTCCTCGCATTTGGCACGATGGCAACTCTCGGAGGCGCCGTCAGCAGCATCGACGTCAACAAAGGAATAGCTGTATACGGCTTCGGGGCTATCACTGCCGGAGGGCTTCACTTGGCAAGTGCCGTACTCACATATCGTGGTAGTCCTCGGCGGGCTACGCGCCTGAAATTAAGAGCGGGAGCATGCTACATCGGAACGATCACCTTCCTTACCACATTGTCAGTGCTGGCGATTGACTCTATTCTTCCGGCGAGTTTCGGTGAGCCCGGTTCGATTATCCAGCGAGCCTCGGCTGCTACGACGGTGTTGCTGTTCACAATCTCGGCGATACTGTTCTCTAGGGTTTACCTTCGATCTCACAATCCAATCCTCTATTGGTATAGTCTCGGTCTGTGGGCGACCGCTGTAGGGTTTCTCTCGTTTTTTGCTACGAAGGGAAATGGAGACCCACTGCTTTGGACAGGAATAGCCAGTGTTTGCGTGGGCAGTATCTATTTTCTCTTCTCGATACTTGCCGTTCCGAACCTGCGAAGCAATAGGAAACCGCCGGAACACTTGAGCTGAAAAAATGGATTCCATGTCCGAAACCGACTTCAAGTCGAGTATCATGAAATGCATTGATTCTGGGCTAGATGTGCTTGGAGATGTGTCCAAGCAAGTTGTATATTCCTATCTCGCCCAGAATCAGTTAAGCAAGGAGATGATTCCTGACGAGCCCTGGAAATTCACTGAGACTCTCAAGAGTCTGTTTGGGCGAGGAGAAGAAGTATTGGAAAAGACGATTGTGACGGAACTAAAGCGGACCTTCAACATAACGTCTGGCGGGGGAATGCTCGTGGAGATATTGGCAGCTGTGAGGCTTAGGAAGGGGTCTGTCGGACAGGGTAGAGAGATTCATGGACTGACCCGCAAATCGCGTGGTTCCGTGGGTGTAAGCTAGGTCTAGTTCTCAAAAAGGCCGGACGAGAAACGCGAGCGCCTAACATTGCTCTCATGCATGAGACAATAGCTCTATGCTTCGGAGAGGTCTTGCAAAACGCTGGACCTGGCGTGAAGCAAGTAGTCGATCGCTTCCTGACAAAGGCGGGAATCTCTGAGTTGGATATTTCGACAAGGTTCGGAGATGTTGAGAGAGTTGTTACTGGAGTCTTCGGGGCTGGTGGAAAGATTATGATCGTTTCCACCTTATCGAAAGTCTGTGATGAATACTCGCTAAGCTTGAACGTATCATATGCGACTTCGTTACATGATCGGCTTGAACAGTTGAAGGAGAGAATTCTTGTCGAAAAGTTGGTGCCCAAGCACTATCGGAGGGCTGTAGAGACGACCACTTTTGAGGACAAAGCTGGCACTCACGCACCCTGGACAGACTAAGTAGGGCAAGCTCTCGACGAGGAGGAGGGAAATTACAAAGCATTCTCAATCCCTCAGGGGATGGACTGAGTGGCATCAAGGTAGTCCTGATGTCTACTTCAGTTTCTTGGGATCCCATTCGAGGGAGTCGGCGTTTATCTTCTCTGCTTTAAGTGCGGTCTTCAGTCCAACTAGGACGCTCGTAAAGGTATAACCTGCTCCTAGACGGAGAACGTGGTGTACGACTGGCTGCTTGTGAAGCTGGTAGATTGAGTCTGAAGGGAAGGACGAATTAAGCCAGAAGATGATTGGATTCTTAATCTTCCCATTATACTGGACAAGTTGGCGGGCAAGAATGTGATTCGGCGGATTATCGCGTGCATGAAGCCTCTCGTCAAACTCGAAGCTCTGCCCAACTTGGACCATGGCGGTTCCCCTCCGCGCATGCAACATTACCTGCGGAGATAGTACGCAAGCCGGACATTTGGATAGCCAGTCTCTCAACTGCTTCTCGTAAGACTCCACAGCGTCACCGAAAGAACTCATTCCCTCTACTACGACGGCGCTTGATAATAGAGTTGTTGACTTGCCATTAGAGTTGAACCTGCATCGGCAAACCAACGCGGAACACAGTCAGTCGTGCGACTCAGAGTATTCTTTTAGCTAATGTCGAGGAGGATAGATGACGAGACAGCGTTGAGATCCGGAACCCCTGAATTCCCGATCCTTGAGACTCTTCGTGCTGAGGGGCCTCATCCATCTCACCGGGACAAGCTCAAGCTCTTCGGACAACTTGGCGAATGGAGCAGGAAATGCTCGAGCGTCGACGTTTCACGTGATCAGTTCAAGAAGAGAACTCAACGCGGATTCAGACTTGCCCTGCTCCAGCCCGTTGAGGATTGGAGTAACGTGCGTAGCAAATTGGTGCGGGGGTGAGATTTGGACCCCACTTTACTAGTACATATAAAGCAAATTTCATCTGGCCGCCGATAGAAACCGAATCGTCATTGTGACTGCGATTATCCTGGTAAAATCTACTCAGAAAACATGTAGTATACAGATGCTACTCGCTACGACTACAGTTCATCAACCATGATGGGTTTCTACCTATGCGGCAAGCGAAAAGCCAGCTTGTAGCTTGAGGTTTGACGAAGCTGTATTGCCCAGATCCGACAGGGTTCCAGGCCGAGAAAAAGACTTCAAACTCCGTATCCGAGGAAGCCATGTATTCGACGCTGGCGAGAATCACCTTGTCAACAAAGCGTAGCATGGTCCTAGGCTCAACCTCCAAGAAGCCATCCAGAAACCGCAGATTTGCTCGACAAGTTCCAAAGCTGTTGGG
>VBBR01000097.1 GCA_005881615.1 Candidatus Bathyarchaeota archaeon
GAAGGGATACGGCAAGCATGCAATAGAGCGTGGAACTGATTATCAGCCCGAGCTCGTAGGAGAACGGAATTATTGGTGACAAGAGGAAGAAAATCACCAGCCCCAAGGTGGGAAAGCAAAGCCAGCTGGACAGCATTAGAAGGAGAGTGTTTCTAGTGTACGAGATCTGGGCGCGACGCAGTGATGATAGAAGTAGCAGTGAAGGGTACAGGATTATAGGTATAGCAAAGATGACTGTGAGCGCAATGTACCATGTAGGAAAGGATGGCAGCACATAGGCCTCGTTCCCGTATGATGTGAGGGAAGATGTTACGGGTTCAAAGGCAAGCGTGATGGCAAGCCATGTGCCTAGAATGAGAAGAAACATGGGGAACAACATCGTTCTCTTGAGAATGATCCTCATTGATTCTCTCCAAGATCTGGCTTCAGGACAGAACTGAACAACGGCTGCGGCATGGCCAAAGTTCGTGGTGATTGAGAAGAAACCGATGAGCATTACATAGGTTGCGAGGACGCTTTGGGTTAGGATTCTGTCGATATCGGCTACCAGAATTAGGAAGAAGTAGATATTGAGCCGAATTAGGTTATCCCGTGCAATCCCCACGAACGAAGGTTTCTGTCGCAAAAGTAGCCACAAAGAAAGGGCTGGGGCCACCATCGCCACTAGGTCTAGATAAATGGGGATGGACATGTTACCCTTTGGCCCTGTAGGTGTTCGTGAGAGTGTGTTTGGGAAGCGGCGGAGGTTTCAAGATGACGTAACTGACCGATGCGGCCTATTGTTACTCGACTTGTCGCCGCTTCGTGGTCCCTCTCTTGAGGGTCGAAATTGCTGTTTCGATCTTTCGCTTTAGCAGTTCGTATCCTTCCTCGTTCAACCTCCTCCGACGCCTGTTACCGGCCCAGATGGGGCGTCCCCACATTGGGTCCGACGTGTATCTAGGGACCAAGTGCCAGTGAAGGTGTGGCATGGAATTCCCAAGCAGCTCATAATTCATCTTGTCAGGCTTGAACGCTCTCGACAGCGCATTCGCAACAAGTGACATATCTTCTAGAAACTGTTTGCGATCCTTGTCAGCCAGATTGTAGAGTTCTTCCTCGTGCCACTTTAGCGTCAGAAAAGTGTACCCTTCAAACGCCTGGTCTGGGTTCAACTTTGCGACTGACACCTTAGACTGGTAAAAGACGAGATTCTTGGGCTGGTAGATGCCTTGGCACATCCAGCAGTCGGCCTGCAGACGTGGCAAGAGAGACGACATTGAGCCAGAATCCGATTGTTTTTAAGATAATGATGAAGATTCCGTGCGTCGAGGTCAGAGATCTTCGATTCCACGGAGACAACTAGTTTGGGTGTCGACTACTGACTCCTGGATCAGTGGGGAAGCTTGCCAGAGAATACAACCCTCACCAGTCGGAGCAGGAGACGCTCAATTGGTGGAATACTAACCGGACTTATCAAAAGACCAAGAAGAAACTCGTCAAACGTCCCAAGTTCTACTTTCTAGACGGTCCACCCTACGTAACCAACGCTCCTCACGTGGGGCTTGCCTGGAACAAGACGCTGAAAGACATCGTGATCCGATACTATCGGATGAAAGGCTTCAATGTCCACGATCAGCCAGGCTATGACTGCCACGGTCTTCCTGTCGAAGTGCTGATAGAAAAATCGTTGAAGCTGGGTTCAAAAAAGGATATCGAGAATGTCGTTGGAGTAGACCGGTTCATCGCCGATTGCAAGAGATTCGCCGAAGAAAACGTCCAGGCTCAGACCAGGGTTCTGAAAGACCTCGGGATCTGGATGGACTGGGACAACCCCTACCTCACATACAAGGACAGCTACATCGAATCTGTCTGGTGGGCCATAAAACGCGCGCAAGAAAAACATCTACTCTACAAGGCTTTGAAGGTCGTCCACTGGTGTCCTCGATGCGAGACAGCTCTCGCCGGGTACGAGGTCACAGACGAGTACCGAACAGTTCAGGACTTCTCTATCTACGTAAAACTACCCTTAGTCGAGAAGCCCGGAGAATTCATACTCATCTGGACGACGACGCCATGGACTCTGCCTGCAAACTTGGGTGTGATGGTTCACCCCGACAAACCCTACGTCTTGGCGGAGGTCGACGGAGACAAGCTCATATTGGCAAAGGAGAGGCTTGAACATGTCCTCGGAGGACGAAGCTACAAGGTCCTCAAGGAATTTCAGGGACGAGAACTAGAAGGCACAAAGTACCGCCCACCGTTACAGGAGGAAACCCATGCCCAAACTGGGGGAGACCGGCATCGGATCCTACTCAGCGCCGAACACGTTTCAATGTCTGAAGGAACCGGAGCCGTCCACACGGCTCCAGGTCATGGAGAAGAGGACTTCGAGGTTGGCGCGAAATATGGACTACCAGCCTTCTCGCCCGTAGACCCGTCAGGCCGCTTCACAGAGGAAGCAGGAAAGTACGCGGGACTCTCTGTTAGAGACGCGAACAGAGTGATCATCGAAGACCTCCGGGCCAAGAACCTTCTCTGGAAGGAGGAGACAATCGAGCACTCTTACCCGCATTGCTGGAGGTGCAAGACAGCCCTCATCCTCCGAGCAACAGACCAATGGTTCGTCAAGGTCACCGCGATCAAGGAAAAAATGCTGAGCGAGAACGAGAAGGTGCGATGGGTGCCGGAATGGGCCGGGTCCAAAAGATTCCACGACTGGCTTGAAGGCGCCAGGGACTGGGTAATATCGCGCCAGCGCTACTGGGGAGTTCCACTACCAGTATGGACCTGCTTAAAATGCGGAGAACCTACCGTGATAGGTTCGAAAGCGGAACTCGTCAAGCTCGCCATACGCCCGCCGAAAGAGTTCGAGCTGCACAGGAACGGTGTCGACAAAATAGAGGTCAAGTGCAAGTGCGGGGGGAGCGCAAGGAGAGAGGCTGACATTCTGGATGTTTGGATGGACTCCGGCACTGCCTCTTGGGCCAGCCTCAACTACCCCAAGAACTTCGCTGAGCTAAAACGCTGGTGGCCAGCCGACCTCATCCTAGAAGCGCATGATCAGACCAGAGGCTGGTTCTACAACCAGCTCGTTTCCAGCGTCTTTGCCTTCAACCGAAGCCCATACCGAAGAGTGTTGATGCACGGACATACCCTTGATGAGCAGGGAGAAAAGATGAGCAAGTCGAAAGGCAACTTCGTCAGCCCAGGCGACGTTGTTGGCAAGTATAGCCGTGATGTCCTTCGATTCTACACTGTTCAGTCAACTCTCTGGGAAGATTTCCAGTTTTCATGGAACGCCGTTGAGGTCGCGGCGAAAGACCTCCAGATTGCCTGGAACGTCTTCTCGTTCGCAACCCTCTACATGAACCTCGACAAGTTCAAGCCGAATGCCTGGTCGATCAAGAAGCTATGGAAAAACCTCAGGCCCGAGGACAAATGGCTGGTCTCTCGCAGCGAGAGCTTGCTGAAAGAGGTCGGTGACAATATGGAAGGTTTAGAACTCCACCTGGCGCTGCGAAGACTCAGAGCCTTCGTAATAGAGGATCTAAGCCACTGGTACATCCGTCTCGTAAGAAGACGGTTCTGGCAAGAAAAGCAAAACAAGGACAAGCTTTCGTCTTACGCAGTCCTCCATCATGCGTTGAGGATCTGGCTGATCCTAGCGTCTCCCTTCATCCCATTCTTAACCGAGACAGTCTACCAGCAAGCCTTTCGCAAAACGGTGAAGTCAGCTCTGGAGAGCATTCACATGTCTTCCTGGCCTAGTTCGAAAGCAGCGTGGATTAACAAGAGACTTGAAGAAAACATGGAGATTGTACAACAGGTCTCCGCAGCATCATCGTCGGCCAGACAATCAAAGAAGGTAAAACTGCGCCAACCAGTCGCTAGGATCCTCATCGTCACAAACAGCAACAAGGTAAAGCGAGCGGTCAAGAGCCTCAAACCACTATTCCTGCAACAGACAAACTCGAAAGATATCCGACTCGTCGGCCTCGCAGAAGAAGAACAACTGAAGAAGCTGATAGTTGAACCGAATTTCAAAGGACTCGGACCCGCTTTCAAGGGAGATGCCAACAAGGTCGCAGAGGCACTCCGGTCAACAGATGGAAGACAACTATTCCAAGCGCTTCAAACCGACAAATCCTACAAATTGAAAGTGAACGATCGAGACTACACAATTGCCGGGCAGATGGTCACATTCAAAGAGGAAATGCCAGAGAACTTTGCAATGGGAAGTCTCAGCGAAGGCCGCGTGTACATCGATCTCACCATTCCACAAGAACTGGTTAGAGAAGGCTTCGTAAGAGAGATTGTCAGACGATTGCAGGAAATGAGGAAACGCCTCGACCTCCCGGTTGACGCTTTCGTTGAAGCATACGTGACAATTCCTGACGCCCAGAAGCTCGAATGGCTGGAAGATGAGCGAGACTACCTCATGGAAGAAGTCAGAGCAGAGAAACTACATCTCCTACGTCCCGACCAAGAAGAACCAAAAGTGACCGCGGAAGAAAACTGGCAGATAGAAGGTCACACGTTCCAGATGGGCCTATTATCCATAAGCGCGCTTCGCTAAGATTGCCAGACCCGAACGACGCGCAAAAGGTAGGCTTTCTCGTCAACCCGATAGCTGGAATGGGCGGAGCAGTAGGACTCAAAGGCACCGACGGAAAGAAAATCCTCCAAGAGGCAATCCGAAAAGGCGCGAAATCAGTCTCCCCAGAAAGGGGCCGAAGATACCTCGAAGAGGTTCAGAGAAGAGTCAAGGACGTTGAATTCCTAATCGCCCCGGGAGAAATGGGAGAGAACATCGCCGACCAGTTGAAACTTGAGCATGAATTGGTCGGGCGAATTGGAAGGACAACTAGGTCGGAGGACAGCATGAGGATCAGTCGTCTCATGAAAAGGAGAAGAGTAGACTTGATCGTTTTTTGTGGTGGAGACGGAACCGCCCTAGATGTGCTGAAGGGCGTTGGCCAAGATACTCCCGCACTGGGCGTCCCATCTGGAGTGAAAATCTACTCGTCAGTCTTCGCCATCAATCCGGTAGCCGCGGCAGAATCGACCGTCGCGTTTCTTCGGGGTCAGATTCCCAGGAAGTTGGGCGAAGTGGTTGACGTCGATGAAGCTGCGTTCAGGGAGGATCGATTGTCAGTCAAGCTGTTCGGCCATCTTACAACTCCGGATTCTGGACCACTGATGCAAGGGTCAAAATTAGCGACTGAATCATCTGAGGACACCGAGCTGGACGCGATCGCGGAATATTTCCAGGAGAAGATCGACCCTGTCTACACCTACATTCTCGGCCCTGGATCAACATTAGAGAGGATTGCCAAGCGATTGGGAGTCAAGAAGACGCTTCTAGGAGTTGACGCCATGAAATGGAATGGGACAGTATTAGGAAGGGATATGGACGAAACGGCACTGCTAACCCTAGCTGGCGAGGGTCACGTGAAGATCGTAATTTCACCGATTGGTGGGCAAGGCTTTCTGTTCGGAAGGGGAAACCAACAGATTACCCCAGACGTCGTTCGTAAAGTTGGTATCGAGAACATTACGGTGGTTGGATCAAGGAACAAGATCGAAGCACTGCATCCCCGACGCCTCCTCACTGACTCAGGTGATGATGAGATAGATCGACAGCTTCGAGGTTACCTCCGGGTAATTACGGGATACGGGGAGGAGATGGTCGTCAAGGTAGAGTAGACAAACAGCTGTCCTCTGACCTCGACTGTGTCCCAATATTGATGACCAACAGTAACACTACGCTCTAAGTCAGTCAGACCCGTTAACCTAGCGATTGGTTATGCCCAGCGCCGACAGAAAGGCCCTGAAGAAAAAGACAAAATCCAAACCCGAGAAGAAGACTCGGAGAGCCTCTCATCCTCACAAGTCTTCTCCAAAGACTAGTTCTCGTCCCAAGAGGAAGACCACAACAGAGAAAGAATACGCCACTTACGTGTATGAGTGCACTCGCCCTGGGTGTGGCTACAAGATCTGGCGAGACGACAAGGGTGAGCCCGGACAGCTACGTAACGATTTGAAATGTCCAAAATGTCACCATGTAGAATTCCGGTGCTTAGGCAAGGGGGACTTGCCAGAAAGCTTCCAAGTTCCAATTCCCACAAACCCTGTCAATTTCGACGCAGTTAGAGCTTCCGAGATAGGATCGAACTAGAAAATCGCTCAAGATCGGCGCTGCTCAATACGCTTAGTCCTGCGTTTCTTAGACACGAGATTGTAACCGATTAGGCCTGCCAGGATAGTTCCAGCTAGAATGATCCATTCAAGAGTGGGAATCGCCCATGACGATGCTGATTGAGTAGTCCGAACTTGCACTTGGACTGATGAGGTTCCCGCAACGGTTGCGCTGGAAGCAGCTCGGACCGGTTGGCTGACCTCGACAGCGTACGTTCCTATCGGAAGCTGATGGAAGACTAGTGACCCGTTACTTCCAGTAATCCCGGAGGAGAAGGGCGCTTGTTCGAAGAATAACGCTACGCTGGCTCCTGAAACTCCCTGCCCATTCTGGTCTACGACCCGCACTGTAAGATCGTACACTTGCAGGTTCAATAGGGCATTTCCCAGGCTTGGATCAAACGTAGGCGATAATGGTGTCACGTCGATGTTTTGCCAGATGACCTTCGAGACAGTGAAGCTTCCTGCTGGAAGAAGATAGGTGCCAGAAGGATCTGGACTAGTAATCGTGCCGTTCGGGTTGGAAAGCTGGAAAGCCGAGGGCGGCCGAGATAGAAGATTCCCACTCCCATCTCTGAAGACCTGCGCGAAATTCGTCTCATAAACGGAAAGATGAAGAGGCAGAGCAGTCGTGTACACCGGAGTATACATCGCAGTCTGATTCACGATCTGCCCTTCCCACAGGGCGATGATGACGTAGGTCCTGTTATCGGACAGAAAAGCCCCTGGATTGACCCAGCCGGTACCATTTGAGAACCCAGTGTAGACTGGCTGTCCTGCCAAGAATATCGCCACCGCAACACCTGGTACGGGCACGGGCACAGGATCATTGGTCACAGTCTCCAGATCGACGTCTAGCGACGCCGTCAACACGATGGAAAGTTGCGCTGTAACTTCTGACCCTCCATTATCCCTCATGTCCAGAATTGTGTCATACGTTCCACTCTGGTCCCCGGTGGAAAATGAAAAGTTGAGGTCCCATAGCCCGGAATAGGTTGTGGCGTTCCCTAGAATCATGGTGAAGACTGCGTTTTGCATGAAGATCATCCCTGAGGGGAAATAGACCGTGGCGTTGATTCCCTGAATGTCATAGAGGCCGAAGGTGTCGAATCCGTTCGCTTGAAGGGTCACTTGGCGACCCTGGGCTGTAGAGTTTCTGCTATAGAACGCGGTTTGCAAGCCTGTCTGGTTGTAACTGTTGAGAGAAACTATGCCAAACCTTGACTGAAACGTCGCTGACACAAAGCTATTGTCAGATGGGCTGTCATAATAGAGCGCGATATTCGCAGGAATCACGCCGGGAACTGAGACTGTCACCGTGAAATTCAGAATTCCGCCCTTCTGAATCTGCATGAAACTCGGGTTCGTCGTTATTGTGAAAAGATTGATGTTCGTGTTAACGACGGCTGCTAGACTCGCGTTGGCTATAAGAACTGGGTTCCCGGTAGACAAGACCTCGCTTAGCGTGCCAACCACGACAGTTCCGCCTCCAGTTTTCGCGGAACTTGCAAGGTAGACACCAAATGTAACAGGACCGGAGAGACTGACGTTTCCTGACATTCGTGGTTGAGTGTAATACTGCCAAACTGCTGGAGATCCTTTCACAGCACTCCTGTTTTGTGTCTGAGTCAACGACGGCCAAAACTGGGTCGTGTTGGCCCATAGATTAGTAGTGACTCCGTTGACGGTCTTCGAGCTTTGGGAATGAAAATAGAAACTGGACGCCTGGTTGAGGGAGGGAGCATGCCCTAGAGGGAAGAAGCCCGGCAGAAGAACTAGGGATAGAATCAAGGCTGGGGTGACTGCAATGGTCCAGTCTCTTGCCAGCATCGAATCTCGTGCGCCTCTGTGCTCCGAGGCATAGCTTGTACCAAAGCCCGCTGATACTGAACAAAGAGTTTGAGCGGTTACACTTCGAAGACGGCGCAAGCGCGAATCCACTAGAACCAAAGCAGCCTTGAGAGCCTAACTAAACCCGTAATCTCACGCTCGGCACATGCCTACGGAGCTTACGGGCGCGTAAATGTCAACTGAGTCCAGAATGGTGGACTTCAGTATTCCATCCTACACGCACGGGAGTCTTATGCCAAGTTACAACATGATATTATCGTAATTGGACCGATGGTCCTTCTCTCGCTCGTACATGGATATGGGCCGGAGATGTTCTTCGCAAGACTATCCCAGACGGTAATACACCACAGCAGAGCCATATTCATGCTCTGGCTAGCTGCCCTCGGCGCAAGTATCCCGGCCCTTCTGCAAGTGCAAAACGTCATCGTATACAGCGATACCAGTTTCAATCCGAAAAACAGCGAATCGAGCATAGCCCACGATCTGGTCAGTAGAGAGTTCCAGATCAGTCAAGGAGAAAGCGGGCTTGTGGTGATAACCGGTGAGGACGTTAGAGGTGTCGACGCGAGGAACTTCGCCATCACTCTCAACCGGACCCTCCAAGAAGACCCAGCATTGAGTAACATCAGCAACATCACCAACATCTACGACATTTATTCCAAACAACTACTCGGCTATGCCAGCGTGGTTAACTCCCAGCTATACGAGTCAGAGAACACGACCGCTTTGGTTGCGAGCCTGGAATACGGCACAGCAAACATCTATGCGAATCAGTGGTCGAGGATTGTAAGCCAAGGACCATTCTACGCAAGCGGGGCCCAAGTAGCAGCCTACAACCAGGAGGCTAATGCATCAAGTTGGCCGCTCA
>VBBR01000098.1 GCA_005881615.1 Candidatus Bathyarchaeota archaeon
AGGATTAGATGGGCGTTCGGAAGGACTGTTTGTTGATTAGATAATGTCCAAGTTACAAGCCAGCGACAACAGTCTGACTGATATTGCAAATACGACTCTGGCGAATCAGCTTGAGTCCCGTCTGAAGGAGCTTGAGAGAAACATCGCCGTGGCCCGACAATTCATCGGCATGGCCGACGAGTGCTACTCGAAAGTCAAGCACGAGTGGGAACTATTGCAACAGGACATCGGGGTCAAGAACGCGACCGCCCACCAAACTCGATACCTTCCATCTACTGAAGAAAGAACAGACAAGCCAGAAATCAAGGAAACTCCTCGCAGGGAGAAGAAGGATAAGTCGGAGTCTCAACTGAAGAAGGACGAGAAATCTCCCGACATTTCACCCGGACCAGAGGATCACGCCGAGTTTGCGAAGAACGGAAAATCGAGCCGAAAACAGTCGGAAACTTTCAGCCAGGATTTCAAGCATGGCAAAAGGTCCAAGGCGTCACTAAAGAAGACTCAGTAGCTCGTCCCGCGTCCCAAGACACTTCGACCCCTAGCCACTTTTCATCGCCCGCAAAGGACGTAAGCCTAGCCTACGTTGATGTTCACTTGCAGATTTGCTGGGAGGTTACGGTAATTCGTTGGCTGCCGGACCTGAACAAGTCCACTGAAGCTGCCTTTGCACTGGCTGACCGAAACCGCGACCACACAGTTTGCCACCACAGTCACCTGCAACAGAGATGCTCCGCAATCGTTGAAGCCGGCTGGAACTAGCGTTAACGCGATGATTCCTGGAGAGTTGCTTACCGTCCGAAAAGAGATAGGCCCTGTGGTAATGCTGCAGTTGAATGTGTCAGTTGCGCTGCCCGACCCGTCTGTTGCTGCGAACGAAATGGTCAGAGGACTCGTCGTCCAGGTCACCCTTGGGTTGGTCAAGTTGGAGGAGGGAAGAATTACGGAAGTGTAAGCGACGCCTAGCACAGAGACGACTGCCAGGCCAACGAGAATGTGCGGCAGATACCTAGTGATTGGGAGCCTCAAGAGGATTGCTCTTCCTGTATCCTCAATTTAAGAGTACCTGCGGTAAGTGTCATTTTCCACGTCGTCCGAGAGCTGACCGGTGGGCATTGGGCTCCGAAGGGTAAGAGAGGAGCGAGAAGCAGGAACTAAAGGGTTGTGGATTTTGTTCTGTCAAAACAGTAAGAATGGATCCAGAATCGAGAGCACTCTCGGTATGTGAGGCAGATTCGCCTGCGGTAGCATCCCTTAGATATTTGCAGAATGCGAAAGGTGCCATCCTTGCGGCTCAGGATAGGGTTCGTTCTTGACGATGCCCTGCGGCGGAAGCTTCGCCTGGTATCAAGCGCAAATGTTTCGCGGGCTTGCTCCTCTCTCGCCACTACTCCTCTTTCTCCTTCTTTATACCTGGCTGGCAAGATTGATCCTCAAAGTTGGCCGGAAACACTCTACTGGGCTCGACAAATTCTCACGAACCCTCTCAGGGAAAGTGAGGGGTCTCGACAAGCCAATCCCATCTCAAGCGAAGTTCATCCTTCTTCATCATCCTCGATTACTATTGATCCTCGCGATGACTGTAACCGTGCTACTCGGCCTTTTTCCTTACTGGCCAGGATTGAATCCAAACGGAAACATCGTAGGCACCGACACGCCCGTCTACATCGAATGGACTAGACAGATGCTCGCGAGACCCTTTCCGCAAGCCATCTCGTACGCGTTTAGTGGAGCAGATAGTGGCTTCAGACCAGTCCCCCTGATCCTCTTCTATTTGATAGCCTCGCTTGGTGTTAGGCCTGAGCAGGTAGTGGAGTTTTCTCCTGTCATACTAGGCCCCCTTCTATCTCTCTCATCTTTCGTCTTCGTAAGAACCGGGTCTGGAGATAACGGGACCGCAGCCATTGCCGCACTAGTCGCCTCTTTCTCCTTCGACGTCACAGTGGGAATTTGGGCTGGCTATCTGGCAAACTGGTTGGGGATGATCATAGCGTTCTTCTTCCTTGCAGCCTTCTTCCTGTTTGAAAAGTCCAAGCGGAAAACCATCGTCATCCCTCTGATATTTTTGTCTCTGGCGTTGCTGTTGACACATCCGTGGACATGGGCCCTAATCTTGACGACCGCGTTCTTCTTTGCGCTAACTCGGCCGCGAATCGAACGGAAGCTCTTGACAACATCTACAATCATGATGATCGCAGTCGGAATCATTGTTGATTTCGCGAAGAACCAGGTTGCAGGGGGTGCAACTCTTGCAGGGGACTTGGGAACTAAGGGCCCCGTGTTTGGGATCTCTCAGCTGGTAACGTTCTGGCCGAACATCTCCGTTGCATTGAATGTCTTCTACGACGGTTTGCTAGGTAACGTGTTACTCCTAGGACTCAGCGCGCTCTCGTTCGTCACGATCAGATTCCGTGACAAGGTGGAGGGCATGCTTGCTTGCTGGGTCGCGTCCGCATCGGTGCCGTTTGCACTGCTCAACAGCTTCCACCAGACACGGCTAATCTACGACCTTCCCATTCCACCCTTGGTAGCAATCGGCCTTCTGCTAATCATGTCAAGAGCAGGAGGCGGAAATCTGAGGGCAAGCCTCCTCTTACTGGTCGTACTGCTTTCTTGCGCGAATTATGCGCTCGAAGCGGTCATCCAAGCCTAGGAATGCTTTTCGAGGCTGTATACATCATAGGATTTCTTCAGATACCCTTTTGCTACGTTTTGGACGAAAGAAACTCCACTACCCTTTAGTTCAGCGTTTCAACACCCCTGATACCCCTTGGGTCCGGGTTGCCAATAGCCATAATTCACCAGTCCTACGGCCGCTTCGGGGGAGCAGAAAGGGTGGCCCTCGCGCACTACGAGCGGCTTAGGCAAATGAACGTCGACGCCACGCTCTTCTGGAGTGGACTAATCACTCCTGGCTGGCAAGACAGACTCAACGGATACGACATCAGAACGATACCGTCGACGTTGCCGAGCCCCCGAAGACTTGTGGTGATGTTGAGGTTCCTCAGAGAGCTATCTCGCTATGACTCGATTATAATCCACCACCATGTGGACCCGATACTTGCTCTGTATATCGCAAGAAACTTGGGGAAGAAGACGATCTGGTATTCAGGCTCGATGTTCGAGCTCGCATGGGAAAAATGGATTACAGGAGAAGATTACAGGTCAATAAGCCGGACGATCAAGCAGACCAGCGAAGAATACTACGGCCAAACCCTCTCATCTCTCGTAATGTCCGATCAGGTGTTCGATCAGACCGTTCGGCTAGCCCGAGCGGTCGACATATATGCTGTCAAAAGATACTCGAAGATAGTCGCTAACAGCAAATTCCTCTCACGCTTTATCAAGCGAATCTACAAACTAGACTTTGCGCCTCCCGTCGTCTACCCTGGACCGGACCCGATGCTTGAGCAATTGTCATCAAAGGACTTTGTAGGCGAGGGCGACTACATGCTCGCAGTGGGTCCACTGATCCCCCTGAAAAACGTGGACGGGATGATACAGGCCGCTTCCAAGGTGCCCTCTGCCAGACTCGTTGTCGTCGGCGAAGGTCAGGATCGGGTTTCGCTGGAAGAGAGTGCAGACAGGCTGCGCGTCCCACTTTACTTGAAGGGCAACTCTCACAGTGAGGAAGAACTTGCTATGTTGTATTCGCAGTGCATGCTTCACATCCATCTATCGCTCTATGAGCCGTTCGGGCTAACACCAGTAGAGGCGGGGCTCTTCAGGAAAGCTTCGATCGTGACCAATCACGGAGGACCTCCTGAGATAATCGTGGAGGGAGAGACCGGGTTCATCGTTGAACCCCGAGATTATGGCACAATTGCGAAGAGAATGAACGAGCTGCTCTCTAGTCCTGAACTCCGTCGCGAGATGGGACGGAAGGCGAGAAAGAGAGTCCTAGAGAATTTCACCCTTGAAAGATCGGCAAAGCAGCTTCTTGCGGAGGTCGAATCCTAGATGAAACTTCGATTATACTCCATAGTCATAATAGCCATCCTGACCCTAGTCGTACCCGCAGTATTCCTTCGCGGAACACTCCCGCAACAAACTGCTACCGAGATCGATGGACTCGCCCAGTTTGCTTCGATGCAAGGTGTTTCACTAGGGCCACTTATCTGGAGTGAAGGGTTCAACAACGCATCCACATGGACTCTCTCTGGTAGTACACCGGCTATACTCCAAGTGAACAATTCCCTCACTCTAAAGGTAGTACTACAATACAAGACAACCGCACAGACACTCTCCGTATATCACACCGTTAGCTTGCCACTCGATCAAGGACCCATTGTTACTCTCCGCCTGCAGGTGTCAGGTGGAGTGTCGTACGGGGTGAGATTTTGGGGAGTCACGGCGAGCAACAAGCCCTTTTCTGCTTGGCACGAGGGTTCCTCATTGCAGCACAGGCCGGGCCGCGGAACCTCCGAGACCATTCAGGCCAATCTTGTGTCCGAGTCTTCCATTCCTAACCCAACGCTTTCTTTGGCAGGGGCCAAAATCACACGGATGGCAATCTACATTGAGGCGGTTCCATTCATCAGCGGAACATTTTCGATGCGTCTGTTTAGCTTGAAAGCAAATTCGGTGCTGATTACGAAGGCCAACTCAAACGAGGTCGGTGGAAACTTTACGGCGCTTGTTGCTGACCTAGGACCTGCTATCGCAACCCAGAAGCTCTTCCAGGTTTTTGTTGGCCTCGACATTCAAGGCAGCTCTGACCTGAGCTATGTTCCGTACTTCACAACCGGAGCTTCAGTCGCAGCTCAGGGCTACACCTACATCACAAAAGTTGCCACAACCTACGAGCTGGCCCTCCTGTCACCACGCCAGGTGAACTCGTCTCCCTTATTCTCTGGCAATGTGCACTCGTCTTCGTTAGTGGTCTCAGCGAGGACCGGAGAGATTAGCTTCTTCCGCCTCAATAGCATCTCAATTAGGTTCTTCTCGACTCAAACTGCACAAAGTGCAAATCTCGACCCTGGAACCTCTCGTGAACTTGTGTACTATTTCTTCGTCTTCCTTTTCGTAATTCCCGTCGTCATGGTAGTTTTGGTTGTAAAGGTGTTCAAAGATGAACACTAAAGTGTTGGCGACCCTTCTAGTGGGTCTAGTAGTAAGGATCGAGATAGCATCTTTCGCAGGCCACCCAGTGGACATGGGTCTCTTCACCTACTCTGCCAGACTATACTATGAGACCGGGCGCTTTGACACGCTCTTTCCTTCCCTGCCACTCGTTTATTATGTCCAACTCCTCTTCTACTCGCTGTACGCTGTACTCAGAGATGCAGGGTTCGCCGACCGTGCTTTCTTGTATCACCCAGCCTACATGGTGGAGGGGCTTATTCTCCGGATCCCGTCAATACTCGCTGACCTTG
>VBBR01000012.1 GCA_005881615.1 Candidatus Bathyarchaeota archaeon
GGCTGCTTCATGGTTCTTCCATGCTTCCTCAACATACACGGGGAATAAGCCGTTCGCTTCCATCTTTGAGATGAAAGAGCCGTTGTTGTCTTCTGCGTAGCTTTTGAGAAGATGAGCTTTGATGTTGAGCTCGTTTGTTCTGTCGAAGCCGTAGAGGAACCTGCGAGCGTTGCCTTCCTCGTCTGACTTGTAGGCGTGGTTTAGCGAGTCGCCGAAAGCGCCGCTGGCTAGGATGAACCTTGCGATGTCGTAGTCTTGGGAGATTAGTGCGCTGGAGATCATGTGTGCAAAGTCGGGCTCGTATGGGATCTCGCTCATCAGGAGACCCTTCCACGTGGTCTTGCGGGTGTGCCGGTCGATTGCTCCAATCTCGACGAGCCAGTTTTCTGCGAAGGCGACCTCGCGATGATCGACCTTTGACATGAATTCTAGCTCTGAAAGTTTCAGGCCGTACTTGGACATCAGTAGTACTAGGTCGAACGGGGTTTCGGTTTCGAGAGCTTTCCGCACAGGGATCGGATCGATCTTCTTTGGAATCGGCGAGTCGGTGAGGATGACGGCGCGGCCGGGCTTGAAACGGCCGATTCGGCCCATCATCTGCAGCAGAGAGTTGTTGTCTATGCTCGTGTAGTGGAGAGTCTTTTGGCCTAGCTTGTCTTTGCTGTCAATCACGTCATCGAATATCAGCACGTTGTCGACATAGATGTTGACTGAGCTGGCGATTACGTTTGTTGCGAAGATTCTCAGATTCTTGTCGGTCTCGGCTCGGCGTTGTATCCTGTTGATCTCGGACCCCTCAAGTCCTCCGTGAATGTAGACGCCGCGGTAGAGATCGGCATATTTTTCGACCATGCGCCTGGTTGGTAGAAAGACTAGCCAGGATTCGTCGCGGGGCTGCGAGTAGAGATATCGGTCTAGAATCCTGAACATTCCATTAAGATCGTTTACGAGCTCCACTTCGAGCTTGACGGGGTATCTGCGCCCGCTCATCCGGTAGAGGTTTGAAATGCCTAGGAAGGAAAGGAATTCTTTCGGGTCGATGGTGGCGCTCATGACCCGGAACAGATTCTTTGCACTGTCCTTCTCCTTCTTTGCCAGCGACATACAAAGTTCCAGCTGAGAGCTCATCTGGTGGCTTTCGTCAAAGTAGATCGAAGAATCACTGATCGAGTTCTCGGCCAGCATTCTCAGCAGGACCCCGTCTGTGACTATCTTGATCTTGCCGTTGACATTGATCTGAGTGTCCTTCGTAATGACCGCCAGTTCATGTTCTAGTTCTGGATGAAGCGCTTGGAGAGAGTAGTAGAGCGCGTTGCACGCAGCCCTTGACGGCTCGCGGATGACGATCTCCCTTCTGCCCTTGGACAGTTCGAATTCGCGAACTGGGGTTACTGTGCTCTTCCCGGTTCCGACGTCGCCGATGATGATGAAATGGTCTGAGAAGTCTATCGAGTCGAGGATCGAGAAGATTGGGAGAGGCGGTTCTGACGGTTTGTCAGTCGTTTTCGCTCGGCTCTCTTCTCCTATGTTTGGGACGGCTGGGGAACGGTAATCATAATCAACGCCAAGTTCGTTGCCAGCCAAAGAGACTCCAACCCTCCAGAATATCATTTCCTTAAAGGCAGAAATAAACCAGCGCCGATGAGAAATTGATTAGCCATGCGACGGCGAGTCTGCAGTACGCTCGAGAATTACTTGAACGAACTTGTTTCTTGATTTTGTCCCTCTTACAATGGAGATTCTTGATTTTGGGATCTTGAAGTGTTCGGCAAGAATCTCTAGAAGTCTCTTGTTCGCTCGGCCATCCACTGCTCTGTCATCGACCCTCACCTCAAGAAAGTCCTCACTGACCTTGACCACACTGGCTTCCCCCGCGTTCGGAGTCACGTAAACCCTGATTAGCATACTTCAGACAACCATGGTTGGCGTAAACTGACGATTAGAGCTTAATGAATTGGACAGGGCTCCTTGGGTCTCGGCTTCGGTCTTTTGTCGAAAACAACCACCGGTGCCATGATGGGCTTTGGACTCCAAACCCAGGAGGAGACCGGTCGACGGGGGTTCGAATCTTCCCCGGACGGTATTCTCACGAAAACTCATAACCCGTCATAATTCCTTCTGAAGGAAGACTTACGCCCAAAAAGAGGGGGTTTTTCTGACAACTAGTTAGGTAGTCTATGGACAGGCTATCTGGTAGGCGGCCAGTGAGGCGTCGAAGGGAAATCCGTAGTCTTGGACGGTCCAGAGAGCGCATGCCGGTGCAAAGTTCACAGGGTCAAAGGCCAAGTCCTCTGCAGATTCGCGTGGGACGCTGACACCCACCGTGTAGAACGTCGAAATCACTGTACCATCAAGTGTTGTTTTAATGATTGGCCGTCCAGTTGCACCCTGTGGTTTGCAGCTTACCATGTATAGGTTACTGCCGACCTTGTTTACTCCAGCTACCCCGAAGGGAAGCTGAAGCCGTTTGATCAGGTTCCCTGACGAGTCGACGTTATAGACAAAGCCGACTGAGCACACATCGTTTGTGAACGCGAAGGCACAACCTATGTCTGGACTTACCCAGAAGGTTCCCGTTGTGGCATCGTAGTCGAGACCGTCAATGAACGCGCATTCTTGGTCGGCAGCGAATATAGGTGACAGGTCCACCGTTTTCAAGACGAATCCCGTAGAGACGTCAATCTCGTATAGGACCGCACAACCCATTACTCCTGCAGTGCAGGTGGAGGCCGCCAATGTTGCGATGCCGACCCAAAGGTGGCTACCATCCCACGCTAACGCGCCTGCCTGTTTCAGCTCGTGTAATGTGTTTAGCAAGGTGCCAGTCGTGCTCGTCTGGAAAATATCTGAAGTACAGTCGCAGGGTTCAGAATACCAGATGTTCTGCCCATCAAATGCCACGCCAATGGGCCAGTAGATCGAAGGTCGGGCGTTGTTTCCAAACGGAGTCGTAGCCGGCACATCGAAGCCGCGTAGCAGGTTGCTGTCAGCTCCAACGGACGTTACTGACGACGCCGAGATCGCTGTAATAAGTAGAGCGCTCGCGAAAAGGAGTCGAAGTCTGAATAACATCGTATTTTCAGATACGCATTGCGTATCTGAGAAAATATAAGATCATGGGCCAACCGTTTCACAAACGCCTGCCATCGCTATCTTCGGCTACCCCTGGCGTATCACAGCCGATTTTGGCTATTCGTGACGACTGAATATTCTGGGCTCCGTGGCGCAGAAGCTTCTCGAGGACTAGCTGAGGGCGGACAAAACTGCCGCGACTCGAATTGGTTCCGATCGGGGTCGAGAGCAGTCGATTAGTGGATCTGCATAATGGCATGAAAGTTCTTATCGACATGACTCGTAACACGTCTCGGATGAAGGGCGTTTGAAGGTCGCGAAAGGCGATCTCATCGCGTCGCTATTCCTAGCAGTTTTCACGACTGGATTCTTCGGTCTCCTTTACAATATCAATCCAGAGAGCGGCTGGCCTACCCTTACAACCATTGGACTATTTTCTTTCCTGATCATGGCCTATGTCTTGCAGAACCAGAGGAAGAACCAGCGCAAGTGGGAGAAACGTCCCATCACATTTCCCAATCCTGAAGGCGGAGGCATTCTGGGCGTGTATGTGGAGCGTCCTTGGTATAGTGAATTGGCTGAGCTGGGCAGACGGTACAAGAGGAAGACACGCAAGTCTCAAGAGAAAAAGCGATAACTGGGCGAAGATCCGCGGAAGACCCTAGCGCTTAGCTACTGCCTGCAAGAAAAAGAGAAGTTGGAAGAGGTCGCGGTCTGTACCCTCAAGTGTTTCCTGTCTTTAGGAGTGGAAGGTTACATTGAAAGCGTAGGTTCCGCCGACGTTGAAGATGCCCTGGATTGTTCCTGTTCCTCTAACCCCTGTTAGTTGCCCGGTTCCGCTGCCTGGAAGGAAACTGGCTTGTATGTTCAACTGTCCAGTGATTGGGCTGAAGGTTCCGGCGAATCCGATTCCGACAGTTCCGGTCCTGCCTAGTATTGTCCCGGTGAACGTTCCCTTACCAGCTATGAACCCGGATCCTGTAGATGTGATCACTGCGACATCAGTGCCCGACAATGTCCCAGAGATATCGCCTGTTGTGTTGATCGTGAGGCTCTGAGTGATGATTGTGTTGCCATATACCACTCGGATATTGATGGTTGTCGCGGTAGTTGTGAAAGTTCCCGTAGCTGTCTGAGTTGTAGTTGCTTGGGCGGGGGGTAAGAAGAGTAGAAGGACTGCGGGCAGTAGGTAGAAGCTTCTCCTGATTATCTTCGTTAATTCTCACCTCCCCAATTTCTCGTCCGGTATCTCACTGTCACAGCGCCTTCTCGGCGCTAACGTCGTTCGCTCCAGATCAGACCCACAGCGTCCATCTTATTTAGCAAGCAAGAGTCTGAACTAGACAATAATAGGAACCAATCAACGAGGCCCTTTAGATGTCTCTACTAGGAAGGGCAGGGCTCGACCTGAGATCGTGGGCCAAGAGCCTGAGAGCCTCACACCGGACCGTCCTGATCTGCATTATAGGGTTCGTCCTTGCACTGCTCGGTCTGCGAATACTCGGAACTCCAGCAGACACGTACCTAGCCCTTGCCTTCTACCATTTCTTATCCAGTGACACCTTTGTCCCTCTAATCTTCGGGATAGTAACCTTAGGCGATCTCATCTGGGTCCCACTGGTCTTCTGGCTCTATGTCTTCCGCAGGGACAGCAATGAATGGACGAGCTCACTGATACTGGCTGTGGCGATGGTTTCTGCAATGGCTCTAACGGACATCTTGAAAGCGGCTTTCAACCTTCCAAGACCATCTCAGGTATCTTCGCTCGGAATAACGCCCCGCGGCGAAATCCCAACAAATCCCGGATTCCCTTCAGGACATACAACAAACGCGTTCACAGTCGCCACAGTGATATGGTCCCGGTATCCTGCTTGGCGTGTTCCCTTCCTTCTGCTCGCGATCGCTACCGGGGTCTCGATGATCATCCTGGGGCTGCACTTCCCGAGTGATGTCATCGGGGGTGTTTTTCTAGGAATCTTCTGCGGGACATTCGTTCTAGGGTTAGCCAAACTCAGGTCGAGTAAGTGATATTGTCACTATCAAGAATGGTCGAGGCTGCGGGCTGAGTCCCAACCAACGACACTCAGCGGTTGATCGAATCTCTGGTCTGTGAGTCTGCGAAGAGCTGAACCCTTCCACAGTTCTGACAGAGGAACGCGTCCAGGTGGAGGACATCTTCTCCGAGCTCCGCCCAGTTTCCCAGGAAGATGTGAGCCGCTCCGCTCGTTCCTCCGGTCCGGAATGGAATGTCGCCCATGTCAACCATAGCCGCGTTGCAGCTTGGACACTTTACAGCAAGGCTAGTTTGAGAAGTCGATTCGGACAATATTCTCGATGGGAAGTTGCAGCCATCTAACCCTTAAGCTTTGATCTGGTCTTCGGACCTTCTTGAAAACAGATGACAGTATGTGTAATGAAGGGCCGGGACGTTTTGGTTTCGCTCCGCTCTCCTTGAGATAAGGAGCGAATTCTCTTCGACCTCTTTGTCTTGCAGAAGAGTCCAGATTTCTACGCTCGGTTGTTGCAGGTCTGGTGCTGGACGTGCGGCAAGGTCACGACTCACGAGATAACTTTCCGGTGGGGCGGGAGATGCTTTCTCTGCAAGGAGTGCGGAAATATCGTCGTAGAAAAGCTGTGATCAGCGTACTTCGACAATGGTCAGCGGCGGGGAGGTATAAAGACGGCCTAATGCTGGAATCTATCGATCTGGCTCAGGCACGTCGACGCTCATGCCGGAATAATTCGAACTGTACCCCAACAGTTTTCCGAGCGGCCAAAAGAGGAAGACGCCCCAACGCTCTGACCACTTCAGGACTCGGATCTCATCCTTGAAGTCATGGCAAATTACCGCGTACCGGGCATGGTTTCGAAGCCCTTCTGCAACTTCCCGTCCTGTGCAAGTCCGAAAGTCGTCTCAAAGAAGGATCTCATCTCTCCCGCTGGTCGAAACTCCACGATGGCTTGAACCTCAGAATCTCCTATGTTCCACCAAGAGTGAGGCGTTCTTGGAGGAACAACTACTTCCTGCCCCTCAAGCACAATATTCTCGACCCCTCCCGAACGAAGCCAGAGCTTTCCGTTCACTATCCGAATTCGCTCCTCTGAGAACGGGTGCGCGTGTCCAGGATACCGCTTGACCCCATCGGGCAAAGGCCCTTGGGGACGAACGGACCATTCGAACCGAAGCAGGTCACCGTTTCTTGTCGACTGCTGCTAAGGAAAAGTGATGCATTCCCCACTCAAAGGATTCTGGACCATGCCTTTCACCGTAAAACCCCAAATAGAAAAGGTCGACGAGTATTAAGCTACACTTTTGACGTGAGTCTAGGGAAAACGGTTGTAGATCGACAAGAGATGTGCAACCCCTGAACAGTCCCACGAGCACGACACTTCTTGTGGTGGCTACCGCGCTGGCCAAGCCACGTTCGTCTGAAGCTTCTCGCTAAATAACTGGCTGAAGACCCGATCTGTGGACGAGAATGGGTTTCCTAAGACGGCGATTCTCAGTATTTGCCCCGCTGAGCATCAATCGCCGGGGTCTCTCCTTTCTAGGAACTCTTGGGTTCATGACAGCCTTCTTTGGGTCCCGAGTTTTCGCGATTCTGAACCCGACCGTAGTCGTCGCACAAGGAAGTATTCACTTTCATCATTTCTGGTACGGGCTGGGAATGATCACGTTGGTAGGCTGGTTAGGGATTGCTTTCAACCGGCCAAGCCTGGTGAGAACGTATGCGATAATTTTCGGTCTCGGTGCTGGGCTCGTCGGAGACGAAGTGGGACTGCTCCTGACGTTTGGCGATTACGAGTCCAGTCTCACTACAGATTTCTTCGTTGGAGTAATCGGCTTCATCATTCTCGCAAGCACCCTGGTCAGATACAGGAAAATAGTAATGAAGGACGTGACCCATACAAGCTGGAATGAACGACTAATCTACATTGGAATAAATCTAGCCGGACTATCAGCAATCTTCTTTGCAGTAAACAGCATCACACCGGGTCTGGTACTGGCAACGATCGGAATAATTCTGATCATTGCAGCATTCGAAGCGGCGAGAGCAGGCATCGCTGCCGGAATGATCTCTGGAAGTATCGCAGCTTTCGGGAATTTTCTACTTGCTCAGAACTACGACATTATCGGAACGACTTTCGAAGGGACCCCGTTAGCGCCGACAAGCGCGATTGAAAGTCTGGCAGCTACCACAATTTACGTTCTAGCCGTAGACGTGTTTCTTTCTGGAGTCATCGGGGGCGCTATTCTCGGACTAGTCTTCGCGAGAGTACATGATCGTTACCTGAAGAGTCGCAGTCTTCGGACCCGTGGAATCGTTTTCGGTATGATCCTCTGGATATTTCTCAGCCTGCCCAGTTTCGGCTCCGAGTTTGGCCACCTATACGACACCATCTCAGTAATAATCGCACTAGTAGCCTACTTGGCCTATGGAATACTAATGGCTCGATTCTTTTCAAGATTCAAACGAAACATACTCGACCCCACAAAAAGAGTCCGATAGGCAACGGACGAGCCCTGCAGGAACAATGTGAGAAAGTCCTCTCGGGTTTACAATTCGAGATTTGATTGAGATGCTATGATCAGATCTTGCTCTGAACGGACCCGATCACGGGCACGATCTCTCGCCCGACTACCCCTGCTGCTATGGCTTCTATCCCAACGAAGAGCAGTCCGATGGACAATAGAAAGATCAACGTACCAATCGTCAACGCAGGAAAGGCTAGAAAGATGATGGCGAGAAGGATGCTCAATACTCCAACGATTCCCGAGCTCGCTCTCAATCTCGTAGGGAACATCTTACCTGCTCCTGCCATTGTCAGGGCCGCGATCCCACGAACAAACAGGGCGAA
>VBBR01000099.1 GCA_005881615.1 Candidatus Bathyarchaeota archaeon
ATAGCTTGTGCTTACCCCGCCTGAGTTTGCCAAGATGTCTGGGATCAGGGTGACGTCTTTCTTGAAGAGAATGTCATCAGCCTCAGGTGTCGTCGGCCCGTTGGCCCCTTCAGCGACTAGCTTAGCCTTAATGTTTCGAGCGTTGTTTTCGGTAATGACGTCCTCTAGTGCTGCGGGTACGAGTATGTCTACGTCTAGTTCGAGTATCTCTTCATTGGTAATGTTCTCGGTCCCGGGCAAGTTGGCCATGCTCGCATTCTTCTTCTTGTAGGCTGCGACTTCATTGAACCAGAGACCAGTTTTCTTGTGAATTCCTCCCTTTGAGTCGGAGACGGCGACAACTTTGACTCCGGCCTCTTCAAGAAACATGTGAGCGAAGGAGCCTACGTTTCCCCAGCCCTGGATCGCACAAGTAGCCTTCTTCAGGTCGATCTTGAGATGTCTCGCAGCTTCCTCAACACTAACCGCGACTCCCTTCCCGGTGGCTGAATCTCTTCCGAGCGAGCCTCCGATTATGATCGGTTTGCCGGTTACCACCGCGTTCGCGTTATTCCTCTCGGTCTTGCTGTATTCATCCATGAACCAGGCCATAGTCTGAGAATCGGTGTAAACGTCGGGCGCGGGTATGTCGCGGAACGGACCTACTATCTCGCTGATGAGCGAGAAGAATGTTCTGGAGAGCCTTTCTAGCTCGTGTTTGGATAGAAGTTTCGGGTTAACTGTGACGCCTCCCTTCGCTCCGCCGAATGGAATGCCTGCAACTGCGCACTTCCACGTCATCCACATGGATAACGCCTTTACTTCTTCGATGGTGACGTTGGGGTGGTATCTGATTCCGCCCTTGTAGGGTCCCAGGGCGTTGTTGTGCTGGCTTCTGAATCCTTGGTAGAGAAGGATTCTACCATCGTCCATCTTGACGGGGAAGTTTATGCTGAGTATCCTTCTAGGCTTTCGAAGAATTTCCTGAACGTTCTGGTCCAGCTTCATGAGATCAGCGGCGCGCTGGAACTGTTCTACTGCGATGTCGTACTGGGTTTTCTGCATGCCGAGGCTTGACGGAGCGGCTTCGTGCTTAGAAGTGGTCTCTAGCAATCATTATGCCTTCGAATCGAACAAGCCGCGAGAAACTTCCCATTTAGACCTTTCTTCATAATTCAGGGAAAATCACAGTTCTAGATTTTTCTTCGATTTGAAGAGTGGAAACCGGAGAACAAGCCTTTTTATAAAGAAACCGGGTGTTTGCTCTCTTCGTTTCGAGAAAGGAGTTTGAACTAAGACAATGTCCGCAAAACCCCATCTCAACCTAATTGTGATGGGTCATGTTGACCACGGAAAGAGTACGCTGACAGGTCACCTTCTGTTCGATGCAGGGTACATCGATCAGAAAACGATCGAGCAGTATGCGAAGGAGTCTGAAAAAACTGGAGCCGGTGATACTTTCAAGTACGCCTGGGTCCTAGACACGATCAAGGAAGAGAGGGAAAGAGGAGTTACTATCGATCTCTCTTTCCAAAAGTTTGAGACTCCGAAGAATTTCTACACTATAATCGACGCGCCCGGACACCGAGACTTCATCAAGAACATGATCACCGGCGCAAGCCAAGCAGACGTCGCAATTCTCGTCATCTCAGGTAAGAAGGGCGAATTCGAAGTCGCCGTCGGACCTGGCGGTCAAGCGAGAGAGCACGCTTACCTTGCAAGAACCCTCGGAGTCAAGAACCTGGTCGTCGCCATCAACAAAATGGACGACCAGACAGTCAAGTATTCCGAGGAACGATACAAAGAATGCCGGAAAGAACTCGAAGGATTGCTCAAGACTGTAGGCTTCGACATTACAAAAATCCCGTTCGTCCCGACTAGCGGATGGCTAGGCGACAACCTGTCAAAAAAGAGCACCAACACCCCGTGGTACAAGGGAGTTACAGTGTTCGATGCGCTAAACGATTTCATTCCACCACCGAAGCCATTGGACAAACCACTGCGCGTCCCGATACAGGACGTGTATACGATCACCGGAGTTGGAACCGTCCCAGTAGGACGTGTTGAAACAGGTGTCGTAAAGGACGGCGACAAGGTCATCTTCAATCCCTCTGGAAAACTCGGCGAAGTAAAATCTATCGAAACCCATCACGTGCGCATGACAAAAGCGGAGCCGGGAGACAACATCGGCTTCAACATCAGAGGCGTTGCAAAGAACGAAATCGGACGGGGAGAAGTCATGGGCCACACAGATAAACCGCCGACGATCGCGAAAGAGTTCATTGGACAGATCATCATCATCTACCACCCGACAGCTATCGCCGCAGGATACACGCCGGTCTTGCACGCGCACACTGCTACAGTCGGTGTGACATTCGAGGAACTGATCAAGAAGATCGACCCACGAACAGGTCAGGTGGTAGAGGAAAAGCCCAGCTTCCTCAAGGTCGGAGACAGCGCCCTTGTAAAGATGAAACCCTTGCACAACATGGTCCTGGAAGCTTTCTCGGATATTCCAGAGCTTGGAAGGTTTGCTATTCGGGACATGGGCAGCACCGTCGGGGTCGGCGTTGTCAAAGAGATCATCACGAAGGGCTAGCTCGAAACCATTGTAACAATCCAGGGAATACTCCAAGACCCTGACCGGGAGTATGGGTTGTCTGTCCTGACTGAACGCTCAGTTGTCTAGCTGTCTTTCGATCTTGTACGTCGTTGTGACGTTCACTGATGGACTGAGGCAGACTGGTCGTCTAACACTATCGAAACCGATAGGCTTTTCTTGGCAAAAAGTTCACTCAAGCGCTGCATCTGGTGTTATTATCTCCCGGAATGCTCCTCATCCTATAGCCCGCCTAGTGTACAGCAGGAAGCAGAGATGGGACGCGGGCTTGGAAGCTTAGGCTAGGCATCAATTGAGTGTGTCGCTACCCGCCAGTAACTGTGGCTCACTGTCTAGAATGTTGTCTTTTCTTCAGGGAACGCATGAGTTTCACTCCCTCGGTTTGCGCGGGAGTTTACACCAAGGTTTTTAACCGCACCGGACCCGCGCTGACTCTTCGCTGCAAAGGTCGACAATGAAGGTATCTTGGGTTGGTTTCCAAAGCTAGAATTCGCCTGTCCAGCACAGACCCACAGGACATCAACACCATCTGTACCGAGATCAAAGACATAGCCGACAAGACAGGCGTCAAACTGAAAGGACCGATACCACTGCCGACCAAGAAGCTAATTGTCCCGTCCCGAAAATCGCCGGCGGGACAGGGAACTCATACCTTCGACAAGTGGGAGATGAGGATTCACAAACGCCTCATCGACGTAGACCCGAACGAACGATTCTTGAAAAGACTGATGAGGATAAGAGCCCCGGACGATGTTTTCATCGAAATAGAACTTTTGTAAGAACTACTTCCTCGTCCGTCTCACAGATTTCGCTTTTGGCTTTCGTTGCTTCACGTATATGGTGAAGCTACCGAGTATAATCGTTGACACGAACCCAACGGCAACATATGACACCGACGAATCAACGACATTTACTCTTACAAATACGTTGAGACTTACTTGTCCGTTGAATGCGGTCAATGCCACATACCGTTGCCCTAGCGTCGCGTTCCAAGCTGCAGAAACCGTGATGCTCGTTGAGTACTGGTTGCTTGCGGGTACAATGTCCATTTGAGAGGAGCTGTAGATTTGTGGAGGATAATAAAGCGGTGAGTCCTGAGTTACTGCTGAAGAATTGAGTGAGAATTCTCCTTGGTCCATTGAGTTGACAACGACCGGTACTCGTTGATAGCCACCCCTTTGAACAACTACGTCGGATGGCACGCTATTGACACTGATTGCGACGGGTACACTAGCGTTCACGTAGCCTATCTGGCCCAGTGCCCAGGCGACAAACCATACGAGGTTGTTCGGCCCAGGCATCGCCCACCACATTAGCGGAAGAGAACTCCCTGGGACTTGGTACTCGGTGAGAACGCCAGTCGACGGATCATAACGAGCAACCCGTCCAGCATTGTGTTCGGAGAACCAGACTGTATTCTTATTCTTCGGGTCAACAAAAATGGCGTTAGGAAGACCATAGACACAGTTGTCGTGACAGTAACCAATCGGAAACACCTTCCACTGCGTCGTCTGAGGACTGAACACACCAAACTGGTTGGTGCCATGATCCGTGAACCAAACGTTCCCTGAAGCATCAACTGCCACCTGCTCGGGGAAGGCCAAGTTAACGGAGGAAGGTGGGGAAAACTCGCTAAACGATGGAGAAACTCCGAGAATGAGACGGCCGATCTTTTTCGACCCGCCCTCGGCGAACCAGATTGCGTTACCGGGAGGAGCAATGGCAAGTCCTTGAGCTATCGCTCCGCTAGTTGGGACTGAATAGGTCTGGTTCGAGTTGCTCAAGGGGTCGTACACCGCGATGCTACTCGAACCCGATGCTCCCACCATCGACATCCAAATCTTACCCTGAGGATCAGCAGCGAGGTATTGGATGCTTTGGTTTGGAAAGGTAATTGCTTTTGTCTCGCTCGCCTTGCTTGTATCATAAAATGCCAGTGTCGAGTTTTCAGTAAACCAAACCTTGCCAGAGGGGTTTGATGGATCGGCGAGAATCGAGCTGACTATGACATTTGTTAGATTAAGGACTCCTTTCGAGGTTCCATCGATGAAGAACTCTCTGATCTGCGATCTGGGAGGGGTGGCTATGCCGGCAACCCAAACTGTCGAACTGGTTGGATAGATGAGCCAAGGGCTCGGGCTCGAATCGGGGACCTTCGGCAGAAGAGTCACATATGGCTGAGCGCTGGTTTGAAGAGCAACTGTTGGGCCGACCGTGTGAAATGGCACGCTTGGCATTATATCGAATGAGGAGAAAACACAGAGAATCAGGAATGGTCCAATCACGTATGATAGTCGCATGGTATTCCTTTCTGGACGAGGCTTAGGCTACATTCAGAAGACCATTTTGCATTAAGTAGTGAACTGTGCACTTGCTGGTGCAGTAAATCCTGAACTGTCCAATCCTTGTTGCTTGAAATTGCAATTTCTGGTGGTCCCCCCCGACAAGCTCCAAACCAACGTTGGAATAGGAGGCCACCGCGAACCCGTGAGCTTGAGTATCGTTATTGATCACAGTGAAAACCACTGTGTCACAACGCTGAACCGAAATAACTGGCCAAGGCCCACTTTGTGATCCACTCCCATTATAACCAGTCAAATCTATGATAATGGTGAAAGCGCGAATTGTTCCTGTCACGCTGGAACAGGGAGACGGGGGAGGGCTGAGAACAACCGCGAACACTCCTCCTGCTCCGAGAGACACGGTAACGAGCGCGACTATGATTATCTCGCTGGTTCGCAACAATTACACCAAGGTCTCGTTCAGACGCAACTAGCCGGCCAGAAATCCACATAGACCACGCTAATAGAGCCATCGTCAATAGGTTCCACATGGTTGGCGTTGGTCGAGACAGTCACAGAAGATGGCCTTGCACCCTTCGGTGCCGGACGGGTCAGATGGAAGGCTCGTCCTAACCTTAGTCTTTTTCTTCGGCTAACTGTATGTTATTACTATGTCATCTTGCACGCAGGGCTGGACAACGCAGAGAGCTGTTGAGGGTGCGGCGTTATGAGGGAAGACGTGTTTGTCAAACTTTGTGTCGGGACTGCCATTTACTGTCATCGTTAGACTATGTGTTCCTCCGACCGGAGCCTTGTCGTCAAAGATCTGTGTTGAGTTGAATATGGCTCTTGTAGGGTTGTTTTCCCGATGTCCCCACAAGAGGAACCAGTCCCCCAGAGTGTAGTCTCTGTTTTGATCCGTCTCGATATGGAGTACACCTGTCGCATCATGGGTATGAATGGGCTGTTGGCACCCGTTGTCAATTGTCCCTGAGGGCGGAAAGGGAAAGTTTGCTCCGTTTATTGTGATCGTCAGATTAGGATGAGAGTGGTAGATGGAGCCGGTTACACAATGGCTCAGGTAGTCCGGTAGAGGTACAAGGTTCGGGGTCCCGTGAAAGGTCAGTACAGCGACCACCACTATTGCGATAAGAGCGATTAAAATGATGAGAGTGGTTAGCGTTCTCTGTCTCCGTTTCTTCTTGACGTCCCCGAGAATCTTCTGCTTTCGGGTTTGAGACATCGAGATAACCCTATGAGGGTGATAGGTGCATTCGAGCAATAATATCTTTCCCGCGGACATCGAATAGAGAGCAGCAGGCCCTAAGCCATCTGTCGAGAGCGCGAGCCTCAAGGCATATTTGAGAAGGCTGACGAGGGATTTTTCCTGCGGGGGTACCAGAGTCAGGTCAAATATCTGACCAAATGGGCGGGTCGCGCCTAGCACGCGCGCGCTACACTCAAGACCCAACACGGCAAAGGCATCGATACGATTGATGCCTTGGCAAAACGCGGGTGTGCTATCCCGTGGCGTAGGCCTTCGTGGGTTCGAATCCCACCCCCCGCACCATGAGCGTTACCCACTGCAGGCCAAAGCTCTAGAGCATGCATTCTGGCTGAAGAGAGAAGGATACCGAGAAAGTACCATGGTCTCTAGGGTGAAACTCCTAGCAGGATTGGCCAAGAAGGCCCATCTTCTAGATCCAGAATCTGTGAAAGAGGCCATAGCCACGCTAGATGTCACAGAGGCCAGGAAAGAGAACATAGTATGCGTTTACGGAGGCTTCCGCAGGCAGAACAACGTGCCATTCAATCCGCCAAGGTATCACAGGGTAGAGCGCCTGCCCTTCATTCCTCCAGAGTCTGAAGTAGACCAGTTGAAAGCAGGTCTTGGAGGCAAGACAACAACGTTTCTCCAGACGATCAAGGAGACCGCAGGCCCGCCGGGAAAAGTCTGGAGGCTTAGATGGCTAGACCTAGACTTGGCGGGGCAGACCATCACGATAGCCCCTGAGAAGAACAGCAACCCCAGACAGTTCAGAGTCTCAACAAAACTGGTCTCTATGATGGGCTAGACTTAGCTAGGAAACTGGAAAGTCCCAGGATGGCCAAGATCGGCTTCAAGACCCTCCGGCGCTGGAAGGCCTCGACTCTCTACCATCAGACCCGAGACATCTTACTCGTAATGAGAACTTTGGGACACAAGGATATTCGAAACACGCTGGTCTACACTCATCTTTTTGGACCCCAGAGACGATGAGTACGTATGCAAAACAGCCAAGTCCCTAGCTGAGGCAGGTTCTTTGATAGAGGCAGGATTCGAATACGTGACCGAGCTAGATGGTCTGAAACTGTTTCGTAAGAGGAGGTAGGGATTGCTGGGCGAGAAGTATCTTGGCGGCCTGATGAGTGCCTCGTTGAAGAAGGGAGAGTGGTATGGAGGATGGGCCGGCTACGGCCTGTATGCCACTGACCAAAGATTGATCGGAATCAGGAATCGAAAATACAGTCTCAGGTGGCTGGGCGGGATAACTCTCGGTGGACTAGTTGCGGGGGTCATTGAATTCGTGATATTTGGAGGATTATCGGTAGGAATTCTTGTAGGTGCTTGCATAGGCCTTATGATCGGAATCACCGCTGAAATAGCTTCGACAAGGCCAGCACCCCAGACCATTCCAGACTTAGAGTTGAGAAAGGACTTCCAAGTATACAGATTTGAAATCTCCCTGATCGAGATGAAGAAGCCGGGCTTGAGATTTGGTCATCTAAATATTGTTCTCAAATCTGGTGAGAATATCAAGATTCAGATTGGGTATAGGAACGTGTTTCAAGCTGTTAGGAGTTTGGTGTTGACATTTGCCGACTTTGAACCAAGCGTAGACTTTCGTGAGGTTTAGATTTCCGATGGTGATTGTTCAGAAAACGATCAAAGGAGTCTCGTGTGGAAGAAGATGAGGAGAAGACATTCTTCTATGATCTAGCTTGAGCATTTGTTCTTGCGGCTTTGTGGTAGAAGCTAGTAGTTGGGTCAGCACGTAAAGGTCTGTGTCATGTCCGTTCCCGTAGGAACGAATGCGCTTGGTGTGGCCGAACAGGATCCGTAACCATTCGTTGTCCTGTAGAATATTGAGACGGTGTAGGTCTTACCTGGGACTATGTACAGCTGGTAGTGATTGACCACGCTCCCGTCCTGGAGTGTCAGGCTTTCAACCACCGAGGATAAACTTGGTACATCTGGGTTCCAGTATGAGGTATCAAACATAATCCCGATTGGTACGGACCCAAATGCTGCACTCGAATCTGCCTCCCCATGGAGGAAAGTCAACAGTGGACCTAGAGTTTTCCTAATGAGTACAATGCTTTCATCATAATTCTCTGAGCTTCCTGACCCCGGTTGTTTTTGGAAGGACATTATCCAGAGGCCGTTACTAGGAACGGTTACCTGAGCTTGGTACGAATGTGCCCATGGAGATGACCAAGTCGTGGGTATGCTAGAATAGTTTCCATAGTAGACACAGTTGCAGGTGCGGAGCAGATAGTACTGGCTCGTGTTGAGAAGGGAGAGCCTCGTTGTTACTCCAAACTCGACCCCTGTGAATGACACATTGAGGGTTGCGGTTACAGTATCGGAGGGGACTGTAAAGTTGATGTATGCTACTGCCCCATTTCCGACTAGTAGAATCTGTCCCTCACTGACGAGGGTCACTTGTTTCTGGGCAAGAGAGTTTAGCTGGACCATCTCCGTCTGAAGATCTTGAACCTGATGGTTAAGCTGAGAATTGGTAGCTTCGAGTTGGCCTACCTGGCTTGACAGGCTCTTGATCTGATCTGTGAGGTTGGTCGCTTGCGAGTTGGCTTTAGAAACTTGACTAGTAAGATTGGTAATTTGATTGGACATGTCAATTGTTCTTAGCTGATAGTAGTAGGTGATCCCAGCAGAGGTTGCTCCAGTTATGATCAGTAGCGAAACCAAGGCCATTTTGTAAACAGCAGCAGTTATCATGAGAAGGAACGGGCCTTCCCAGCCGTTTATTGGTTGCTGAGCCTGACCAATGGTCCGGCATCGATCAGAGTATCAGAATCCTAGAAAGTCATTCCAACTCTGGAACCGCCCCGAACGGGTTTCGAGCCATAGAGGAATGGAATTCTGGGGTTTCTCAGCCTCCTAGACAATGTATTCCTTCAATGTTAGGAAAATTTTCGTATATAGGAAAGAAATCCTAACTGTTCGTATCCCCTTGAAAACGTCTCTTAAGCCAGTCAGAAAACACAGGGTCGGCGATTCTGTACACGCCGGTCATTGGCTTCTCCATGACGCCATAGTTCACCAACATTCTAAGTTCCTTTGATATGTTCTGGATTTGCTTTCTTGCTTCTCTTGCTATCTCGCTTGCCTTGAACAAGGATTAGGCGACAATAGTTCCACGTGGCTCATGTCCCAATATACTCCCTACCACCTACTGGCTGGTATGACAGCCAAAGAAGAGCCTAAGTCCGAATCCATCAATTCCAGTGAGCTTGCCTGCCGTGGCGTAGGCCTTCGTGGGTTCGAATTCCACCCCCCCGCATCACTGATCGGGTAGTTATTGGAAGACATCTTTCCAAGGAGAGATTAAGGAGGTCCAGCGAGATGAGTCAAAGTGTCGGGGGCAGGGCTCGCCTTGACTTCTCTCCAAGTAACGATCATTACGGGAATGATCACACCTATCATAAACGCTAGAACTATCAGATTCCCAAAATCCAGCGGGATGGTGTTTTGTATGCCAGTTCGGAAGACTGCTCCCGCGATGATGAATATTATTCCACCGTAGAATAAGCTGCGTGCTCCTGCTCTTGTGCCGAAGAGCTGGACTCGTTCTGGACCCCACCTCTTTGCAATTTGGAGGACACCTCCAAACACCGAACCGATTGCAAGCAACACGATCAGCGTGCCGAACCCGAATGCTGCGCCAGGCGCGAACCCGAGATACGCAGCTGGCATTGCTGGAACAGCGACCAAATAAATGAATGTAGTGAATAGCCCCGTGTCGACACCGAACCCGGCGATGAACCCGTGGATCACGCACCAATGTGTAGGGACCTGTCTCGAGACTCCTTTCTCGTCATAATGCGTTCCACCACGAGTACGCAGGAATCGGGCCAGTGGATGCCAAGATGGCAACTTCCCGCGCAGTATCAAGTATCCCGCGATAGTCATGGCGATTCCGACAGCTACGTAAACGAGCGCGTTCAACCCTTCATCGAAGGCGAGATAACTAGCGAGTGCAAAGTAGACGAGCTGAGCCATGATCGAGCGTTGTAGTGTAAAGGCCGAGGCGAAGAATATGCCCGAGAGCATTCCCCCTCGCCCGGTAGCTGAGCCCACGGAGTAGCTGAAAGTGATAGGCCACGTGTGCTCGTCAGGAATAACTCCGTGCAGCATTCCAAGCCCGAGAGAACCTAGCAGAAGAACGATCCATTCTGGGAGAAGAGTGGTCACAGCACGCGAGGTGGAGATGGAATTATTAAGTATTTTCTGGATTTTAATAATGTTGATATAAGGGAATGGCCGAAAGTTATTACACGTACGCGGTTAATCAAATGCCCATCGTAAGCGTCTCCCTACCCAACGAGCTGGTCGATTCTATGACTGCGATTCAGGAATCCCAAGGATTCGCAGGAAGATCCGATGTGGTGAGAACCGCAATCCGCCTTCTGCTCTCTGACTCAAAGGAGAAGGCGTCACTCACCGGTCGAGTAGCTGCAATTCTAGTAGTTACACATGATGAATCGAATGAAGAGCCAATCACCCGGTTGAAACATGCTTACGATGATATCGTTCGAACACACATTCACAACAAAATGGGCCAAAACAACTGTTTCGAGCTCTTTCTCTTAGAAGGAGAAGGGAGGGAGGTCGCTTCCATGACTAGTGCATTCCAGAAGGAGAAGAAGCTGAGAAGCGTTAGGCTACTCGTCGTCTAAGTGAGAATTAAAGAACCGTTCCCAGCTGATCTGCGAGCCAGGGGTTTCCAGGTGCTAGACGATCGCGAGACACTTCCATCTATTTGGGTTGATAGCCGCAGTCGCATGACTCATCGGCGGGAGAATAGGAGCAACGCTCGATCTTATCCTGAGTGGAAGATAGCCGCGAAATAAATCGCTAGTAGGCCGAGCGCGATCAGGATAGCTAATCTGATTGATTCCTTCGAGCTTGTTGGTTGAGTGTTATCGAATAGTGGCCCTGCGAGTCTGATGAGAGCGTAGACCGAGGTGCCCGTGCCCAAAGCGTAGAAAAAGCTGCTATCATAAGTCAGGTAGAAACCTGTCGCGGCACCGAGGAGTGATGGAATTACGAATGTTATGCTCAACAGGAGAAGGTCTCTGAGCCTGCCGGTAGCTCCCATAGCATGCTCTTTTGCATATACGCAGTAGCAGGCGCCTATCATCATGGGTTCAAGCGCTTTGTGCAAAATGTACGCGACTCCACCGGGGTATCCTCCAAACGCGTCGAGCAACGACGTACTCGATGTCAAAGCAGCCGTCCCGCCAAACGCCGCCCCCTCGCCTAGCCCGTGGATCCCTACCGCTACCGCCACAAGCCACGGTATCGTCGATCCGTACTTTCCGATTGCTAGCTGGGGCGAGAGGAGGTTTCGACTCCGGTCAATTATGAAGAAGAGTAGCAAACCAATTACAAAGAGCCCAGAGAGTGCAAGCTGACCGCCGCCTCCGGAAAAGCCGGAGTTGACATCCAGCCCTGCCGCTCCACCGATAGTATCAACGAAAAACCATAGAAAGACCCCGATTGCAAAAGCAGCCAGATACTTTGCTTTCAAGAAATTTCCGGCCACGACTATTATTAGTAGTCCTACGAAAGCAGGAATCAGTGTAACTGCAGTCCAGGGGAGGAAACTGTCAGCAAATCCTAACATGAAGAACCTTTCTGAGGGTGAAAGTTTCTAAGAGTATTGGCTCAAGTTACGAACAGGATCTCGTTCGGACATCCCAGACGGTCAGATGTGCACCACGGCCTTTTGTTCGCAGTTTGAGCCATAACTCTCTTGATCAGACGGTCCTATGGCATCTCTAGTCCTAAATTCACCCTGCTGCTAGGGTTCCATGCAACCTACCTTGCCTCTCAATTCCGAAACCAACAACGATGCGGAGACCGCTCCGGGATCATGGAAGACGAGTTTCCACAGAGCAAGGCGTTCAAGATTAGTTTTGTCGATCTCGGTCATAGTAATTGTTCTTACAGGTTTTTTCACTGCCGCTTACACGTTTCATTTGTTCGGGCTTGGGATGGTTAGCTGCGCAAGTCATCCCACCAACGCTCCGAACTCGGCTTTTTTCGTCGTTGTAATGGCTGACGAGGGGATGAATATCGGATTCAACGGCAGCAAGTTCCATAGCGGCTTCTGGCCTATAATGAATGTTACAGTGGGAACCAACGTCATAATTCACGTCGTGAACAACGACACGGTCGAGCCCCATGGGTTTGCAATAACCACTTACTTCAACAAGGGTCTCATACTGCGTCCTGGCGAATGCAGTGACGTGATGTTCAACGCCAGCCAGTTGGGCTCGTTTCGAGTCTACTGCTTCATCGAGTGTTCAATCCATGTGCTAATGCAGAGCGGAGAAGTCAACGTGAACCCTTGAAATCGTAATGGACGAAAGTGATTATCGATGTTTGGCACAGACGCAGCGGTGCATATCTTGCTCGTCGCCTTCTCTGGCCTGGTACCAGCAGATGATGCTAAGTATGCTGAAGGCGCCTCTGCGGCTCCGTCGTCTTCGTCCTAGAGTTTTCTGCTTCGAGATAATTGGGGAAGGGGCTTGATCACGAGTTTGTGGGCCCGCTATAGCTTGGAGTACCAGATGTAGCAGATGGTCCCGAGCAGTGCAAAGGCTAGCGAGGGTCCGGCAAGGGTCGCGATTGACCCCAGTGAATCGCCGGCAGGAACTTGGGCAAAAGCAATAGGCGATAGTTGTCGGAATGCCTGAATGGCCCATGTCATAGGGTTCGACGATACTATTGGGGCTAGAAAGCTGGGAAACACGCTGACTCGATAGAACAGCGCGCTGAGAAAGGACAGGTAAAGTTGGATTGCACTTCTAACGGTGACCCACATTTCTATACTCGAAGAGAACGCGGAGATAGCCATTGAAAGGCCAACTATTCCCAGCGAGAAGAGGCCTACTATCAAGTAGGCTATGAAAATCTTCGGAGTAAAAAGTATCCCATAAAGGTAGCATATGACAAGGGTCCCAGGGAACGTGGCGATCACACTTCTAACGACCCCGCCTAGGACCCTTGAGAAAGCGAGAACCGGCCTTTGCACCGGAAGAGTCAGAAGGTACGATGTCAGGTCTTTGATATACTTCTCACGCCAGACATCTCTGCCTGACTGGAATGCGGCAACCATTGCAGTTATGAGATTCGAGCCGGGCGCGATGAAGAGGAAGTAGTTCGCGCCTTGGCCCGTGACTAGCCGGCCGAAGGTCGCAGCCGTCACAAAAAGGTCAATAGCGAAATTTGCGAACATTATCGCGACAAGAAACGCGTCGGAGAAGAGGATCCGCACATCTCTCTCGATGATCAGTGGAATGAGTCGCGTATTGCTCAACCGTATATTCCTCCTTCGAGACGACGGAAATAGAACGCTGCGCCTAGCCCGAGGAAAATTACGACAAACGCTATTAGCCCAGCAAGGGCGGGAAGATCTAGAGTGAACCCGACGAGTGACATTCGTGCCGTATCAGCGGCAAACGAAACCGGCGAGAAGGGGGCGAACAACGAAACATAGAAGGGCATGAAAGTGATCGGGTAGAGAGCCGTGCTTCCCCTTGACATGGCAAGCTCCAGGAGGGCGAGAACCACGTCGAATCTGTTGGCGCTCTTTACGCTGACAGCCACGGTTATCGACATGCCTGTAACGCCGAAGGCCAGGAGGAACAGAGAGACGAGAGCTGTGAGGATCGAGAATGGCTGAGTAAACCCCCAGACGAAAGCGACGATTAGGAACATGGGTATAGTGTAGATTATTGCTCTCATCGCTCCGCCGAGAGCGCGGCCGATGATAAACTGGCGTCTTGGTATAGGGAGCGTTAGCAGATAATCGAGTACTCCTTCTTCGGCTTCTTCGAAGATGTCGTATCCGATGACGAATGAGATCGAAGCGATTGTTGCTACTACGCTTCCAACTGCGTAGTATTCGAAGAAGTTGAGCCCTGGAATATGGATGAGTCCGCTTATGAGGAAGGCGAAGACAAAGAGCTGTATGATGAAGGCCAGAGCTCGGGTTATGATGATCCAAGGAGTACGGAAAAGGACCGATACATCTCTGAGAGCAGTCTGAAGAATGAGATGGGTGGGCGGTTCTGCGGCTGTGGCAGTCTTACTCAAGCCGTTGTCCAGTGTAGGTGAGGAAGACATCCTCTAGACTAACCTCCTTCAGCTTGACGCTTTCGATCTTGAACCCCTGAGTGCTTAGAGTATCGACTATCTTAGGCAGAAGAAGTGTGCCGGAGTTGAGGAAGACCAGGATCTTGTTATCCTGTTTCTTGACATCATGGACTTCGGGGAACTTGGTCAACATGTCCGGCCTGAATTCTGACCCATCGTTTAGTGTAAGCTCTAACACTTCTCCGCCTTTCACGGTCCCCTTCAACTGTTCAGGGGTTTCACTAGCAACCAGTTTGCCCTTGTTGACTATAGCAACTCTCTCGGAGAGACGTTCGGCCTCGTCCATCATGTTCGTGGCAACAATAACAGTCGAACCCTCATCTCTCAGCCGGCGGATCATCTTCCAGACCAACAACCTGCTCGGAACGTCGAGGAAGGCCGTCGGCTCGTCAAAGACCGCTATACTGGGCCGCTGAACCAGTATCTTCGCATCTTCCACCTTCTTCTTCATCCCTCCACTCATCAGCCAGGTTCGCTTCTTGCGTGATTCCCAGAGATCGAGAGCCTTCAGAGCGTCCTCAACTCTATTTCTTCGCTCGTCTTTGTCTAGCGTCGTGGTCATCTTGAGGTGCCAGTTCAACACCTCGAACCCGCTCAGGATACCATCCACCCGCGGGTCCTGAAAGGCGATTCCGATCAGTCTCCTAACCTCGTTGGGATGTTTCACGACGTCGAAGCCGTTGACTGTTATCGTCCCGCTTGTGGGGCGGTAGACCGTTCCCATCATGAGCATCAGAGTAGTCTTTCCGGCACCGTTAGGACCGAGGAGGCCTAGAATCTCTCCATCCTTGATAGTTATCGAGAAGTCCTTGACGGCGTCAAGGTTGCCGAAACGCTTTCCGGTTCTCTCGAATGTTATCATGGACAATCAGTCCTAGATTGCGAAACTGCAGGGGGCGCCAGCATGCAGTCTTACTCAGCGAGTCCCGCGAAGCCGGATAAAAACCCGCGACTCCCCTACTCACACTTTTGAAGAGGCCCAGCGCAAGGTTCGACCAAGATGGACTTCACGAGAACGGTTCTTACCCGAAGAATGATTAGAGCGTTCAAGCCAGACCCTGTACCCAAAGAGAAGATCGATCGGATTCTCTCCATCGCCCAACACTATCCCAGCGCCGGTTATAGTCAAGAAGTTGCGTTCGTAGTCGTAACTGACAATGAGAGACGAAAGAGAATACGTGAGCTAAGGGATCTGAAAAGCGACGCCCCCGTTCTACTGATACCATGCGTCAGCGAGAAGGTTGTCCATAATCGCTATCATGAACCTGACAAGATCCGGCCGGGAGGAAAAGAGATCGACTGGCCTGTCCCCTTTTGGTACTTCGATGTCGGTTGCAGTTGCATGCTAGTATTCCTCGCAGCTGCAAACGAAGGCCTTGCAGCTTCTTTCGCAGGTAGCGTTGGAATCTTCAAACCTGGTATCCTGAGAAGAGAGCTAGGCGTACCCGAACACTACGAACCCGTCGGAGTTCTTTCGCTTGGCTATCCAGACTTAGCTAGTGAAGTTCCCTCGCCGTCATTGAAACGTGGAAGGCGACCGGTGATGGATTTTGTCCACTACGAGAAATGGTGATGACGCCCGAAAAGGGGCAAGGCTCGCTACTCTTCAAGCGATGGGGCTTTGTATTTCGTAGTAAAGCCGTCTGTTTGTCTTTCCTTTGTTCTCCAGCTTTAACAGCTGGATTTGTCCAATCTCCTTGAGATGGGCTACGTGTAGTCCTCCGTCGGCCTGACGATCAACGCCTTCGATCTCGACAATTCTAAGTTGGGCTTCAGCCGGTGGCGCAGCCTCGGCAAGCTTCACCATGTCCGGGAGCTTGAGGGCTTCCTCCCGTTTCAGAAAATACGTCCTGACCGGTGCATCTTTTCTGATAAGATCGTTTGCTTCTGCCACGTATCCTTCGATCTGGGTTCGGTCGAACGATTCAAGGTTGAAGTCCATTCTAGACCGGTCCACGTCGATCTGGTTTCCCGTTATTCTGCAGTTAGCTCGCGAATAGAATAGAGAGCTGAGAAGGTGGCCGGCTGTATGCATCTTCATCAGTCGATGTCTCCTTTCCCAATCGACTTGTCCTTTCACCTTGTCTCCAGGTTTCAGAGAAGCTGGAGATTCTAGGGTGTGGAGTATCCTATCGTCAGCTTTCGTTGTCTCTCGGACCAGTGCCGTGTTCAGGGCCCCGGTGTCGCAAGCCACACCACCACCGCGCGGGTAGAACAGGGTCTGGTCCAGAACAACCGCTTGCCCCTCGACCGAAACTACTTTGGCATCGAACTCTTTGGAGTAAGGTTCTTCCCAGTACAGCTTCCTCGTAATGGATGATCTCCCCAGGCGATTATCGTGCAGCAGACGGCTTTACGATTAGTGCCTCTTTGGCGCTCTTTGACTGGTTGTAGGCTTCCTGGGCTTCCCTCACAGTCGCGCTTTCATGAACTATCTCACGAATTGCCTTAATCATTGGCACGGGATGCTCAGACTGCCAGATGTTCCGTCCCATGTCGACGCCCACAGCTCCTTCTTGAATTGCGTCGTGCGCGAGTTGAAACGCGTCCAGCTCTGTCTCTAGTTTGGGTCCTCCAGCAACGACCAGAGGCACTGGACAGCCTTTGACGACTTTTCCAAAATCCTCGCAGTAGTATGTCTTGACAAAATGGGCACCGAGTTCCGCGGCGATTCTGCAAGCTAGCGCGAGATAGCGCGCGTCTCGTTTCTCCAGCTCCTTGCCCACCGCGGTAACGGCGAGAACGGGAATCTTGTGCTCTTCGCCTTCGTTCACAAGTTTTCCAAGGTTTGTCAGGGTTTGGTGCTCGTGGGCCGAGCCGACAAATATCGAGAGGGCCATTGCGCACACGTTCAACCGGACTGCGTCGCGGACAGAAGTCGTGATCGCCTCGTTTGTTAGAGAGTCTCCGATTATGCTAGCTCCACCGGAAACTCGAAGGACAATCGGAACGTTTGATCTAGGATCGACAGAGGTCCGGAGCACTCCGCGGGTGCACATTATTGCATCGGAGTAAGCTAGAAGGGGTTCGATGGTTTTCCGAGGCTCCTCCAGCTTGTGAGTAGGACCCATGAAGTAGCCATGATCCACGGCAAGCATCACGGTCTTGCCCGTTTCAGGCTTGATTATTCTTGAAAGGCGGTTTTTCATTCCCCAGTCCATAATCTGTCAGCTCAAACGGTGTTGCTGCCGCGACCGGATATTACAGTTTCTCCTTCAGACCATTCTAAAACCCCGAATCCCAGAAAGAATCGTAGAGCGTTCTAGAACGCTCAGGGAACCAACTTCGGGCAGGGGTCAAGAATTCGATACCTCAAGCTAGCGCCACGAGCTACTAAATCCCTATATCGCAACTGGGCGGCGCATCTCGTCAACAGACAGGCTGCTTTCAAGAGGCTTGTAGATGATCCGACAAGGCTGGCCGTACTTTGAAGGATGGCCCTTCGCTGAGAGGTGGGTGCACCTTGACGGGCTGGCAATCCACTACGTAGACGAGGGGTCCGGTGCGCGTCCAGTTGTAATGGTTCACGGCAACCCGGCTTGGTCCTACATGTGGAGGCGTCTGGTTCCCGCTATTACCGGTTCCGGTCATCGAGCTCTCGCGTTCGATCTGATGGGCTTCGGAAAATCAGAAAAGCCCAACCCGGACCTGCACGATTTTCCACACCACGCAAGAATAGTCTCGAGCTACATCGAATCCCTAGGGCTAAGGAATCTGATCCTGATAGTGCACGATTGGGGAGGACCGCTCGCAATGCAGTACGTGATACGACACCCGCAAAACGTTGCGGGCCTTGTCGTCATGAACACTTTCCTCACATCTGACTATCGCCTTCCTCCTCAAGTAGCGGCGAAAATCACACCCGCGATCATCAAGGAATCATCCGTGCATCCTGAGAACGTCTCTGAGAGTGCCATGGAGGCCTACTGGGCACCGTTCCCGGACGACGAAGCGAAGAAAGCCTACCAGGCATTTCCAAGAATGTTCCCTGACTCACCGACACATCCTAGCTTCAAGCCGATGAAGGAGATAGAGCAAGCTCTCCCTCGGCTCAAGATTCCGACCCTGGTAATTTGGGGAACTGGAAAAACCGCCCCAACATATGCAGAGAGAGTGACTAAGATGATTCCGAATGCAAAGTTGACTCAGGTGAAGGCCGGCCACTTTGTACCGGAGGACGCACCTGACGAAGTCGAAAAGCTCGTACTAGGCTTCTTCTCCGAAAACCTTCTCTGACTTGCTCACTACGGCCGCTCCAAAGCAGCTACTGAGACCAAGCCAACCTACTGTGGACCTAGTAGCCCCCCTCGTTGCGAGAATAAGTTAAAAGGTCCAACAATAGATTACCGAACGTCGATCCCAAAATGAAGAATGACGCGTTACCCATAGAAGGAATAGACTATGTCGAGCTCTACGTTGGAAACGCGAAGCAGGCAAGTTACTTTTACAAGAACGGGTTCGGCTTTTCACCCGTTGCCTATAGTGGGCCTGAGACTGGAGTCAAGGACAAGATCTCCTATCTCATGCAACAAGGCGATATCCGACTTCTACTAACCTCCTCCCTCATACCCGACCATCCAATCTCTAGGTACGTCATCACCCATGGAGATGGAGTGGCCGATGTTGCGATGCGAGTCAAGGATGTTGACTGGACTTACAAGGAAGCAGTTCGGCGTGGGGCCAAGGGAATACAAGCACCTAAGATTCTCAAGGACGAGCATGGAACGATACGAGGCGCAGCCATAGCAGCCTATGGCGACACGGTCCACACGTTCATAGAGCGTCACGACTACCGCGGAATCTTCGCCCCGGGATACGTGCCATTCCAGGGCAAGGCCGAGTCTGTCGGGCTGAAACAGGTGGACCATGTCGTCGCGAACGTGGAGGAAGGAAAAATGGACTATTGGGTAGAATTCTACGGCAATGTATTCGGATTCACCCAGCTCATCAGCTTTGATGACAAGGACATCAGTACCGAATACTCAGCCCTCCGATCTAAAGTCATGCGCAACCCAACCGGGACGGTCAAGTTCCCGATCAACGAGCCGGCCGCAGGAAAAAGAAAATCGCAGATACAAGAATATCTCGACTATTTCAAAGGAGCTGGCGTCCAACACCTCGCCATCTCCACAGACGACCTCGTCGCCACAGTTGCAAGATTAGCCGAGCGGGGAATCGAATTCTTGCGGACACCTGACAGCTATTACGAGGAGCTTCCTAAGCGCGTCGGAGGAATCTCGGAGAGAATAGATGATCTCAAACGGCTCGGCATATTGGTGGACAAGGATGAGAAGGGCTACATGCTCCAGATATTCACGAAACCCCTCCAAGACCGGCCCACACTGTTCTTCGAACTGATCCAGAGAAAGGGAAGCGAATCCTTCGGAAAGGGCAACTTCAAGGCCCTGTTCCAGTCCATAGAGGCGGAACAGGCGAAACGCGGAAACCTCTAACCTCAGATGAAACTGGTCGCCTACACCACAAAGAAAACGCCGAACAAGACCCGTACCGGGCTGTTGTGGGGAGAATGGATACTAGACATCGACCGAGTTACTAACGTCGCCGAGAAACTGAACATTAACCCTCCACGTTCAATTCGAAGTCTCCCAGCAACTCCGTCAATTCAACAGATCTTATCCAAGAGTCCCAAACTCCTGGACGATCTTCAATCCCTGTCGTGGCGGATCTTCAACAGAATCCCACCCGAACATGTTCACCGATTCATGACCCGAACCGAAGATGCCGGGATCAAGGCTCCAATTCCAAACCCACCCACCCTACGAGATTTCTATGCGTTCGAAGATCACGTCAAAACTGCACGAGCACGGCGAGGCCTGCCGATGCCGCAAGAATGGTACGAGTTTCCCGCGTTCTACTACTCAAATCCGCACGTAATCTATGGTCCCGAGGCGGACATCCCCTATCCATCCTATACTAAGACGCTTGACTACGAGCTTGAGGTTGCGTGCATAATCGGGCGAGGGGGAATCGACATACCCGAAGCTGAAGCCGAGTCCCACATTGCCGGCTACACCATAATGAACGATTGGAGCGCACGAGACGTTCAGGTGGGCGAGATGAAAATTGGGCTTGGCCCGGCAAAGGCAAAGGATTTCGCTACCTCCTTAGGACCATGGCTCGTCACGCCTGACGAGCTACAAGACCGGAAGACCGGACCAGGAAAGTTCAATCTCAAGATGACCGCCAAAGTCAACAACAAACAATTCTCAACGGGAAACATGGACAGGATGCACTGGAGCTTCCCCCAGATGATCGCTCGCGCCTCCCAATCTGTCCAACTTCAGCCTGGAGAAGTGTTCGGATCCGGTACCGTCGGAACAGGCTCTCTTCTGGAACTCGGACTTGAGGTTCATCCTTGGTTGAAACTCGGAGACACAGTGGAGCTTGAGATCGAAAGGCTTGGAGTGTTGAGAAACAAAGTTATACGCCCCGAGAAAAGCTCAGAGTGACAGAATTGCCCAGTTATTACAGCATTGGCAAACTTCCTGCCAAGAGGCATACCCAATTTCGAAAACCAGACGGCTCGTTGTACCAGGAAGAGGTTTTTGGGACAGAAGCATTCTCAGGAGTGTACTCGACGCTCTACCACATCAATCCCCCTACAAGAGTGTCTCACATCAAGAAGCTGAAAGATCTCGCGATAACTCGCTGGCAACCTGACCTCCATCGTCATCATCACGTTCGCACCAAGAACTCGGAGCTGGCAAAGGACCCTGTCGAGGGACGCCAGCCCCTCTTCTACAATGATGACGTATTCGTCTCGACAGTCCGACCTTCCCACGGAATGGACTGGTTCTTCAGGAACGCCCAAGGAGACGAACTATACTTCATCCATGAAGGAAAGGGTAACATCGAATCCGTGTTCGGAATCCTTCCATTCCATGAGGGCGACTTCATCATCGTTCCACGGGGAACCACCTATAGAATAGACCTGGATGGGAGAGAAAACCGGTTCATGATAACCGAATCCGCCGGGCCCATCGAAGTTCCCAAACGGTACAGAAACGATTATGGCCAGCTGGTTGAGCTGGCGCCCTATGCGGACAGAGATTTTCGTCGGCCCGAGAAACTTGTCCCGCACAGCGATTCTGGAGAATTTGAGGTCCGAGTCAAGATCGACAACTCATTAATGTCGTACGTTTTCGACTATCACCCTATCGACGTTGTCGGATGGGACGGCTACCTCTATCCCTGGATTTTCAACGTTAACGATTTCGAGCCTCTGACCGGTCGCATTCATCAGCCCCCGCCGATCCATCAAACGTTCGAAGCGCCCGGGTTTGACGTATTGTCCTTCGTCCCGCGGAAACTCGACTATCACCCTCAAGCAGTACCCGTCCCGTACAACCACAGCAACATCGACAGCGACGAGGTCCTCTACTATGTTAGCGGAGACTTCAGCAGCCGCCGAGGAATCGAAGTAGGATCATTCACACTGCACCGTAGAGGAGTACACCACGGACCCCAACCAGGGGCCGTGGAAGCAAGCCTAGGAAAAGACTCTACAAATGAACTGGCAATTATGATAGAGACCAAGAAGCCGTTGAAGGTGACCTCGATTGCTGAGAAGCTGGACGATCCCAACTATCCCTTCAGCTGGCAGACACCAGCCAAGAAATAAACTGCCGTAGCCTTCCGAATCCGAAGCTGACATTCTTGTCTGATTTGCAGATCGTCAGCGGCGAGTACTCCTATCTGCCGATCGAGAGAGTCCACTTTGGACCCGGCTCAATTGCACAGTTATCTGAAGAGCTTGGCAAGCTAAAATCACATCGTCCATTCATAATAACAGGACAAACCATCGCAGAAAAGACAAGACTCGTAGACACAATCGAAAAGGCATCTGGACGAAAGCTTGTCGGTGTCTTCTCAGGCATCAAGCAACACGCACCGATAAGCAGCATAAACCGGGCGATCAGCGAAGCAGAAAAAGCAAGAGCGGACTCTCTCATTAGCCTTGGAGGAGGCAGCCCTATCGACTCCACAAAGATCGCTGTCAAGGAGCTCTCAGAAAACTTCGCCAAACCCATCATTCCCCACCTCGCGATTCCCACAACACTCTCCGCCGCTGAATTTTCCCCATCCGCAGGAATGACAGATGACACTTCAAAAAGAAAGACCGGAGTCCGTGATCCACGGCTCGTCCCACGTTTCGTCTTCCTCGACCCGAAGATCACAGTTGATACTCCGTCGTGGCTCTGGGCGTGTACCGGAATCCGAAGTCTCGACCACGCTGTGGAATCTCTTTACTCCCCCAGACACCAGCCATACGTTGACACCCTCGCACTCGAATCCATCAAACTCCTCTTTCAAGATCTCAAGTCATCCACCAACAACCCGGGCGACATCGGCCCACGTCTATCGTGTCAGATGGCGGCTTGGATGTCTTTCGCAGGTGTCCAGAGCGTCGGGACGGGATTGAGCCATGCAATAGGACGCGTCATTGGCGCAACTTGGGACATACCCCACGGCATCACATCATGCTTGACGTTGGCCCAGGTAATGAGGCACGAGGCTCAGAAACATCCCGACAGGCTCGCGATGATTGCCCAGGCAGAAGGACAGGACTTGAAAGGAATGAGCGAAAACAAGCTAGCTCTATCAGCGGCCCAACGAGTGGAAGATCTGGTCAAAGATTTGGGACTCTCCAAGAGACTCAGCGACTATGGAATCAAGAAGGAAGACTTACCGTCGATTGCAAGAGACGCATCCTCATCCGGAGAATATTCAACTGCGTTACAGGTCCTAGAAGCAATTTTCTAGCTGTTGAAAAGTTGAAAGCCTTAACGCCAAGGAAGTCAGAACAGCTAGTCCTCCGCGTGCAAGCGTTCGGGGTTCAATAGATGCCAGGGATAACTGAAAGACTTCTCTACCGTATCGCAAAGCGATGGATAGCAGGATATTCGCTCGATGACGCGATCAAAGTCGCCCACGATGCGAACAACAGAAAACTGAGAGTAATCCTCAACCGACTGGGCGAACACACCCCTGACGAGAAGCTGATCCAAGGTTACACGGAAGAATACCTCAGACTTCTAGATCGGATACGAGCGGAGAAAATAAACGGTACGATTTCGGTAAAACCATCTCAGCTAGGGCTTGCCGCAAATCCTTCTCTCTACAAGGCGAACCTGCTACGAATTGTAGAAAGAGCCGAAGAATATGACCAGTTCGTCTGGATAGACATGGAAAATTCTCCTTACACCGGGGAGACGCTAGAGACGTACAGGGAGATTCTTCCCGGTCATCGACAGTTGGGAGTCTGTTTGCAGGCAAACATGAAACGGACCGAGTCTGATCTCAAAGATCTTATTCCTCGCGGCGGGATTGTCCGGCTTGTGAAAGGTGCGTATCCTGAGCGCGGAGAGTTGGCTTACAAGAAGCGAAGCGAGGTTAATGCGAACTACGTTAGACTCATGACCATGCTCTTTGAGAGAGGAGGTCGGTTTGCCATCGGGACCCATGATGGAAAGCTCATTGACATTGCAAGAGAACTTGCAAAGGTTCGGCAGCCAAACTTCGAGTTTCAATTGCTGAAAGGAATCAGAGATGACATCAAGCCAACTTTGATCGAGGAAGGATATCGAGTAAGCGAGTACATCCCCTATGGACCAGAGTGGTACAATTACAGTAAGCGGAGGATGCGCGAGCGAAAGCGGAACATTCTACTCCTCCTACGATCCATCACTGGCTAGTCCTAACTGGGAAGATGGAGCAGAGCTTATCTACAGTTTCGGACTGCCCGCTGAAACATTCCGCGAGATGAGGATCAGAAACAGGGGATTGGTTGTTACGGATCAGGTGGACAAGAACTTCATCGCCGATCTACTAGTACTACTCGTCATCCTCATGGTTGTTGTCGGAGGCTTCGCGTTTCTCCATGCTACAGCAATCCTTGTTGGCGGAGGCCTGGCACTAGTCGTCGCTGTTGCTGCCGAATTTGCCTGGTCTCGCTGACGCTCCAGCGATTCTTGCAGCCCTCTTTCTCGCTCTCGATCTTCTTGCTTGCCTTTCCCGTTTCTTCTTGGAAACTCTCTCTCTGCTGATACGGGACCTTAGGGAAGTGAATAGCTTTCTCACTTCTCCGGCATAGGAGTCTTTAGGACCTTTGATGTGTCGGTCAGCGAAGACAGCACAAAAGAGACCTACCCAAGCGATCCAGAGCGGGGGTCCAAGACTTCCCGATGCAAGGGATGGTACTGAGGTCAAGAGGTCAACTAGTCCAAAGGTTGTTCCGAACCCGACAAGTTCCTTTCCGAGCCTGAGATGGTTTGCATAGCAGAGAAGGCCACCTAGAAGAATCGTGACTCCCCCGATCTGCACGAGTACCGAGAGAATGCCAGCTAGAATCCAGAAAACGGTTACGCCATTGCCCGAGAGGTTGGTAAACAGAACAGCCCAGGGATTCGAGGCGTTGCCTGGCACTAAGTTCGATAGGACTGGCCTCGTCAATGTGAGAATGACTCCCGCCACCATGGCAAGGGCGCTGGAGTATCTGTTGTCAATGTTCACAAATGCCAAGGAAGTGTCCCCTCAGTTCCGCTCGAATTCTTCCGCTAAAAGGGTGCAGATACCGCTTACGGGTGTTGTGGCGCGGTTTTCGTTTTGACCCATTCGATCCGGAGCAGCTTGGGCATATTGTCCTTCAAGATCTGCTCAATATTCGTTCTCAGCCTACCAATGTCGAGACCTTTGAAATGGTCGAGTGTGCCCAGCTTCCCCTTGGCCCTTCCAAGAATGGAGACGCAAACATCATTCTCATTCTTCTGGTAATGAACGAGCGCCGCAGCAGTTAGGATCAGGCCTTGAATCATATCTCGTTCAACACCTGTTGCTGGATGCCAGATCTCCTCAAGGAGTTCGTGGGCTTCCCAAAACCTCTCCTGATTGAACAAATCAATTCCTTCTCGCAACGTTTGCATTTCTGCTCTCGCTGAGGCAGCTAGGGGTTCTATGGGTCTGAGCGTTACCACTTTTGAGATCTTGGCTTCTAGGAGACTCTTGGATTTGTTGAGGTCGGTTTGCTCTGTGAAGAGGTCGAACTCGATCGCGCTCGTGCTCATTCTGAGGTTGCCGATCTTTTCTGCGGAGCCCAACAGTTCTCGAATCTTCGCTTGAAGCACCTTGACGTCTCTGGGCGTGTAGCCTTGGCTGTTTGTCAGCCTCACGAGATATCTCATCATTCTTCTCCGGGTTCAGGTGGGCCGATTAAGCGAATCCTTGATCGCGCAGGAATTTGATCCGAAGAAGTTCCTCGCCCGTCAATGGAGGAGATTCCGAGGAAGCTAGGTCCTCGTCCACATGCTCAGGAGTTTTCGCTCCTGGGATAACTGTCGATACCTCTTTGTGGTCTAGCACGAATCTCAACGCTGCCTGCGCCAGGGTTCGACTATTCGACTCCACGAACCTTAGTTGATCCACTGCTGTTGTGAGCTGTGAGACGTAGTTCCGAGGAAAGCTATGGCGAATATCTCCTTGATGGAAAGTGGATTCAGTCTTCAGTTTGCCGGCGAGGAACCCGTTCGCCAGAGGCTCTCGCGCAACGATTCCGACATTGTTCTGAGTTGCTTCTCGAAAGAGTTGGTTCTTAGCCTCCTGTCGCAAGATGTTGAAGACAACTTGAACAGCTCCTATACCGCCATTCCTCATCGCGAGTAGCCCTTCCTGTGGATCATGGATCGATATGCCATAGTGTCGGATTTTTCCTGAGGCGTTGAGCCTTTCAAGTGTCTTGAAGACCCTACCGTCCTTGATCAGTTGGACTGGCGGGTTGTGCAACTGGTAGAGGTCAACGTAGTCAGTGCCTAATCTTTCACAGCTCTTCCTAGCGCAAACTCGAGATAGTCAGAGTTGAAGTTCATTCGAGGAGTTCCGTGATAAAAGTCTCCACCTACTTTCGTGGCAATGATGACCTCCGATCGACAGCCCCTGAGAGCTTGCCCAAGCAATTCCTCGCTGTGGCCATGACCGTAGACGTCGGCAGTGTCGAAGAAGTTGCATCCCAGTTCTAGCGCCCTCCCTATTGCTGCCAGGGACTGTTTGTCGTCGGTGGGCCCGTAGCTGTTTCCGAAGGCATTACCACCAATTGGCCATCCACCAAATCCTACTTCGCTGACCTTAAGCCCAGTCTTGCCTAGAACTCGGTACTTCATTCTATGTTTCCAATGTTAGGTTTACGGGGCTGAATAGATTAACCTTGAATGACATGTACTGAGAAGATCTAGAGTTGTCCCGTCCCTGCCATCTAGGGGGATCCGCACAAGGTTCTGGTGGCGGCGCAGCAGCTTGAGGGCCACCTCTAGCTAGTTTCCAAAAAAAACATGCTTTTCTCGACCCCCCGGGGTGGTCGATTTTCGCGCGTCCCCGCCCTTCATGAAACACGTTTTCTAGACCTACAAACCCCGTCCGGAAGCTGGACAGGGACGCTTTGCAGAATCTTTGTTGTGATTGTGCATCAAGGTGCGTCGCCCACAAGATCGGGGGTTACAGTTCGTTGATAGTCTACAAGCGTGGCTTACCTGTCAGGATGAACTTTGGCAGTAAACGTATCGCCAAAGCCAACAGCAGCCTTTGCTCTGTCAGCGCTCGCGGGGCTAATCACCCTGATCAGTGCCTTCATTGCCAGCACAGTCAGCTCCTTGCTGATACCAGGCATCGACTCGACTATGATCCTGGTATGGGGTAGCATCGCAGGCATACTGACACTCGTCGGTTCTTGGCTGTTGTACAACAACGCGGCTCAGAGGAAAATAGGGTCAATACTCGTGCTCGTCTTCTCTGTAATCTCACTGAACTTTGTCGGATTGATCCTAGGCCTCATCGGAGGATTCCTCGGATACACCTTCAAAGGTGCACCCGTAACCACCTCCAACACCTCAAGCCGGTAGCCTCAATCCGCCCTAGGCAAAGGGCGGACCTCCTTTCTTTGTCTACAGAAGAAACACGATAGCCTCTCTTTTTGGCATAGGATACAGCACGCTTTTCAGAACCGCTTCCGTAGGAGGTTCTTAGAAAAATGGCTTTGATTAACGACAGAACAGCGAAGCTACTCACACCAGACGAGTGGATTGTCCGAGGCAAAGTTAGGGGCAGAATACAGGATGTCTCAGTTAGCACACAGTACAGCCGTAGGGCATTCTTAGCGATCTTTGCTAGAGCAAACGGAACCAAGACGGCTAGCGAAGTAATCGCTGGAATCAAGTCTACCACACAACTCTACAAGTCTGCGCAGAACGTCGTAGAGTACTGCAAGAATGTGGCACACCACAAACCGGGAACCATTGCTGACTACAGAAACATGATGCCTGGGTTTTTCACAGAAGTATTTGGGAAAGACTTCGACCGGAAAGCGTTCGAGGAAGACGTGCCTTCGGTCAAGAGTATCGTTTCGACGGTTAAGGCAGAATTCGACCGGGACGTGCTAGTTAGACTCTTGAAAGAAGGGTCTACTCCAAGAGACAAAGCCCTACTCTACTTCTTGAGCTACGGTTTCCGAATAGGCGAGACACTCAGCCGCAAGTTCAGTGACTTAGAGGATAAGGGGGAATACACCATTGTAAAGCTCTGGAGTGACGAGACAAAAACTAGGGAAAGCCGAAGGCAGTTTGTTTCGAAAGAGTGCATGAACGTACTCAGGTCTTACCACGCTACATTGAGAGAGAAACAGAAAAACAGCCTCTACCTCTTCCCCGGCGAGACCTCACCAAAGACCCACGTAGCAGGGCACCTAAGCAAGGTTGCGGCGGGCGACAGCCTGAAGAAACTCTTCATCTCGCATGGACTCAAGGACACAGCACGTGAGATATTCAGCCCTCACGGACTCAGAACGTTTGCAGAGAATCAGATGAGGGAAGCAGGACTGAACGACACATTCACCAAACAAATAGTGGGGCACAGTGCTAAGACTGAGGACAGCTACAAAGGGTGGCAGGCTATCGAGAAGGCTTGGGTAGCTAAGTGCCTAACAAAGATGACGTGGCTTCGTCCTACTGAAGTAGCACTCGTGGAGAATCCAGAGACCCGGAAAGAGCTTGATCTTCTCAAAGCCAAAGTAACAGAACTAACTACGCCTGAGGGGTTGCTAAAGGCACTGAAGCAGGCCTATCTAATCGAAGGTAGTCTGCCTTGGGAGATACCGAACAAGAAGCTCGAACTGGCCAAGAAGATACAGAAGGAATTGGAAGACGATCAAGGCCAACCAGACGTAGAACAAGTAGACGACGCATCTAGCAAAGTAAGTAACTAACCCCGCTTTCTAGGGGTATCGTTCTCTTTTCTTCTAAGTCGGTCAATGACTTATGGTTATGAGAAGCGAAGCCGTGCCTTCCTTATTCGGCATTGATCCCTCCAAGACTGTGATTCAAATTTGCTCGAAGGGTCACAAGTGGCACGTATTTAGAAAACTACCTTAAGGCTGTCGTGGACAAAAAGTGTCCGGAATGCAAGTCAATAGCGGAGAAAGCCCGTAGCCTGAAGAGCGCACTTAGGCGACAAAAGAAGCAAGAGAAAAAATGGCCCGAAGAGGGGAAGTTGGAGTAATGCTATCTAAAGCAGATTAGTTACTGAGCAACACAAGAAAGAAAATAGGAGCTAACCCGAGTATCTCCCGACACAAGTAACTGAGCTATGGGTCAGCTTGAGTTCTGCGCCATGACCTTCGTCTCTTTCGGCCTATGGAGGGTCTCTTTGGCGGTATACACGAGATATTGAGCCGGCTCTGGGTACGCGTCCTCAGCGGAGGAGCTAGTGGTCTCAGGCTTAGTAGCCTCCGGCTTAGCCACCTTTGCTTTCTCCGTTTTCGCTTGGGACATATCCACTATCAACCTGTACTCGGCGCTAAATAAGCGTTCATTGGAGACCGAAGGCATACACGAGTTCTATCCCAAAAAGAACGATGGCAAAGACCGAAATCCCTAGGAGATAATACCCCACCTTAATGACTCCCGTCTTGAAATCGTTTAGTCCGTGATTGTAGAGCGTGGCATCAACGACATTGCTCGTTACTTGCCTCATCAAATCGGGATTCTTCAATTTCGCAAGCCCGCCTGTTATCGCAGATGGGCTGGGGTCAAACCTGTATGTGGCGAACCTGTTTGCGTAAAGGAAAACAAGAAGGTCGATGGCGAATAGGATTAGCCCAATGATAAGACTCCCTTGCAGGTAGGCAATCAAAGGATTCGTGTTTTTCAGGTTCGATAGAGCAGAGTTTCCAAGCACCAAAAAGAGAGTCATGAGAGTGCCAGAAACACCCATCCCTTGACTAGCTCTCGTTTGGATGCCCTCGGTTCGGCTCCGTTCCATAGAGAATCGGTCAGTGGCGAGCTGGTACCTTGTCTCGTCGGCATCTTGAACCAAGGCCGCTCCCATCATCCGATTAGACAGAGCCAATATAAGCGCAGGGCAGCAAGTAACTAACCCTGCTTTCTAGTGGCTTTATTCTTACTTTTCGTACACGTAGCGGACGTTCACTTGTCCGGGGCTAACCTGCACCAGAGAAATTGAACTAACAACCTCAGCGCGTCCGTCTTTGTGGACGATTACGACTAATTCCATGATGCTTCGAGAGTTAGAAATCTCGCCTCCCGGAAATAAACAAAGATACAGCGCGACAAAGGTTACTCAATTGTGACTTTTCGAAGTACACTATCTAACATAATCCAATCTCCAGCCTTATACTTTGCCAAGCATGCGGAGCACAGGCTTGAGCAGCACTGGGCACAAACCTACGCCATTATTGCAATTATCAGCAATGCGTTCATCGGTCTTTCTGCCTTGCTCATTGTACCTAGGATTACTGCATTTCGCGCAATCGGTGATTCAGTCTACATTATCCTCGCCATACTCACTTTTTTCATTCTAGTTGAGTACGGAATATTCACTAACAGAGTGCATCGAAAGACTGTTGCACTCTACAATTCGGCACCTTGCCAAGTGAAGCTAACGATTCTCAGAGTTCACATGAAACGAAAGCTATTGACCCAAATCACTTTCGCGACGAATTTCGCCTTTTCGATCTTTGATTACTTCGGCGCTTCGGTTGCACTGCTTACCGCTGGACTTCCTTATTACATTGCGCTGAATGCCGGCATTCTGCTCGGGTTCAAACTGAACAATGAGCAGGAATTCAGTGCTGTATTCGAAGCTGTTCCTCAACTACGGAAGCTACCAGAATTCTATCAAACAATGAGCATGCGATTTCTAAAAGACAAGATTAGGTCAAAACTGAAGGAACAGGTCCCAATTGCCGGGGACATCAATCCAGACCCATTTCTTAGAGAGAGTTCTATCTCGAAAACGTGATTCCTGAAACTCCAACTCTAGAGGCAGTCCAACGGGCAACGGACTTGAAGAGTGCTCTCACAAAGAATACTGATTTGATGAAGGTGCTGAATCAAGTAACACCAAAATCTACTGAGAACGCGCCAGTGAAGTTCTGGCTACCGTGGGAGAAGAGGTTCAACTGGACCAGGTGGGGAGTATTTACATTCTCAATAATTCAAGTCGTTGCGGCGCTCTACACACTGCAGGTCTTTGGGTTCGTCAGCACATTCTTGAAGTTCATTGGTCATTAGAAACGTAAGATCCTCTGTTCGAGCGAAAGTAAATACTTCCCCCGTTAAGAATCGTAAGAGAGGTCGGATCCGGTATAGTTCCAGGATCCGGTTAACCCCGTACTTCTCGCATTACCGCCGCCCCAAACTCATAGCACACCATACCAACCGCATGGAGTAGTGAACTATTTACCAACAGACAGCGCGCCTTTCTTTTCACTCGAAATGATCTGTACCCTTCTCGAAGGCTGATAACATGTATTTACAAACACTAACCCGCACCCAACCAGTGAGAGTAGTATCACAAGATCGCTAAGCCGGTCGGAGTACATACAGTCGAAGGTCTAGGCTTGGAGTATCCGGTACCGTAATGGGCTCGCATATGCACTATGGAGTGTTACTTTCTTACTCTATGCCCACGGATTGCCCGTTGCGATTTGCGCGAGGATGGGCTTTGGTAGATTGCTTCGTCTCGGAGGGGTGTACCGATTCGATTTCTATCTCTCTTCAAGCATTCAAATAGAAACTCAGATGCCCATATCTTCATTTGGGAAGTATATTTCGTCACCGTAAATGGTAACGATATGGCCATTCTCTATCTTCCTCACTCCAAAAAAGTTAGTTGTTGTCATTCTATTTTCACCTCAGTTTTGCATACTGGGCACTTGGTGCCTAATGTCGTGCGTTCTCGGTTGCATGTCTTACAGAAGTATTTAGTTGGCTTCGGTCTATTCGTCCCGCTGTTCTGCGTTAGTGGTTTGAGACCTAGTAGTTTCTCTATCTTCTGAGCTGGGTTCAAGTTGTCGAAGTGTGCTGTCTCGTCTATCGGAACCGGTGACTTAGGGATATTTCGTGGTTCAGGCTGTGAGAATGATATGACAATGGAACTCTTCGGGGGTTCTACGACAAACTTAGGCTTCTCGAAATGACAACGGGCGCACACCCATTTTTCCGTATGTGGTGAACTACTGTTATAGCATATGAAAACATCGTCCATCGGGCACTTACAGGTAGGACGATCAGGTCGGGCCCACGCATACGGACTCTTTGCGTCGTTCTGACCGTATGGTGAGTAGTCTGGTATCAACTATTTACCAGTCTGCTGGCTTGTCCACTTTCACTCGACCAATGATTGAGCCGTCAGGATATGTTATCGTAATGACCCAACTCTTTGTATCAAGATGGGTGTCGAACGTGGTTGTTACTCCATTCAATAATTCCGCGAGTTTGTGTCTGCCGTGAGTCTCGACTATTAGGTCTAAGTGATTATAGTCTGTCATTTCTGTTTACCTCACATAGGATTGAATATCTCTAAGCGCCGCGGCTTCGAGACAATCTATCAGCATTGCCACTTCCGTTAGTTCTGTTAACTCTTCGTCTGATGAGTTAGCTTCGGGGCATCGACTCCAGGGATTACCGTAGGCATCGGGTTCCCCTTCACTGCTTCAACTGCTCCGCCTTGCGCCTCTAGTAAGATGGGAGGCTGGGAGCGTGCGAACCTCACCCGTCCCCGCCGAGCCAGGTTTATCGCTGC
>VBBR01000100.1 GCA_005881615.1 Candidatus Bathyarchaeota archaeon
GTCTGAACAGGTCCAGCAACCGGAGAACATCAGCCACGGGAACATAATACTGCCAGACAGACTTGACAGCCAACACAATAAACGAGAAGCGCCATCATAGGCATAAGTCAGAGAGGCATCCGACGAACCCGTTTCTATAATCCTTAAATCCGCTACGAACCGAGTCTAGTCGCAGCCTTGACCAGCACGGTCAGCCTCTCTGTTCTAGACCAGTTCGGTGGCAGCAAGCTCGTATCCCCCGAGAAGATTCGATGGGTAAGACCAACACCACTCCCGACAAAGCCTGTCGAAGTTGCCTTTCGCGAGGCCCTCGCCAGCCCAATAGGGGCGAAACCCTTCGAGAGAGAAAAGTGCTGGAGCCCTGCGATTATCTTCTCCGACTTCACACGGAAACACTCGCCCTTCATCTCACAACTCATCAACCTGATAGAGCCGAAAACAGATGATATCAAGATCATCTGTGCTGGCGGAACTCATATCCCGTCAGAGCCGGACTTCATCAAGAAAGTCCTCGGGGAAGACATCTACAAGCGATACCAGAAGAACATCCGAGTAAGCTCGGTGAAGAACCCCGCAAGCAAGTACGAGTGGATTGGAGTCACGAGTAGAGGCACGCCTGTCGAGCTGAACAAGGAGCTGTTCGACCGCGATCTCCTCATCTCAACCCTCAATGTTCAGCCACACTACTTCGCCGGCTACGAGGGAGGCGCCAAAGCACTTCTTCCCGGTTGCTCAGGTCTCAAGACCATCACAACCAATCACGGATACGTGATCGGAAATCCGAACTGCAGAGAGCTCGCGATCAAAGGCAACCCGACTAGGGAGGACATGAATGAGGTTCCTAATGTTCTCCGGGAGTTCATGAAGATAGAGCACCGGATTCTAGACTTCGTCCTAAACCAGGACGGCACCCTGGTCAAAGCGGCTTATGGAGACCCCAGCCTCGCACACCAACAACTCGCCGAGAACTACTCCCGAAGAGCTCATTCCGTCACCTCCCGGCCGTCCGCGCTGGTAGTAACGGTTGCTGACGGACCCACCGGAACGAACCTGTACCAGGCGCTCAAGGCCGCAACTTTCGGTGCTGGACTCGTAATTCCTTCGAACCAACCGAAGTCCACGGTGTTGTTGCTTGCCTCGCTTGAGACGGGGATAGGGGGAGACGCGTTCAAGGCCGAGATGGAAACCTACGGCAAGATGGAACCCGAGATGGTCATTGAGGACTTGAAAAAGCGCGCTAAGCTCGGAAAGGTTACGGAGGCCTCGCAGAAGCCGAACCGGTTCTCACTGGACGACAAGAAGACAGACTTCATCGTGGTCTCACCCCAAGCACCAGCCGCTGTCGAAGAATTGCTGAACAAGACAAGGGTCAAGTTCTTCAGATCGATAGACGACGCGCTGAGAACTCTCGACCAGAAGTTGTACGAGAAGGATGTTGCAGTGATTCCCTACGGCTCGTCTACTGTTCCTGTGGCTGCATAGATTGCCAATGCGTTGATCTAACTAGCTTTAACCACAACCCGACTCATCGGTCACGATATGATCTATGCCCAACTTGGAACAGACAAGTATGTATTGAGGCTCGAATCCGGAGACGATATCCTACAATCCGTACGACAATTCGCGAGTGCAAAGAGACTGAGCGCAGGTCTCCTCGAAGGCATTGGCTCTCTGAGTAAGGTCAAGCTAGGTCATTATGACTTCAAGACAAGAAAATACAGCTACGAGACATTCGAGGACGATCTGGAAATCCTAAGCCTTTCCGGTAACATCGCCACCATGAACCGCGAGCCACTCTCCCACGTACACGTAACCCTGGGTCGCAGAGATTTTTCCGTTATCGGTGGCCACATGGACGAGGGATCATCGGCGAATATGGTTGAGATCGGTGTATGGAAACTGCCGGGAAGGCTGGTCAAGGCCAAGGATGATCAGATCGGGTTGAATGTGCTGCAGTTAGCACGAAGAATATAGCCAGTCACTCTTCCGTTTCACTCGTTCCCCGATTTTCATCCCAGTTTCTTCGTAATCGCACCGACAGGACCACTTAGCCTATTACACGCTGAACATAGTCCCGAACCAAAGATAGGTGTCTCATTGCCGCGTAAGGTTGGTCTACGAATGGTGCTATACCTCTACGTGGCGGTCTTTCTGACAAGGATCGGATTCGGATCCATAACAATCCTCTTCCCACTCTATCTCCAAGCACCAAGCTATATCATCGGGGTAATACTCGCGCTCTACCCAATGTCCGAGGCAGGCTCGGCCTTGCCAATCGGTCGCCTCGCAGACCGATCCAGCCGCAAGAACCTCCACATCATCGGAATGATAATGATCACGATTCTCACCGCGGCAATAGGCTTCACCAGAAACCTGTTGAACGTCTCCATCCTCCACGCAATGATGGGAATCTCGGCTGCGATCACTGCTGTAACGTCGTTGACACTCTTGGGAGATGCGACGAAACTGACCAATCGAGGGAAGCAGATGGGAGGATTCGACCTTGCAAACCTAGGAGGCTACGGACTCGGATTTGGAGTCGGAGGATTACTAGTCAACTCCTTCGCAGATAGGCTCTCGTATGCTTTCTGGATAACCGCAGGGGTCTTCCTTTTTGCAGGAATATTGGCGGCGAAGTTTCTAGTGGAGCCGGTGAGGGTCTGGGAGCTCAAGCAGCCCAAGATAAGACAGAGAAGAATAGGTAGCCGGATACGTCCCGTGATCCCGGTCTGGATCGCGCAGACGGTTATCCTGGGAATGTATTTTCTTCTGCCGAAGGCATTCAGAGATTCTAACCCCCCCATTATTCTTACACGAGAGACTCTGATTTTCCTTGGGGTTCTCGGAGGCCTCTTCGCTTTCGGGGCCATCCTGTTTGGCTATATATCGGATAAGATCGGGAGGACGAGGATAATGGTCCTAGGGGCGTTCGGAGAACTTGGATTTCTGGTCCTATTTGGCTGGTCCTTCCCAGGAAACGGTTTCGTGAAATACGAGCTATTGCTCTGGCCAATGTTCTTCCTAGCGTCTGCAATTGCCCCAGCAATACTGGCCTACGTGGGCGATATCTCGGGCAAGGCCAAGAGGGGTTCGGCCAACGCGCTCTACAGCATAGTTCTGAGCATTGGCCTTGCGATTGGGAATATTG
>VBBR01000101.1 GCA_005881615.1 Candidatus Bathyarchaeota archaeon
AGGTGCCCTCTGTGCAGGTCAGTCCACATCATTGGCGTGTTTCCGATTCTCGTCGGAGACTCAATCCTTGAAACGCCGATCAACATGTCTCCCCAGCGGTATATTGGGTTTAGCGGCGAGGTTCTGTTAACTCTTCGTCTGATGAGTTAGCTTCGGGGCATCGACTCCGGGGATTACCGTAGGCGTCGGGTTCCTCTTCACGGCTTCAACTGCTCCGCCTTGCGCCTCTAGTAGGATGGGAGGCTGGGGACGTGCGAACCTCACCCGTCCCCGCCGAGACAGGTTAACCGATGCAACCATGTCCCGGTCCATTACTACTCGGCATCTTCCGCACCAGAGCTTGCGTTCTAGTCGTTTGTCGGATTGCGAGCTGGTTGTATGAGAGGAGTGAGAGCTTTCTCAGCGATGACGCATTGTTCAACAGACCGATACGCAGGGAATCGTTAACCATCCGTCTGAACAGGTCCAGCAACCCGAGAACATCGGCTGCGGGTACATAGTACTGCCAGACAGACTTGACAGCCAACACAACAAACGAGAAGCGCCATCATAGGCATAAGCCAGAGAGGCATCCAACGATAAGCTAACAGAGCCGCCGACTGACAAAGCCTTAATGGATCAAGGATTAGAAACCGGCAAATCTTCACGGCGTTTGGATCCATTGCAGAATCCGAAATATGTCGCACCGAGCTGGGACGAAGTCTATGGAATGTTGGTAGACCTTGCAAGCGAGATTCGGCTCTCGGGGTACAATCCCCAGGTCATCGTGGGAGTCTCAAGAGGAGGCTGGCCTCCCGCTAGGGTCATGAGCGACCTTCTTGAGAATCCAAATCTTGCCAACATGAAAGTAGAGTTCTACAAAAACATCGGAGTGACAGCGAAAAGGCCGAAGATCACTCAGCCTGTCACCTCTGAGGTTTCTGGGAAGCGCGTACTCGTAGTGGACGATGTTGCTGATTCAGGACACAGCCTCCGCGTTGCGTTCAAGCATCTAGCTAGAAAGGGCGCACGGGAGATCAGGGTCTGTACGCTGTATTTGAAGCCGAAGAGCGTCTTCAAACCGAACCATTTCGCAAGAACAACCTCGAAATGGGTGATCTTTCCTTGGGAAAGATTGGAGGCAATCAAACTCATCAAACAGAACCTCCGGTCAGACGGGAGAACGTACGGGATAATTCGGGAGCTGGAGGGCAGTGGACTGAGCGGCCCGCTCATTCGAGAACTCCTAGCGTTGGACCGATGATAACCGAGAAAATCGGCTCATATTCCCTCTTTGTCCAGGGATTCAGAGACGCCAATGTACCGGACTCAGAGAGAGTCTTGAGGGAACTGAGAGGATCGTTTCAGGGAATTGATCTTCAGCTCTTGCGCGCGGACAGAGTAGCCGGGAAAGAACACCTCGTCTTCTCGGCAAGGAACGCGGTTGACTCATTCCAAAGTAGTTATCGAAGAGCGAAACACCTCTCAATGGAGTTCCTCCTGTTCGCCTCGGGTGAGCACCAGATCATCGAAGCGATCAAGCTTCTCGGCGTAACCGCGTCTAGCAAGGAACTCGCTCTTGTGGGGCTTTCCGAAACCAGTCTCGATGCGAGCCTGTTGAGTAACAGGGCAATGGAATCCGTCAGGGGAACACCTGACGATACAGTCTTGCAGATTAAGACCAAGAAAAAAGTGGAAGATCTGAAGAGAGCCTACAATATTCCCGACAAAGAGCTGAATGCATCGAAGATGCCGAGTGAGGAAGACAACAGCGTATTGAAGAGATTGATCATCGAGCGCTCTGCGCTTTTGGCACTAGAGAACTAGGATACTCTCTTCTCGCGTTCTATCCCCAGAATACCATTAGGTCGGATGACTGCGATTCCAGCGACCCTGCCAATGATTTCGACCAAGACGATCTTTACGGGGTCTCGCAGGTCAACCTTCCTGGGAATCTTCGCTGCAATCGCGTCAATGACTTCCTTTGAAGAAACATCACTTCGGCGCTTCTCGATGGACACCCGAAACGTTTCGCCGTCTCGAATCGCCCTAGATCTCTCCGAAACCGCGTTCCCGATAGCCTCAATCTCACAGGGCACGACTTTCTGAACCGGTTTTACCTTGAGAACATACCGAAACTCCCAAGGCTTCTCTCTCAAGATCGACCGAAGATTCTGTATCACTTTGAGTGGGTCAAGGGATGTCTTAGCAACGGTAAGGCCGCTCACCGGGGTATAGCTGGTCTCAGCAGACCGGTCTCCAAGCTCACCAATGAGATACACCAGTTCCGAGTTTGCCTCGCGCTCATTGCCCCTAGCACTAGAGACGAGCAGGTTGAAGTCGTCAAGCAATCTGAATCAATCTCGATGTCCGACTTTTGCCTTGAGAGCCATTACGATCTCTTGTCGGCTAACGGCTCCTTCTCGCAGGATATCGACGCGTTTGCTAGTTGCTCTAACGACCGTTGACTCCGGACTTTTGGCGAGAGACCCTCCGTCCAGAACTAGATCGACTTTGCCTTCAAAGATCTTCAATGCTTCGTCTGCCTGCCTCATCGAAGGAGCCCCTGAAATGTTAGCGCTTGTACCTACTAGGGATCCTCCACACATCGAAATGAAGTCCAACGTATCTTTTCGTCCAGGGACCCTAAGTCCAACCATGCGGTCAGTACCAACTATCGACGAAGGGAGTTCTGCTCTCGATGAGACGACGATAGTCAGGGGTCCGGGCCAAAATCGCAAAGCGAGCGTCTCGGCGTCGCCATCGACTTCGCCTAATTCCTTTGCCTTCTCAATTGTCTCAACGAGCACAGGGAAGTTCCCCTTGATTCTTCTCTTTACATCTGCCACCTTGTTGACTGCTTCCTTATCGAAGGGATCGCATCCAAGTCCATATACTGTGTCGGTTGGGTAGACCACGAGTCCGCCCTTGAGTATCGTTGCAGCAGCTTCACGAATCGACTCCTTGTCAATCCTAAGAAGCCTCGTCAACATTGATGCAACCTTCGGGAGCGAGTCGACTCTTATATCTCGTTAAGATGCGACGCCATCGGACTCAAAAATTGGCCAATCCAACAATCATTGTTCATGGTGGGGCCGGCGACTGGCCCCAGAACAAGCACTCGATTGGCCTCGCCGGAGTTAGGAAAGCTGCTACGAGAGGATTCCAGATTCTACAACAAGGCCGCTCCGCGATTCGAGCGGTCGAAGTCGCAGTCATAGAAATGGAAGATAATCCGATATTCAATGCTGGCACGGGGTCCACCTTGAACTTTGAAGGTAAAGTGGAGGCCGACGCGGGAATCATGGACGGAAGGACACTGCGCGGAGCAGGTGTCGCACTCTTGCATCACGTAAAAAACCCGATCAGCCTCGCAAGAATTGTCATGGAAAAAACTGACCACGCTCTTCTAGCAGGCAAGACTGTCGAGAGGCTCGGGGAAGTTTATGGTCTGCCAAAGGCGAACCTAAGGCTTCCAGAGCGAGTCCGTCAATGGAAACGGGCAAAACGCGAGTTGGAAAACGGGAGCATCAAATACTTTTCCAGAAACTTGAAACTCGTTCATGACAAGGGGAGATTCTTTCTCGGGGACACAGTTGGCGCGCTCGCGATGGACCAAAAGGGAAACTTGGCTGCGGCAGATTCTACAGGAGGCGTCTCCTTGAAATTGCCAGGTAGAATCGGTGATAGCCCAATCCTTGGCGCTGGATTGTACGCTGATAACAAGCTTGGAGCTGCCACAGCAACCGGCGTTGGCGAGATAGCGATGAGGCTGGTTGTGTCAAAGTCAGTCTGTGATGCAATGCGATCATCAACCGCGCAGGGTGCGGCCTCTAAGACTGTTAGAGATGTGACAACGTTAGCTGGTAGGGGACTAGGGATTGTATCTCTTGACCGAAAGGGTCGATACGGAGTCGCGCACAATACCCCACACTTGTGTTGGGCCGCATTGACCAAGGACAAGGGTCTTGTCTCGAAGATGGTTGGCATTCGCTAGAAGCTATCCTCAATACTAGGCGATTGCCTTTGATGTTTTTTCGCGTGTTTTTCGGAAGCCTTTTAAGAGGGTACAATTCGCGGTAACCCCTAGTTTTCGGAGACGATCAAATGTTACCCTATACCAAGGGGGAGGAATGGGGCGAAGACGAGGATTGGGGTGGCGAAGATGAATGGGGCGAGGACGACGATTGGGGTGGCGGAGATAACGGATCCGAGGACAACTGAAAATCTGACAGAGAGTGGCAAACACGGTCACGGTTGTTTCTAGAAAGGCAGTGAACCGGTAACAGGAGTTCTATCTTCCCGTGCTGCGAAGCGTGGGGTCAATAGAGGAACGAGAGATTAATG
>VBBR01000014.1 GCA_005881615.1 Candidatus Bathyarchaeota archaeon
CCTCTTCTGGGCTTCATTCTACAACATCCTCGCAATCCCCATCGCAGCTGGCATCCTCTACCCCAACTTTGGAATAATTCTTCGACCCGAGATTTCCGCCCTGCTCATGAGCGCATCCTCCATAATCGTTGCAACCAACGCTGTTCTGTTGAAAAGGACGGAAAAAAATCTGGTCGCCGTCTAGGCCAAGTCCAGCTATTCTGAGATTCTTATAGGGCTCGCGGATGACGCGGCAGGGTGCGGCTCGTCCACGTCTCGCTCCTCGGGACGCTTATCGGAGCAGGTTTCTGGGGCCTTTCAGGTACAGCTTCTCAAGCTCTGTTCCAAACATACCAATTTCCGGTGATCGCGCTTGTTACAATCCGGACACTCGTATCAGGGATGATACTCTTCATCATCGTCCGCCCCATAACGCCTAGAAGGCCTCTCCGTCCGCTTCTCGGTCTCTCGGTTTTCGGTTTCGCGGGTTCTCAGTTGGCCTATCTGGGCGCGATCCAGTTCTCGAACGCTGCTACGGCAACGCTATTGCAATTTCTGTTTCTGCCGATTGTCGCTGGCTACGAAGCGGTGAAAGGGGTGTTGCGCTGGTCTGTTCAGTGGACTGTTTCATTGTTGTTGGCGATGGTGGGGACCTTGTTCTTGGTCGGAGGAGTGCCTGGTTGGAACTTTCGGATACTGGTAACTTCTAACGGAGTGTTGTTCGGGTTGTTGGCGGCTGTCTCGGGAGCATACTACACTCTCGCCTCGCGCCCTCTTGTCCATGCTCATGGGTCTTGGTGGGTTACGACCTGGGGATTTGCGATTGGCGGTTTGGTGACAGTGCCCTTTGGTGTGGAGTCATTTCTGAACTATCAAATGCCATCGACTCCATATGGGCTCAGAGGATTGGTCGGGCTCATTACTTTCGTCATCGTCTTCGGAACGATTCTGGCCTACGGTCTCTACTTGGCAGGTTTGCGACGGCTCTCGGCCACCGAGATCGGTTTAGCTTCCTCATCGGAACCGATTGTGGCGGCTGTGGCGGCATTCGTTTTCCTTGGTGTGATCTTGACTGGTACACAGTATCTAGGTGGGGCCCTGATTATTCTGGCAGTGGTCCTTCTCGCTTCTCGAAAGGCGGAGGATGTCACTAGTTCCTAGTCCACTGATAGCGGCGGAGATCGGTCATTGGATTTCTAGGAGAAAACAAGCGAAGAGAAAACCGCCTGTTAGCTGGCGAGAGGGATTCAGAACATATTATCAATGAGCAAGACTCGGTTCCTATCTGTGGCGGCTGCAGAGTTTGCGCTCCACCAGCTCCACATGACCCTTACGATTCTTCGAAAAAACAAGAACACAACCACAACCAATCTTCTCAGTCCAGTTGACGATCTTAGGCTTGCTCAAAGATCCTGACAGAAAAGACTATGATCATGGTCGATGTAAGGAAATCTGTCCTGTGAAACAAGAACCCCAGTGTACTCTCAGGATATTTTCAGGGAAAAGAGGGGTCTTGACTCTGGCTATGCGCAAGTAGCAGTGCCAGTAAATGTGCCAGCAGCCACGCTGGGATGCTCTGTAACTTCGTAGGTTACGGTTACACCTGATCCACATCTGCCCTCAATTGCTGTGGAGCCAGAGCCAGTGAATGGTGGGGGGTTGCAGCTATTCGTTATCTCCGCTCCAGTGACATCGTAGCTTTGTGTACTGACTTTTCCGCCGTTGATCGTCCCACTTATCACGACCACCATCCCTGAGAAAGTCGGGATCGAGATATTGTACGTGCCACTAATAGTTCCTCCCGTGGAGGAGGTACTGAAAGAGATAGTCGCGGGCAGGAGCATGCCGCCGCAAAGCACGTTCCCGGTTCCGCTTCCGGAGACGGTCGGTGTCCCCGGTGAAGCGTAAGCGGGTGTCAATAGTGCGAGAATCATAGCAAGTCCGACCAATCCCGGAACCATTCTCTTCAAGAACTTCAAGCATCAATATTACTGAACCGGCTTAAAAGTATTGAACAAACCGTTATCGACGACATGAAATCCTTTCGGTCCAGTTGACTATCTTGGCCTTGCTCAAGGGTCGGCCGGAAAGAGCTTGATCAGGGTCTCATGTAAGCAGAGCTATCCAACCGAGCAAGAACCCCCGTACTCCCTTCGCCTCTTGACGATTCTCTCGTTCGGCCTAGAAAGAGAGCGATGACCGAGAGCGTTATCGAGATCGATCCCATGAGGAAATATTTGATAAAATTCTCTACCACGTATTGATGCCAGGACGCGATGCACTCATTCTGAGGAGCGAGGCAAGGAAGGGGCCAGGGTTGAGGGTTGACTGATAGGACGAGAAAAATAGTTCCGACGACCAGAGCACCAAGTCCAAACATCAAATTCGGAGTCTTCAAGAGCCCTTCAAAAACGAGCTAGCCAAGGCCTAATGTAAGCAGAGCTGTCCAAGGGGACAAGAACCATAGTATCCTCCATGAGGACTTGTTGGTCTTACTCTGCCTTTGACGTTTTTCTGAGGAAAAAGAGACCTGTAAACGTCGAAACGCACGCCAAGCTCAACGTAGCGATGAAAAACCCGATGAGAAAAAGAGAATATGGTACTTGCTGGCAATTGTAGAGCGCGGCCGTCACACCTGCAGAGTAGTCTTGGCACTTGTCCAAGTTATCGTAATAATCAACGAGGGCCGCGATGGTGTATAGGAAACCGAACCCCCAAACCGGATAGTTTCCGATCGTGACTAGGCCCGCAGCGTCCGCACTCACCGAGCCTTTTTTCAGAATCCCGACTATCGTGAGAGCTATGCTAACGATCAGCGGAGTAGACATGAGCGTGACGGCTGCCCTAGGATCCGTAGAACCCGATACGGGCGAGATTATGAACACGCTGAACACGCTAAGCACATTTGCGACGACGCCCAAGAAAAGAAAACGCGCATCCACCATTCTCGTCCCACCGGATATGATGCCAAACTTGGACTTTGCTTAGGGGTTTGAGCCTATCGTTATCTCAAACGTTCTGCAGGTTCGCTATTCTCTTTGTTATGCTTGGATGGTCACCATACTCCTGCCATTCTCCGCTGTCCCTAGGGCATCCGCCGCCTCCTTGTCAGCCTCCAGGACAAGTCTCCTTCCTAAACGGAGGATACTGTAAGCTCCGAGAACTAGCAGGATGACGTCGGCAACTATGAAGCCGAAAATGAGAGAAGAATCGAGGCGTGGATACGCGAAGCTCAAGATGAGAAATCCTGCGAGGAACAAGAGCCCGGGTGAGACCCTGATCAATGCTCCAATGTTGTAGAATCCTTTCAATCCTTTGAGAATCAGTGGAGAAGCGAGGATTGAACCCCAATCTTGACTGTCAAGTCGTCCTTGTAGGATAGGAGAGATAATTAGTTTTGAACCCTCAAGCTCGGGAAGGTGAGGAGTGACGACCTTAGTTCCCCTGCCTATCCCTATCTCGCTTTGCCATGATACACTCGTCGGATAGAACCCCGCCAGACCCAAGAGATCAGAGGTTCTACGAGCGGCCTCAAGAATCGCCCCGTCTTCCGCTGACAATCTGGCCTAGACGATTAACCATGAGAGATTTGGGCTTTCAGCTTAGGCCCCGCCCGCAACTTCTTCCTCTTCCTACGCCATACAATCTGCCACTCAGACGGCATCTCACGCAGGTCCAGCAACCACAAATCCCGAAGACTACACGTGGCTGAAACCCAGTTGTGCGGATAGATGAAAGCGAGAGACCAGACCGAGACGCTTCAGTAAAACTAACCCTCGCGATCATAGGGACCAAGAGATTTAGCGAGGCCCGGAGCTCTTCGACCTGGAAATCATCGCTGGGTCATCATAACAATGGGTTCGGGAAGACACACCGGATTTGTAACGGGAAAGATCCCACCCGAAACACTGTTGCGCACAGTCTACACTAATCTAGGGAAAAAGGACAAACGAGTTCTTGTGGGCCCGGGTATCGGTCGCGACTCCGCTGCAGTCAAGCAAGACGGCACAATCCTTGTCTTTACCACTGATCCAATCACTGGGACACCCACTACGACTGGGGCTCGGCCAAAATGGTACATGTGCACAATCTTGCTTCCGGTAGGAACCAGAGAAGATTCCCTGAGAGAGATCACGAGAGAGATTCACGAGACGGCGAAGCGACTTGGGATCGCAGTTGTCGGAAGTCACACTGAAGCTACTCCGGGGCTTGACCGTCCAATAATTTCGGGTTTCATGGTTGGAGAGACTCGGGGGAGAGTTCTGAGCGCAGAAGATGGGAGGCCGGGAGACAGTATTCTTCTAACCAAGACGGTCGGGCTGGAGGGAACTGCAATTCTCGCGCGAGACAAGGCGGCACTTCTGAAGAAGAAAGGCGTCCCCGAGGGTCTGCTGAAGCTCGCGAGAAGCTACCAGGAACAGATCAGTGTTGTCGAAGAAGCTCTTCTCACAGCCAAGCTGAAAGGGGTCCATGCGTTGCACGACCCGACTGAGGGGGGAGTGTTGAATGGATTGTGGGAGATGGCCGAGGCATCAGGTCTTGGCATAGAGGTGTGGGCTGAGAAAATTCCGGTGGCTCCCGCCACGAATGTCATTTGTCTGACGTTGGGCCTCGACCCTCTAAAGTTGATGAGCTCTGGAACGCTACTCCTCGCTGTAGAACCATCTAGCCGCAAGGCCGTTCAGAAAGCTCTCCAGAAAACCCATGTCAGGCTGACCGAGGTTGGAAGGCTGACTTCCCGAAATAAGGGTCGAGTTCTAGTGAAGCATGAAAGAAGACAATCTCTGAGAGCCGTTTCGCAAGACGAACTCTACAAGCTAGCCTGATGGCTGGGAGTTCGCCTTGAATGGTTCTTGGAGAAAGAAGATCAAGAGCATCATTGCAAGAGCTAACCCGCCCATAAAGAACCATCCCGCGGGATAGCCGTTAGCGGCGGCGAACAGAGTAAACCCGATTGTTACACCGAAGCTTCCTAGAATCTGGACAGAATTGATTATGCTGATCCCAAGAGGAGCGTATTCATGACCTACCTCGGGGTACTGGCTGACGCTAGCGTACATTGTTGAGAAGACCATCGCGTCGAGGAAGCCGACGGCGGGAATCAGGAACCAAAGTCCGTTTGCTGGAGAGGCTCCGAACAGTGCTATTCCGATCGCGGTTAGAAGTCCTGGGACAAGGATGAAGATCTTTCGTTGCCTTAACCGATCCGAGAGATAGCCACCGATTGGACCTCCGAATATGCTCGCGAACATAATCAACGAGGCAAGTAGTCCAGCAATATCTGCGCGAAACGACAGTGAAGTGCGTAGGTAGTATTCTAGGAACTGCGACGCGGTGAAGATGCCCCCCCATAGTCCCAGTACGCCGAACCCGATAATCCAGATATTGCGATTCTCGAAAGCACGCCGCATCGACCTACGTTCCTTTCTCATTGTACCATCTCGCGGGATGACGATCTGACCAATTCCGACTGAGACTAAACCAAGCACGCCCCCAAGTATCAACCCTAGGTGCCAGTTGATCGCTTCGATAACGATGACCCAAACGAATAGTCCTAAGCCGCCTCCTATGTTGAAGCAGCTATTGTAGAGTCCGAGGACTAGTCCCTCTTCTTCCGGCTTGAAGAGAGGCGTCAAGATGCCGATGGCCGGTGCGAAGAATAGTGCCGCGCCAACCCCCAGGAGGAACCTGGAAACAAGCAGGACCGGGAAATTAGGTGATAATCCCTCTCCTACTCCCGACAGAGAGAGAACAAGCATTCCGAGTTGGGAGGTATTCTTGGGACCCCAACGGGCAGAAGCGATTCCGGCCGGAATTTGGAAGACCCCAGCGCCTACGAGGAAGGAGGCTGTTAGAATTCCGAGAGCGACGGGGCCGAGTTGAAAGTCTGCACTGATTAGAACGAGCGCGGGTGCTATGTTAAACCAGTTAATGGTGTAGATGACCCGAGACGTTAGAACTGAGGATAGGACGAGCCATCTTTTCTCCAAAAGGAATCGTCGGTCCGTTTCAAAAGCGATGTTTTGGGGTTATTTGAGGGTCCGGGTCTATTGTTCCATGGATATGGACGGGTCCTCTCTCATTCTCGCCCGGCTACCGCCGGGTCTCAAGATCCACTTCATCTAGTCCCAAGGGACATGTCCGTTGGGCCAGAGCTTTCATCCACGATATCCTAAGATGACTTCGGTATCGGGTCAACATTCTTGCCCACTTCTCGGCGAGTAGAAAGAGGACTGCCGCCCTAACGTGGTGGTGTTGTTACTTATGGATTTCGGAGGGGTTATTGTTTCAACCGCTTGGTCCATCCATCAACTTCGGACCGTAGTTTTCCTAGCGCATCTTTCAGTTCTCCGCGGGGACTACCCCAACATCGGGGTTTCGCAAATCTCGGTTCGCCCCGACAACGCCCTTGCTTGTCAGGAACCAACCCTGAGGCTTGCGCAAACGGTAATGTTGTGTTTCTGGGTCTAATAGTTCGACCTCGTTTGTCTCACATTTGACCAATCCCAATCCTGACAATTCGCTTAGGCGACCAGACGCTCCACCTTTGAAGGGTACGCTGTTTCCACTGTCAACACAAAACTGGCGAAGTTTGGGGAAAAACTCGTTCAATCCAATGCCGTGTTGAAAGTCGTCGGCTTTCTCTGCGTTCAAAACAGCTAGAACCAGTTGGTGAGCCTTGCTTAGTCGTGAGATCTTTTGGCCGAATCCGCGCCTGTACCCTTCCGATTGATCGTCCTTCGAGTAAGGAGATAGCCGCATTCTGGGCATTGGTCGGTGGGGTCTGCGCCTTTGAACGGAAACGTCCCCTTCCCTGAGACTTGCTTCCTGATGGCGTGTCCCCAGTTAGGGCATTTGTTCTCTATCCTTGCTAACTTTGGTAATCTAGTGTTCCTGGCAGTCAATCGACGGGACCCGTGATGTCGTCAATCCTGCCCTTTCGATTCTTTCCTGCACGTTGTTCGGTCGAATAACCCAGTTCGTCACCGCCTACAATTTGCGAGTAGACGGGAGCCGAATCAGGTAATCTGTCCTGTGTCATGAAACCTACACGACTCTTCTCCGGCTCTTGGTCCAAAATTTCGGGCGGGCTACGTTTCCAGTCATCGTGCAGATGCGCGGTCCCAACGCCAATCTGTGCATCGACGAAATTGTCACGATCCACCGGGTGATGCCCGTCTTGCCATTTCAAGCGCACGACACCCGTGGGCGTTTCGTTAGTATAGGAATCAGTCACTTGTTGGCGGGCAGGATACCTCTGGGCGACCGTTGGATCAATCTCGCGTTTGTCTCTGTTGTTGTCCCCTAAATTGCGTGGGCATTCTTCGCCAAGCTTATAGCCGTCTACCGCCGCACGTTTTGCCTTCTCTTCTTCAAGGCTGATTTTGTTTTCACTCACTTCTTCCACCACCACTTCGATTGGGTTTCGGTGTTTGCGGCTCGTTCGTCCGCCAGTTTTTCGATCATTGTAAGGGCTTCTTGAGCCAACGGAACCAGCCTTTGAAGCGAAAGGCCGTATTCCATCTGTCGGGCCGGATTCTGGGCTTCCCGTCGAATCTCTTCGAGCGAGTTGCGAATATCAAGCGTAAGACTCAACTGTTTTCGACCTCAGCCCCGGATAGTTCGGGGAACATCGATTTTTGAGTCTGGGGTGCTTTTGTATCGGGTTGATTCGAGAGCGCTTCCCAAATTCGGTAGACTTCAACAACACGAATGATCTCGGCGATTATAACGCTCATTCTGCCAACACCAGACTTTCTTTGTGTAATCGGCGAGGCGCCCCCAACTGCAAGTGACTTCGCGCGCGTCGGGCGTCGCTTGTATGTCAAGCCTGAGGTGCTAATTGACGAATTTTCCGCGGGCGAGACAAATTATTCTTCCCAAATACTGGGGCTGGGTCATAGCGTTGCAATTGGTGAGGAAAAGTATCTCATTTCCCAGTTGGAAACGAATCTCAAGCCCGAGGGTGTCCTTCGAAGGGCGAACTCGCAAGGTTCTTGCTTGATAACGAAAACTTGGATTTCTACGTTGCCTTCCTTCCGCTTAGCTACTATTTGGACCTACACACAGACCGCGAATCGCCGATTCATATGTCGTACGAAGGGACTCAAGCTCAACTCATACTCGGCAAGTCCAAGCTGAAACCGTTTTGGTCGAGTAACTATGTCGAGTTTGAAAAATTCTTCTTCTTAGGCAGAAACTCTGTTGAATGGCTTGTCAAACTGGATGAAAGGACGGGTCACCGAGTTAGAGTTGAAGTGAAGCCTCGACCAGACATTGAGAGGTTTGATGTCACATGCGAAACGGTTCCCCGCATGCGGATGGTTGCACCCGAACTTGCCTTTTGTCTCGACCCACCATTTCCTAAGTAGAACGAGCGGCCCAGAACACACATTTGGTGTGTTGCGAACAAAAACGTGCGCATCAGATTGGTTCATTTACAGTGACTTACGAATGTTTTGCGGACTACCCGCTTACGCGTAATACAAGTGTGTCCGCATCTTCAAATTACGATAGAACGTGTTTACAGTTTTTCCTGTTGCTTCTTCGCAAACGCGGGAGGGATTTCGCCGCGGATCAATGCAAGTATCATCTCCCAATTTGGCCAGTAGAATGGTGTCGGACCCTGAGCTGTCCAGGTCCAAGAAGTTGATCTCACCGTCGCGGGATAGAACATGGAGAACGTGCTTCTGAAACTCCTTTCTCGTCTCTGTAAGAGGCTTAGCCATCCAATCTGGATTTGATCAGGCGAAACGCCCTAAAAAGGGGAGCGTTTACGAAAATACGCGTAAACTGGTTGTTTTGTAGTGTTGCATACTAAGGGGTGACGACGTTTGATTTGCGGATTTTGTCAATTAGTTCTTGAAGTGTCGCAAGTTCTTGTGGGGGTAATGGCTTCCGGTCCTTTGATGGTGTTGCTTGTAGCGTATCCTGCCGCGGTCCTTCGTCTTTCAAGCTCCCGTTGAGTAATGGAGTCTGAGCCTTTCACGATTTTGTCTGCGGCCAACCGTTCATTGGATTCCTGCCGTCTTTCAAGCTCTATTAGTTTGATGCGAACCTTGCTCAACTCGTCTTGTAGATCCGCGACTTTTGTCGGGCTCGTCGTCAGGTCGCTTGCCTGGCTCCAAAGATTCAGATACCGTAACGCCTTCGACCAATCCTTCTGTATCTTCTCCATCAATCCATATTTCTCGGCGTCTCTCAGCTTCTCATAGTCGAGCGGGTCTATCTGGTGCCCGGCAAAGAAAGCCACGAGTACGCGGTCTACGCCTGCAAGGCTCGGAATCATTGTCTTAACGGTGTCTCGTATCTCGTGTAGATTCTTGCCGGAACGCCACTTGTGAAACTGCTCATAGTATTGTGAGGCTGGTTCGATGTTGCCGCAGACACACTGGTATCTCTTTTCTCCGCCTGCCTTGGCACCCAAGTACCTTCGGCTCTTTCGCATCTGATGCCCGCACTTCTTGCAGACGGGTCGAGGACGCTCAACCACCCCGGCACGAGTCCCTGCCGTAATCCATGCCTGTTTCAGATTGTCCTTGTTGAACGGCTGTCCCTGCCGGTTGAGAAATATAGCCTCGTATATCGGCTGTCCGTGAGCATCTGTTCCAACCACCTTCGGGGTTCCGCGCTCTTTCAGATACTTCTTTAAGAACCGTATCGCGTCGCCGTCCCGGTGCCACATGGTAAAGTACGGGTGATCGTTGCTCTTGCGGTATTCGAACCGAAACGTGATCCATTCCCGCCCGTCCTTCAACTGGGGCTCAAGGAGCCGCCAGCCGCGGTTAACTATGGTGAACCGTTCCGAGTCCATTATACCCTGGAAGATCAGGCCGAAAACAGCCTTCTCCCTGAGCTTGCAACAATCGACCACCCGTCTGATCTCGTCCATTGAGAGGTTCGCCTCTATCGGCGGGGTATCAGCCTTGATCTCCGAGATGTCAGAATTGGGCAACTGGACCTTGTGATACTTCAACAGTCCATGAAGCACGTTGTAGAACTTCAGCTTGTAATTCTTGGTCCCCTCAATCTATTGGTTGCAAAAATCCAACAAGAGGCTCTCCAACTCCGCCCGGTCATGGTCCGTAGCCATACGACCCTGCTTCCACAACACAAAGTCGACCTCACCCATACCGTTGTCCAAGGCCCAACCGGGTTGTTTCACCAGCCACTTGAAAACACGAAACAACGCACGAGGGGCCGCGTAGCTGGCATCACCATTCAGATGCCGAATATACCGAGCCGCAGCGGGGTTCTTGTCCAACCAAGCCATAACGGCAAACTTAGCCGCCGCCACACCCGGAGACTCAGAATAATACCCCGCCCGCACCCCAGCCCCCGCAGAGGGAGCATTCATATTCGTATTTACCGCTTCCAATGCCAATCTACACCCCACTTTATCTCCGAAGAACATAGACTCATCTGGGATAGATATAGATGGGCAGGACAGTCATCGGACCCAAGACGGTTCCACGCTGCGCGAACGAATAAAGCCTTACCCGCAGGCCGGACGATCAGAGTCTGCTAGAGTTTTGGCCGGGATCAATGTAACGCCTCTTGCTTTCGAGAGCTTAGGGGTCCGCTCGATGTGCACTTTAGTGCAGACTAAGGACGTTACGGTCTTGTTGGACGCCGGTGTGGCGTTGGGACCTAGGTTCCGGTTGATGCCTCATCCGAGAGAATTCCGAGCACGAGATGAGGCCAGGAAAAGGATCGAGGAGGCATCAGACAGGGCAAAGGTCGTAACCATCTCCCACTATCATCATGATCATCACACACCGAATTTCGTTGACCCTGTTTGGCTGGGGAGCAGTCCGGAATCCTTCGAACGAATCTACAAAGGAAAGATCGTACTTGCCAAGGACAGTCGTCGAAAGATCAACACAGCGCAGAGAAGGCGCGGTTGGATGTTTCGCCAAGCCACAGAAAAGTTAGCGGAGAAATTCGAGGCTGCAGACGCGAGAAACTTCGAGTTCGGTAGAACCAAGCTTAGATTTCCCAGTCCTGTTCCTCATGGGGAAGGCGAGTCAGAGCTGGGATGGGTGTTGCCCTGTATTATCGAGAAGGCGAGGGAGAGGGTATTTTTTGCTCCTGACGTCCAGGGACCCGTTGTGGAAGAGACTGTTGATCTGATCCTCAAAGAGAAGCCTCGCTTGCTTATCATGGGGGGTCCGCCAACTTATCTTCAAGGATATCGAATCAGCGACGACTTCTTTCGAATAGCCCTTCGCAACATGGAGAAGATTCTCAGTAACATTCCAACTGTGGTAATAGACCATCATTTGCTACGCGATGAGGGGTGGTCCAATTTTCTCGAACCCGTAAGAAAATCAGCAGAGAAGGCAGGTAACAAGCTGGTAACTGCATCCGAGCTGGTAGACAAGAAGCCGGACCCGTTAGAGTGCAAGAGGCAAAGCCTCTACGAAAAAGAGAAGGTTAGCAAGGAATTTCTGGAATGGACCAATCTCCCAGAGGAGAAACGGAGCGACAAGCCCCCTCCTCTAACAATGTAGATGCAGCAGTCCCCATCAGTCTCAACTGCGCTTCATATGGAAGGCTGAGAGCCGCACCGATTTATTCTAAGATAAGGGTGACGGAAAATTCAGATTCTCACTGCCTATTATGGCCTAATTCCTGACATGTTCGCTAAGCTCTATAAGGAGCGCAGCAAAGCAGCCCGTCTATAGCTGCTAGGAGGTGTAGTAGTCAGGTGAGCCGAGGAAATTTTGGCGGTCCTAGAGAAATGCACAAAGCAACTTGTGCCGATTGTGGAAAGGAGACAGAGGTTCCTTTCAAACCAACATCAGGGAAACCAGTATACTGTAGGGACTGTTTCCAGAAACATCGAAAATACTAATCCCTAAACAAGGAAGAGTCCCTGCTTGGACCTTCTCCCAACATCTTCCAATTTCTCGATTCTTTTCATCGTGCTCATTCTCAGATCTAGCCATCTGCTGAGCACTCGGCTGGTTACAAACCGTTACCTGAATATGGGAGTTCTCGGGTCTTTGCCAATTGGGAGCTTTCAGATTGGGTTCACCTTACAAACCAAGCAGACACCTTTAGCGCCCCACTAAGCCAATGAGAGAACCCTCTCCGTCATCGAGCCGGACGACAACCATTCCAGATGTTACTTAATTCGTCTACGAGATGCTTGATCGCAAATAGAAAGAGAATCAGCAATTCTCGCTGCGTCGCCCCTGGCGATTCCCGATGGGTCTGTTTTCCATCTACCTCTGGAGCATTCTCGTGATCTGTCTCTTTGCCTGTTCCAAAGCCTCATTCACTTTGTCCAGCTCAACAACAACTTCCTCCTGGATGGTTAGTTCTCTGATCTTCTTCGCTTCCTTGAGAGCCTCGTTTATGTCATGTGAAATCTGCTTCAGTTTCGGGGGAAGGGTCCTACTTCGTTCCTTCACAGCGACCTATCCGGACATCTTCTCTAATATCCCCTCTTACTATCCATGTGTCAATACCATGTCATGCCGGGTCGATCCGATTGGCTAGTAGATCCAAACAGCCGTTTCGCCCGAGTTGTCGCCGCACTCGCGACTACCGTAATCGTTCTCGTTTGCTTCATCTTCGGGGCACCATTCTTATATCGAGTCTTCGCCGCTGGCGGTTTGGGCGGTGGTGGGGGGCTGGGAAGCCGGTCGTTTCCTGTAACCCGAAATCGACATATGCGGGAGCCCGTTAACATTGGCGAGCGGCAACCTCGACCAGGCAGAAGACCCAGCTGTCTACTGTGACATCCTGCCCCATCAGGTCGGCGGCGCGGGAGCGCTCTCTGAAGGGAGGGTTGCTACCCGCTCATGACCGAATCCGGCGAGGCCCGGAAGGGAGCAGTCGTAAGGTCGACGTTCGACGCAGGTGGGATCCCAGGGTGGAGAAAACAGCTAGGACACCATGCCTGGAAGAGATGCCCATCACCAGAGGACGCCACTACCGCCTTTGCACTTCCTTCCACTCCTATTCGTTGGTCTGGCTCCGAGAGCCTTCTGAGGTGAGCCCTGCCCAAGGATCCGACGCGAAGCACCAGATGTCCATTCCCCGAAATTGAACATCCGTAACTTCGAAGTCACTTCAGGAAATCGTTGGCTCGGCCCCTGAGTTCTAATAGGTTTTCGGTGAAGTTCCTGAACATCTTTCGTGCCCTCTTTGAGTTAGCAGCCCTTGTATTATTCATTGAACGTTTAAACGCGGTCGCGGCACCGAATCTCGTTGGTTGCTGTGCAGTACACGAGGCTCGGATCTACCGGTCTACAGGTCTCCCGGATTTGCCTGGGTACAATGTCCTTCGGCAACACCGAGGAATGGATGATCGAGATCGACAAGGCAAGGCCGATAGTGAGACGAGCACTGGATCTGGGAGTGAACTTCTTCGACACTGCCAACCTCTATTCCGACGGCCGATCCGAGGAGATCGTGGGCGAGCTTCTGAAAGATCACCGAAACGATGTAGTCATTGCAACCAAAGTTAGACTGAAGGTTGGCGAAGGTCCAAACAAAGAGGGGCTCTCACGATACCATATCCTGCAACAGTTGCGAAAGTCCGTCAAGCGGCTACAGACTGATAGAATCGACCTTTACCAGATTCATCGGTGGGATTATGCTACACCAATCGAAGAAACACTCCTAGCATTGAACGATCTGGTCCGGCAAGGAACCATCGGATACATCGGCGCGTCGAGCATGTGGGCCTGGCAGTTCGCCAAAGCACTACTCACCAGCGACCATTTCGGGATCGCGCGATTTGTCTCAATGCAAAACCACTACAACTTATGCTATCGAGAAGAAGAACGAGAGATGATTCCACTATGCAAGGATCAAGGAATAGGCTTGATCCCATGGAGCCCCTTAGCAAGAGGATTCCTCACCGGAAGATACAAGCGCGGAAAGGCGCCTAGCTCGTCGAGATACAAGACCGACAAGTACTTCGCGGAGAGGTTCTTCCGCCCCGAAGACTTCGACGTTGTCGAACGCGCCGAAGAGGTCGCAAAGGAGAAAGGAGTGACAACAGCCCAGATAGCGCTTGCATGGTTACTGCACAAAGGCGTGAACGCACCCATCATCGGCGCTACCAAAGTCGAGCATCTTGAGGAAGCGGTCGGTTCTCTTGACGTTCAGCTCTCGGATGACGATATGAAAAGGCTGGAAGAGCCCTACAAGACACACAGGATTCTAGGACACTCATGACCCAGGTCTGAGCCACTTGCATGTTACAAAGGGAAGGCACGCAACTAGCGACCAGTGAATTGACCAGCACGGGCATTTTCCATCAGACCTTTCCCTGCTTAGTCTAACCCTGTAAGATCGGACTCCAGCTCCTACTTCCGACTGCTATTATAGATAGGACGGGACAGTCTCTTTTCGCTGATAGGAGTTGACCGGTTTGGATGCTGTATTCGGCTCGGTTTTTTCACTAGCCATGCTCATCCCAATCATCTGGTTGATCTACTCGTATCTTAGAATCAAATTCAGACGATCGAGAGAACCGGAGAATGGGGAAGAGGAGCATAGTCAACCCGCGTCCGAAAACCCTCGATGATATCCCGGAACCAGCCTTCAGAAGAGAATAGATCATTTCAACAGCGAACAGGCTCGCAACGACTCGTCAAGCCGAGACAGTCTGCTTTTCCGTTTGTAGCTAACCCTTCCTGAACAAGGTCTTTCAAGGCTGACTCGACAGTCTTGAGGACAACATGGAAACATTCCACGAGTCTGGGGAAGAAGTCACGCGGAAAGTCCTCCCGATGGTTCAGTTGATACAATTCGCTTCGATCATAGAATTCTTCCTTGACCAGTCCCTAGAGTAACAGAGTGCTTAGGAGAGCCGCTCCTTTCCTTGGACAACCGGCGGTTGTTGGTGAGAGGAGACATGACGCGGTCCTTCTTTCAGCTCGTTTCGCTCTAGCCAAAAGTGTACGTGTAGAAACGGAGGTCGTCAGAATTTGTAACTAGCTTGAGCTCATGAATCTCAAAAGCCTTAGTACGAACGATGACGTAAAGCCTGTTCTCAGCAACGACAAGATAACCGCCCGTAGAATCCCACTGAATATCTGCGCCAGCCTTCCCCTTTTCTATCGGCTTTCCATCAAGTTGCACGTTAAGTCTGACGGGTTTCGTATCTGACACTCCCAGAACGGCGTTCGTGTTCCGAGCACCGTATTTCAAGAGAACGTAGCCGGACTCGTCGGTTTCATGCATGACATACTCCGGGAACTGCGTCCAATCCCCGCTCAAGTACGGGACGTCTCGAGAATGTTTCCCAGGGTCGATATATCGGGTGCAGCTTCCCGGCACGCAAACTTGCCCATTTCCAAAACCCTGAGACCTCAAGGTCCCCATGTAAATTTCAGGAGTCGTATTCTGGACGAACCCAAACTTCTCCAACTTGTTCGATCCAGCCTTGATTTTGTTGTCCGCTAATTTCCCAGTCTCTTTTAACAGATCTCGAATCCTGTCTTCCATCTTGTCATAATCACCCTCGCCCGCATGTTCCCATCGAACTGTTCCCTTCGAATCGATCACGGTCTGCCGTGGCCAATACTGGTTTCCGTAGAGTCTCCACGTAGTGTTCTCGCTATCGATTGCGACCGGGTATCCGATTCCAAACCTCTTCACTGCACTTGCAACGTTCTCTGGTATTCTCTCGAACTCAAACTCGGGAGTATGTACCCCGATCAAAACGAACGTGTCTCCGGCGTATTCTTTGTGGAGTAGTTTCATGTGAGGTAGCGACCGAACACAGTTTACGCAACTGTAAGTCCAGAAGTCGAGGAGGACCACCTTTCCTCTCAAGCCGGTCATCGTCAGTGGGGAGGTGTTAACCCATCCCCGTAGATTCGAGAACTCCGGTGCCGTTTTTCCGGTGAGAGACTCAGCTAGCATACATTTTCGATCAGTACGCCCCGGCTATAATCTCATCAGCAAATCATGTAGGCGACCCGGTTCGAGTTCCCTGGACTAGACTCCCATTCAACACAGGGAATAACATCGGCGTCCTTGGGGAGGGGTACGGGATTGGTCTATTGGTTCCGTCAGGTCTTCGGTTGCCCGAGGACTAGACTTGCTCTCATCGACTCTGAGGATTGCCGTCGTCGGGTTCCCCTTCACTGCTTCACCTGAGAGCCCTTGCGCCTCAGAGGCACGTGACCTCTTCTTGGCAGGGAATGGTCGAACCTCAACCGCCCCCTCACGCCCGTAGCGTGGTAGCTTGACCATTTGCCTCGGTTAGGATTTTACGCTGGGGTCAGGCAACCCGTTATCCTGGATCATGCCCGCCTTTGGGATCTGGGTCACGACCCTCGTCTCCACAGGGCAGGTCTTCATCCGACGACCGCCCCTGCAAAACATAGCCCGTCGCTTGTGCATATGCGATAGAGGTCGGGAAAACTACGGGCGACTCTTCATCCGAAGACTTGACAGTGTGGTCTATTCAATTCTAGTTCCCGGTTTTCTAGGGTCCAAACCAGTTTGTTCAGCTTCGCAACCGTTCATAATGGGAAGGAGTTGACTAAGTGTTGAGAACCATAGAAAAGGGGGCCTCGAAACATCCCGGGAGAATTGCCAAAATCATTCTAACTCCGACTCTGCTTGTATCGGGTCTGGTCGGCATGTGGATAGTGGCTAACGACGGATGGCTTCGAGCTGTCGCCCCAACCCACGCGTACGGTCTCCTCGCATTTGCGGTCCTTGACCTTGTGCTTGCACTCGTGGTCATGGCAGTTCCCAGGATCGCGTATGCAGGAGCCCTTCTTGTCTCAATAACTCAGGTCGCCGCCATGGCTGGGGATGCGTTGAGCTTTACTCCCACAGGGACTCTGCAAGCCGCGTTCAGAGCGTATCTCTTGGGTGACATGGCGTTCCTCGCACTATTTGGAATCCAGTTTGCAGTCGCAGGAATCACAGCAACGGCGATCGCGATGCCCCATGCCGCACGCCACGGTGTTCACTTCCACCAAGCTAAGGCTCTCAAGTCGTTACGTTAGATTAGGCCCTGCGCAAACGCGGATTTTGGCCACATCCTGACCTAATCCTGACCAGCCAATATTAGATGCATTGGTCCCGTTATTCTTGCAAGTCTTAATGCATGGTAGAGGTTGATTGCAAGATGCTCCAGGTGTTTCGGAACTGGCGAAGGTCCATTCCCCGTCCGATACATCATGGAAACGCCTCCTATGGTATGTTCTCGCTGGGTCCCGCGGCGGAACCAACCGTGGCAAGATCATCAATCTCCTCCGTAACGAGCCTCGCAATGTCAACCAGCTTGCCGAGGTGCTTGACGTCCACTATCGGGTCGCGGAGCATCACGTCCGAGCGCTGGAAAAGAACCACCTCATCACTCCTTCCGGGGAACGCTACGGCAAGCTCTACTTTCTTTCCCAAGAGATGGAAGCCCACCTTCACATATTCGATGAGATCTGGACTCAGATCCAACCTCGAGCTAGAGAGGTGAAAGAGTAATGGTTTCATTGATGGACGCAAGCATGTATACTGCCGGGCTCAACGCAATTCTCCTCTTCGGGCTCATCGTCGTCTATGCGCGAATATACCATGACACACGCGCGCAGTTTAGTCTCGGTCTAATGGTCTTCTCTCTGATACTCTTCGCGCAGAACCTCTTGTCCGTCTACTCGTTCGCAACAATGTCGCCATACATCGGAGACCCCTTCCTGCCCTATCTCCTCGGGATCAACCTGGCCGAGGCTTTCGGGGTTCTGGTCCTGTTCCGGACGACCCTTCGCTGAAAGTAGGCCAGATCTAGACCGGACAGCGGCCACATTTCGCTAATCCCTCAAATAGAATTCCGGGCTATTCCGAGCCATTACCAAGAACTGGGAGGTGAAATTGTAAAATGAAGAAGCAACAAGTATCGATACTCCTCGCCATAATCTCACTTCTAGTGTTAATTGTTCCCACGGCCGCCGCCAAACCCAGTGAACAACATCCCTCCAACGGAGCAGTCTACATCATGACCAACAACCCCTCAGGCAACAACGTTCTAGTCTACAGCAGAGCTGCCGACGGAACTCTGTCATGGACAGGGACATTCGTGACCAATGGAAAGGGAGCAACAGATCTAGCAGGAAGCAACCAAGGCGGGCTCGCTCTCAGCAACGACGGCAAGACGCTGCTAGTTGTCAACGCGGGAACCAACGATATCTCCGTCTTCCGGGTCAACCAAGACGGCCTGGTATTCACCGACAAGACAGGTTCTGGAGGAACCTTCCCAATCAGTGTGACAGTCCATCAAAAATGGGTCTACGTCCTAAACACGGGAGGAACCGAGAGCGTCGGAAATATCGCAGGTTTCAATCTCAGTGACGATGGCCAACTATCAGCCATTCCAGGATCCATCCAGCCTCTCAGCGGAACTACTGCACCAGCACAGATTTCCTTCAACCCAACCGGATCAGCGCTAGTGGTCACAGAGAAGTCAACGAGTCTAATCGACACCTACACCGTTGACTCTGACGGAGTCGCTACAGGACCTACGACACACCCATCCAGCGGCACGACACCGTTCGGATTTGCGTTCGACAACAAGGGGCAGCTCATCGTCAGCGAAGCAGCAGGCGGACCCTCAGGCACCAGCGCAGTCTCATCCTACAGCCTCTCGAACGCAGACGCTCTATCGACGGTCAGCGGCTCCGTTCCTGATACGCAGCTGGCAGCTTGTTGGCTCGTCGTCACTGGAAACAGTCAGTTCGCCTACACGGCGAACGCCCACGGCGGAACCATCTCAAGCTACACGATCGCAGCCAACGGGAAAATTACTCTACTCCAGGCGGTCGCTGCAAGCCCAGGCGCAGGAAACCTTGACCTCGCCTTGACCAAGAACAGCGGATTCCTCTACCAATTCGTCAACGGAAGCCACACAATCGAGGGATTCAGAGTACACGCCGACGGAAGCTTGACTCTGATCGACACAGTCACCGGAGTTCCAGCAGGAGCCGACGGTCTAGCAGCCAACTAGGACCCACCTTCCTATGGTGGGTCTCCCCTTTTTCTTTTCAACGTTCGTAGGAGATAGTGCTGAATCACTTCGGTCGAGACTCATTTCGCACAGCCTACAACATGGAGGGTTCAGTCTAGGCAAGAGCTGCCTTCGATCGAAAAGCCAAAGTGAAAATAGGAGCAACAAATCTGCACACTATTGGGCGGAGTGAGGTTGCGATGAGTGACGAAGATGACATGAGTGAAGACCGGGAGTTGGAAGAAGAAACCGATGAAGAATCGGAAGAACATGTCTCCGAAGAAATAGAGGAGCGAGAAGAAGAGAAGGAGTCGGAGACGGAAAGGGAATCCGAAGTCAAAGCGAGAGAGCGAGAAAGAGTTCAGAAAACGCAGAGTGGAAAGAAACCGGTCCGGCCCAAGCAGTAAGCCATTCTTCTAGATCACCGACTCTCTACTGCAGTCAGGAGCCAAGATGCTTGAGAAAGAACTCCGTTATCCTCGAATAGCAAGTCACTCTATTCTTGAACCGAAGCACGTCGTGCCCTTCGTCTTCGAAGACGAGATAGTCGACTTGAACGCCTCGTTTGCGCAGGTCCGCTGCGATCTCAGCTGACTCCGGCTCCGGGACCCTCGGGTCGTTCTTCCCCTGGATGATCATCAGTGGAGCTGTAAGATTCGCTGAGTAGGTCTTCGGCGAGTGCTCCAAGAGCATGTCACGATCTTTCTCCGGGTCTCCAACTGCCAGCCGAATGTAGGGCATCCAAGATGGTGGGGTTCGGGAAGCCCACTTTGGCAAATCGTAAGGCCCGAACATGTCCACAGCAGCCTTCCACATGTTCGGAAAGCGGGAAGCCAGCGTTAGAGTCATGAAGCCGCCGTAGGATCGTCCGACGACACCTTTGCGCTTGGAGTCGATCCTCGGATCCTTCTCAAGATGTTTCAACCCTTCAAGATGGTCTTTGACGTCGTTACCTCCCCAGTCCCTGTCGACTAGCTTCATGTATTTCATGCCATACCCGCTGCTTCCTCGGACGTTTGGGACGAAGACCGCGAACCCGTTCAATGTTAAGAACTGTATTAGAGGCATCGAGAACCATGTGAAATCAGGTCTCTCCTGGCCTTGAGGCCCGCCGTGAACATACTCCACTAGTGGGCGCGGGCCGTTGTATCCGAGCTGAGACGACGGAAGATATAGTCGGGCCGAAACCCTCAGCCCGTCCCAAGTGGTGTAGCTAGCATCTTCCCCAGCGGAGAGATAATCCGCTGGAATGCCCAAGACTCTCTCGTCCGAAAGACGAGTAGGGGCGCTCTTTACGTTTGGAGGATAGAGGTAGAGTTGGGAGGGTAGGTTAGCCTTGGTAAAGGACAAAACATACTCCACTGTAACTGGCGGGTCCTTGTTCACTTGCCAGTCTAGTCCTTGAATTACGCCATCGGAAAGCTTGCCCAGGCCACAAAGAGTTCTGGTGATTCTGAATGATGGTGGATTCCCGGCGGTGAAAGTCCCTTCGTAGACCCATGAAGCACCGTCGATATTGTAGCTGAGAACGAAGAGGTCGCCCTCGACCTTCTTTGACCCAATAAGTTCTCCGACTCCTGAGTGTCTGAGCCCATGAATCTGAACGTCGAATGGTTTGGAGGGGTTACCGAATCCGAGATAGGTTAGGCCTCCGCTGTCGTGAAAGATGCTCGATACGAAGAGCAGTCCTTTGTCATTATCTACGAAGTTGCACCAATCGATTCCGGACGGCGGGGCGGTCCTACCGCCTCTCTCAGCCAGAGGAATACCGTAGAGTAGTTTCCGCTCCTTCATTCCCTCCTCCCAGTAGAATAGGACAACGTCGCCGGCGGTGTAGCCGTCACCAAGGATAACCTTGGAGTGATCAGAGTTGACGCCGCTACACTTGTTGCCGTAGAGGCTTTTTCCAAGGGAAGTCACATCACCGGTTGTTAGATCAACGCGCAAGCATTCTGTCTCAGGATTTTTCCTGTCATCTCTCTCGAAATATGCAATGCTCTTGTCAATATCGCACTCAACGCAAGCCAGCTTCTGGTCTTGGTATCTGTCACCTAGGCCCTTTTCGGGAATACCTCCTTCAACCGGGATGAGCATCGGCTGGTAATTCTCGTTTCCCAGCTTGTCCATCATAACCAAAACCTTGCCCTGCTCAGGCAGAACGTAGAAATTGTGTCCGTCCATCAAATGCGGATTCACCAACGCCTGGCCTCCGGGAAGGAGTGGCTGAGGAATACTTCCGTTCTTATCCATGGAGTAGAGGCTCAAAACACCGCTGAAATCGGACAGGAAGAACACCTTGCTCCCGACGATCTTCGGTGCAAGGAGTAGGCGGGCGGAAAGAAGAGATTCGATTGGAAAGTGCGGTTTCGTTGTTGGTCTAACTAGAGTTTCGGTAACTGTCAAGACTAGATCGCAGATTCAAAGGATAACCTAGTGTATCAAGCTTTTCGAAGAGATAGTCTATGGACGTTAGCAGACAAGAAAAAAGTATGGGGAGAGAGGGGGATGTTCGGTTTCTCCTTCAAACTTGCGGATTAGTGTTTCGTGGATTCGACTTCGTGAATCCACACGACCTTGAGTCCGGCGCCCTTGTGATGATTCACAACTGCGTCCTTGGCTTGGCGCATCGAGGACACAATAAATTCGGTCCTCTTTCTTGTGTAGAGTATGTCGTGATGGGTCACGCCAAACTTGTCTTGCGGGGCGTTTTTGGGGTTGCTCTAGCTGTTGGCGGTCAGGGGTCCCATCGGATGATTGTCGATGAATTTTGGCATGTCGAGACCAATTTCTAACCAGATAAGGGCTGAACTCGGAGTCTCGAACTATCGAGAGTTAGCGAATCTGTGGAACCCGCCAGTTCCCAAGTAAGCCATTCTCTCGGGAACGTTTAAAACGCCGTCGGTGTGTCCAAGCCGCGCCGGTAGACTGAAGGGTATGAGCAAAGAACTCAAGAAAATCCCCGAGGTCAAGGTCTTCGGTATGTGGCCCACAGCGGGCATCGAAGCAGAGGATCCGGGATTAAAACGGTACATCTCAGCTCGCCCAATTCTCCTTCCTCATACAAGCGGTCGACATGAACACCAGCGCTTCCGAAAATCCACCATCAACGTCGTGGAAAGATTGATCGATGATATGATGAGGCCGGGGATTGCCGGAGGTGGCAAGGCTCGCGCAATCAGCATCGTTCGTAACGCGTTCGACCTGATTAGCATTAAGACCCACAAGAACCCTATCGAGATCCTGGTCCGCGCCATTCAAAATGCAGCGCCCGCGGAAGACGTGACGAGAATCGCGTACGGGGGTATCGTCTACCCGATATCTATAGACATAGCGCCTCAGCGAAGAGTCGACATAGCGTTGAGACATATCACCCAGGGTGCAAGAGCAGCCTCGCACAATAATCCTAGAAGCGTTGACGAATGTCTCGCCGACGAACTCATACTTGCAGCCGCAAGGGATCCTAAGAGCGCTTCTGTCCGGAAGCGGGACGAAATAGAGAGAATCGCGTTATCGTCTCGCTAGGCGTATCTTATTCTCTCTCAATGTTTCCTGTACTTCTCCATCTTTGAAGGAGAAGAAACCCTCCGCCGATTGCAACGCCGACCAGCGTAGAGGCAAGGTATCCGTTCAATAGGTAACCTACCGGCCAAGCGTTCTGCGTGATCCAATCTTGCATGTATCTGTTAGACTGGTAGTCCGCCGAGACACCAGACAACAGAAGCACTATGATCACAAACTGTGCAAAAGCGATGAGGAGATTTGTGTCGGCGCGTCGGATTCTCCTAGCCCTTGCCAATCTTCCCGCCTCGATTCAGTCTTCACACCTAAGCCTGGGAAAATAACTTACGCTTAGGGGCTCTGTTGACTTATCGTTGGATGCCTCTCTGACTATATCCCATCTTTATACCACAGCGGCCGCGGTTCGTTGCAACTTGTTCAATGTCGAGAAAGAACCCTTTGCGAGCTCATCGCTAAGCTCTCAAATTGAGAGGGCGGGAACACTGCTTCAGAATGGCGCTCTTGATCAGATTGAAGGCTACAGGACCCGGTTCGAGGCGGTGGAAGGGTTATACGAACGACTCTTTCAGAACATCATCAAATCTGATTTTGATTGCGCGTCGGCATACGAAACTGCTAAGAAATTCTTTGGTTCAGATACTGTTTCGTTCGCAGCAGTAGACGGAACGGAATACTCACGCCCTCTCTTCGACCTCGTTGTCTTCCTAGGAGGGTCTTATGCCTCACGTGGAACGATAAACTTCTCCGCTACGCACTCCCCCTCAGTCGACTATGAGGAACAATTTCTCAAAACCGGACGGGCGCTGTCCAGTTGTGTCCCGGTGTATGTGAATGAGGTTCCGGAGATTGACCAGAGCTTCCTTCATCCCGGCGAAAGTACCGAGATGTCGTTGTCAAGGCCGTTGACGGATGAAGCCATTGCCAACAACTCCACTATCCCAATGTGGATTATGACCTTCTCCGAGTACTACCTCGCCTACAAATTAGCTACGGAGTTAGATGGTCCCAGAATTATTTTCTTGGACAGAAGCCTAGCAACCAGTCTTGCTAGCCTGATCTACGACACGTCAAAGCGAAATCTCTGGAAGTCAAACGGCTCCCTATACGGGCTCGATGTTGACGGGATTCCAATCGACATCAACGACCTTGCCTATGGACGCCACCACATCGACAATCCCAAACTCGACCTTCCGGCTCCCCGAGGCGACTATCTACGTTACAGGTGCTGGCTAGCTCTCGAACGTCACGGACCGCAAAGCCTCGATTCACTATGCACCCTCTTAGGAATCACCGAGCCAGACAGGCGAAGGCGGATAGAACGAATACTTCGCAAATCAAAACTTGAAGGATTTCTAGAAGAACTCCTCGGAACATATGGGCTGAAAGAACGGTATGTGGGCACATGGACCAGGATCAAGACTCTCATCGAAACGATAGGTCGGCGAATGTTCGAGGAAAAACCCAAACAGAACCCTATGAGGGTGTGGAAGAACAATGACTGGCACTGGCTGACAACCCAAGACCTAGCGTTTCTCACGCTCTTCACCCTCAACCTTCTGATCGAAGAATGTTGGCGCAAACAAATTCTCCTGGTAGGGCTCACTAAGGACACCGCCGCCCGGGACCTGAAGAATCACGTCCTGCCGGTTCTCTCCTCCAACAAGATTTGGTCCTCGGACATCACCCAGCAAGATCTCAGTCGTATCCCTAACACAGACAGGATGATGATTCAGACATTGAGCGTATTCAACTACGAATCCATGAAAGTCCCATGGTCCCTCGTAGAGTACGACTCAGCCTTCCTCATGATCGTGCCTGATTTCAAGAAACAGCTAGGCTTTGTTAGCGGGGCGATTCGGAACAAGATAACACCGGAGAGACTGTTTCTGAAATCCTACATTCAGCTGTCCCAGACTGATATCGACCCCCAGCTCCGCAGCAATGTCCTGCTCCTTGACAGACTGTCCTACCCGGAGTTCGATTATCGTCCAGACTCGACACTCGCGTTCAAACACATCTATGGCAACGCCGAAGAAACTGTCAGGCCAATCGTTTTCCGGGACAAGACCGTTCCCAATCCCATCCAGGAGCTTGTCATGCAGACTCTTCGCGCTATGACGAGTAATAGTATTCCTGAGCTCTTCGGCTATAACAAGCCGCTGTTCATTGCGGACAAGGTGGCAAAGTGGCATAATGAGGAGATGAGGCGGATCATCGATACTACGGGCAAATGGCTTATGAACAATCCCAGCCTCCGACACTTCGTATTCTACATGAGCACGTTCAGGAAGAGGAGGAGCGAGATTGAAGGTAGTCGAAGAGACAGCTTCTAGATATTTCACGGACTTCGACGGGCGCTTCAAAGCCCGCCTGAGCCAGGTAACACCTGCGTTCATGCCTGTGGCGACCCACGAGCTGACCGGCACCTCATCACGCTACGAGTGTAGGATCAAGGTCGAATACAACAAAGACATCATGAGCCTCATCGAAGAAGGAATGCTTGTCGCAGTACGCAACTTCAAGTCGAACCAACGCCAGCAAAGATACTCCCTGATGGTCATTAGCCGTATCTGGCCCGAACATTACGGGCTAAAAGGCTTGTCAGAACACAGCTACTACCCGATGCAGTTCGAGATCATCCAACAATCTGTCCGTGACTGGGACACCAGCGACAAATCAACCATGATGGTACAGATCAGCGCTCTACCCATCAACTATGACTTGCTCATTGACGGTGATGGCGAACCGAAGTATGAGAAAGGATTCTCCTATCCAGTCATCGCTGCCGAAGCCAACATTCTGAACCGCGATATGATCAGTCACATGTACAACAAGCGAATCCTCGACAAGATCGGCTACAAAACAAAGACGACGACCAGCGATGCGTACAAAGACCCACGCATCGGGACAATCCAGATGTTCGAGTCCATGGAAGAAAAAATCCCGATCTATCTCGATTTCGAGTCAATGGTCCGTTACCATTTCGGAATCTTCGCTTTCACAGGCGCGGGAAAATCAAACCTTCTAGCAAACACCCTGAGGAGAATTCTCCTCCATGCTCCCGAGATCAAGGTTGTCGTGTTCGATATCTCCAGCGAATATCCATTTCTATTGATGGACCTGTTCGCCGACGAGAAGATCCCCTCGAAGATTATCCTGGAAAACCCCGTAGCCTCGGTTGACCAATTCTATGTCAGCGTTGTCAAGCCTCGAGATTACGAGAATGATGATAGGGTCCGGAAGGTCTTTGCGAGGATTTTCAGCCAGAAAAAGATCAGCTACTACCTCAAACCCGAATCCAAAATCCCAACCTACGGGGACATTCTGGATGAACTTACCAAGATGCGGGGAGATAATCTGGAGAAGCCGCACTACATTAACGCGCTAGACCGGATACGACAGTTTGTCAGCGATTACAAGCACGAGAACGAGAAGACCGATTCGACCTTTGTAAACGAGGAATTCCTAATTGGCCTCGACCAAGCTGGACAGAGCGCTGTCAAAGAGTTCAGCATATCCGACCGAAGCGGAGTGTACTCATGGGCCACGTCTCGTCTCGCACTAACTGAGAACATCAAACGAGCCGACAAAGAGAAGAAGAGCGCAGGTGGGCTCGATATTGAGGGCATCCGGGACCTCGTCGAGAAAGAGTCCCGGTTGACCTGCATATCAATATCGGACCCTGTTGCCATCAAAGAGCTCGTCATTCATCTAGCTCGTGAGTTCCTGCAGCGGCGGAAGCGATCTTTCAAGGTCAAACCCCACGTACTATTCGTATTCGATGAAGCTCAAGAGTTCGTCCCAGACCTGTCTGGTTCAGGAGGAATCGACAAAGACTGCTCAAGGGCCGTCGAAACTCTGCTCCGGCAGGGCAGAAAATATGGTCTAGGAGGGTGCCTTGCAACCCAGAGAATCGCTTATCTCAACACCAACGCGCTTCAACAACTGCACACGTATTTTGTAGGAACTCTCCCCCGACCGTATGATCGGACCGTCGTGAGTGATACTTTCACGATTGACAAGCAGATCCTGGAGAAGACTCTCGAGTTTGCTCCTGGGGAATGGCTTCTCTCCAGTTTCATCGCTACTGGCATGGAGAACGTTCCCATCTTCATAAGAGCAGACAACGCCGAAACCGAAGTCGAAAAAACGCTAGATAGGCTGGCGTGAGAAGCTGATTCTGGGACTGGACCCCCTAATTCGATCAAGATGCTCTTCGAAAGATCTTGTCCCTCAATGTCTCCCGGAAGGCAGAGAAGACAACAATTTTCTTGCGCTGCACGACAACCTCCACAACCGCGAGAATCAGAAAGATGATTCCCACAAGCAATCTAGTCTCGACGATTGCTGTCGAAACCACCCAGAGAACGATGAGAATTGTCGCATTCGACACGTCGTATTCGAGGTCGAGGAGTGCCGCGCAAGCATAGAGCGATTGAGCCATTGTCAGAAAGATCTCGACGTCATGTTGGCCAATTGGAATCGTTCCCGTCAAGCTGCCTGAACTAATCACGAATACTATCGGGATCAGTGCGACCAAGGCAGTCAATTCGTTGACTGATGATGACATGAAGTTGAGAAGCGCAGTCGGAGCCAATCGTATCGTCCGAGCCCAATTGAAAGCGGAGACCTTCTCGGGAAATTCTGAAAGCACGGGCGCTATCCATTGGATGGAGAAGAACACGGCCCCAGTTCCCAAGAGGGGGACGAGGAAGGAGACGGCTATGGTTCGGATCGATTCGACGAAGGCGTCGGTCACGAAGACGAAGGTGAGCGCAGCAAAGACGAACAGCCCGACGATCGCGGCGAGTCTGCGTGCCATAGGCTTTACCTCCATCAGTGCTCGAGGCGGCCCTTCGAGAACTTCGTCTGTCTCGTTCTTGTCAGTCGGCAGCCGGAAGAGGAGCCACATATATCCGACAAAAGTTGCTCCCAGAATTAACGAGTCGAGGAGAGACATCTCGCCTCGTATGATGACGAATACATAGTAGATTGACGAGCCAATCATGAACACAAGCTCGACACTCTGTTCTTTCCGGAGCGCTATGCTTGTGGGGCCGGTTTGCCCGTTTCGTCGTTTCTGGATCATTACGGTGAATAGTATGAGCGGCCAGCCCAGTCCGGTTAGCAGTCTGTTGGCTCCTGTGAAGTTGGCGATCACGTTCGGGATCCAGCAGTCGACAGTACAGCCCAGGGGGTCTTTGCCCGCCTTCCAGGCTATCGTTCCCTCAACGAAATATTCTGGAATCGTCTGAACGATCGCAACAAGTGCGAGCGCTAGTCCTTTGCTGATGGAGAATTCTGAGGCTTCTGCTGCCCAGGCGATGAGGAGTGATGCAGCGATTACGGCTCCGAAGGTGAAGAATGCGACTGTGTAGTTGGGTTGGCGTAGAACCAGCACTACAAAGATCGAGATCAGTGCCCAGGCGATGAGGAGTGAGTATTCAGCGAGAATCTTGCCCCGCACTATTCGGCCCCCTCAAAAATGGACGCGCTGGCCGGAAGCACTAGCTCTCGGTTCGCTCAACATGCGAGCTTTGGTAGAATACTCTTACTCTCAGGCCCGATCAGGGGTCGTTGAGTCATGTCAGGCTGTAGCCCTAGTGGTGGTTTTCCCTTTTCTCAGCATGGTCCATGGATATTGCGTAGGAGAGGACTAGGAAGGGGTCGAATGATGGATTCTGGATCTCGATACAGTAGGAGTCGCGCACGCTTACCCATTTCTTGTGGATCTGCGCTATTCGGGACCCGTCTGGTGACTGGACGCTGTAATCATGTTCTAGGATCTTTCCGTGGACCTTTGCTATTTCCTGCCCCGAAGCGTTTTCCATCCACCATTGGGTTCCGATCAACTGAAGGATTTTCTTCTTAATGACGGCCTGTAGCTGTCCTTGGGGGTTGTAGATTTCGAATGTGGGCCGAATGGCGATCACTTTGCCATGGATCTCGCCCAACCGCGACCCGTCTGTTCCCTCGAACCAGAACTTGGGCCCGAAGCTCACGAGTTGTTGTTTGACGTAGGCGAGTAGGTTTCCGCTTGTGTTCTTGATTGCGAAAGTGTCTCGTATGGCCAGGATTTTCTGGTCGACAATATAGCTGTTTTCTCTGAATGGGGTGTTCCATGCCCCTGGTTGGCTCATAGCGGGTTGAGTCGTAGCCTGGAAGCTGACCGTTGCCCCGCAGTGGCCGCAGAAACGGCTGCCTGGGAGGAGTGATTGGCCGCATGACGCGCAGACTGGATTCGTCATCAAAGGTGAATCAGGCCTCACGTGTGTTGCGGCATCTAAAATAGAGTTATGTCCCGTAGACACCCTCGGAGTCGTGGCAGTGGAGAGTGCGTTTCGTCACGACAAAAGGCGCGATTTTTTCCTAACACGTAGAGCGGAGAATAGTTTGGAGTCTAACGCATGGGAGGACGATACTTGAACGCGTCGGTTTTCTGCTTGTCTTGGTCTCTCTCGGCAGCCTGCTCCGCCTTTTGCCTCTCGACTCTACGTTCTTTCTCTATTGGAATAAGCTCGTTCATCTTTTCCACAAGCCTCTCCGCCTCAGGGTGCTCCAATGGAATGTGAATATCCTTGCGATGGGGAATCTTGATGTTCACTTTGCCGGAAGGTTCCACGGTAACCTTCTCGATCTCCCATAGATGCAGGTCCAGAGGGATGATGGTCTGAAACATCCAGCCCAACGTATCCCGCAAGGCAGGCCGAGCCTCGCAGAGCTTCTCAAGCTCCCTTAGTGCCCCGTCCTTCAAATCAACTTTCAGCAGGTCAGATTGAAGCTTGACCTGGAAGTGGGGCTTGTCAAGCGTTAACACGGCAGGCTTATCCGGCAAGTCCGAACCTTCAGCTCTTGCGAAGGAGTCGGTTCGTATTTATTCTTATCAACCGGTCTTTCCCTGCGATACAACCCCTTAAGCGAGGCACGGAAAAATAAAAGTACAATTGGACGATTAAGATAAGCTGAACCGTTTTGACCAAGATTCTAGCTGGCGGTCTCGAAGCCAGTCATGTCTCTTAACCCGAGAATTGAGCGTCTTCGGAAGAAGGGACGAGGACCCGAAAAGCTCAACTTTCTTCATAATATCTGTTTCCAGGTCTCTCATCCAGCCACTCCCTCATTATCTTGGTTGAAGGCTTGACTCGCCCATTGGCAATCCCTAAGACGATGCCTGCTCTTTGAAAATCCTGATGTGACGCGCTCTCCGCGGAAACCTGTCCAGAAGCTTCTTGTCCACGGTATAGAACAATGCTCGAAGATGCTCTGATAGAGCAACGTACGCCGCGTCATACACGGTAATCTCTTGTGCCAAGCTAAGCCGAGCCGCTTCTCGGTAGACCTCTCCTCTTGGCTCCCATACCTCAAACCCGTACTTTGACAAGGAATCAGCAGCCACCGGCAATTCTTTCTCGTCAAAGGCCCTGCTATGCCGGAGCGCGTTGAGAGTCTCATAGAAAAAGAGCGAAGGAACAGTTATCGCGATCTGGCCTTTGACGAACTCGTCTCGCAGAAGCCGTGCCCTATCCGAGTATTCTTCGTCCAAGTACCACTTGGCGCAGACAGAGGCATCGACCACTACCTTCGGTCTCTCCACTCACGAACCGCCCTGGTGCTGTCCCAGCCCTTGGGAGCCTTCCGACGCAACTTCTCATTGAGAAGAACCGCTTCCGCAACGTTCCGCTCTGTCTCCCACTTCAAACGCTCTGAGATAGCATCCCTGAGATAAGCGCTCCAGTTGACCTCAGCAGCCTCCATCTCTCGCTTCAGATTCTCAGGAAGACTGATGCTCGTCCTCGTCATCCTATCAGAGCTAGGTGTACGACCCGCCATAAGCGCTCACATTAATACCAGTATTACCCGTAATAAATAAGCCTGGCGAGACCCGCTAGCGCAGTTGCCAGCCCCGAAAATTGAAGTCCTTATAGGCTTCAAAGGCGTTCGAGACTCTAGCCGAACTTGCAATTCCGAACGTTGCGTATCGGTATCGGACCGTCGGTGGCACTCTTTTGAGTCCCGAGGAGTGGCGTGTGATTTCGGCTGGACTCTCCGCTGTCAACGGTTGAGAGAAAGACAGCGAGACTAGATGGTCCACAGTCTGCTGTGCCAGTGAACTTATTCTTATACGCAAATGAGCGGGGACACGCTTACTAGATATTGCCAATAACCGGCTTCAAGATGAGCAACATTACAGCGAGTATGGAGCAGAATAATCCTGCGATAAAGGAGAGTGCGCTAGAGGTCCACAGTTTCTTTCTAGTCGGATAGATCGTGTATGAGAACACCGAGAATGCTGATAGAAGAAAGCCCATTGCGCCTGCCAGGAGCGTATAGTTTAGCATGAGTCCCGGAGCGCTCGAAAACTGTAGTACGGCCAGGTCAAGTCCTGCCAGGGTCGCTGGATACGACGCGTTGACGATCGGTTTGATGAATTTCTCTTCAAACTCTTCCATTTGAACGAGCCTTATGTTCGGACCCCGGCTAGCGCTACTCACGCTTTAGTGTTTGTGACCTCTCTTCCGATCGAGGAAGGAAGATTGGTGGACCGGGCGGGATTTGAACCCGCGGCCTTTCGGTCACTCTAGATCGACCGTGATCTATGCGAACCGAACGTTCTTCAGCCCAGGACCTAGTCGGTCCTGGTATACCAGGCTGAACTACCGGCCCAGTAGAATCGCGCCGCCTTCAATCGAAGTCTTAAGACTTTGGAGAAACCGGAGAGGATGAATAGCTTGGAAAAATGTTAATACGCGTCTTCGCCTCGGTCGCTAAATTCGATGGGCCCGTAGCTCAGCACGGTCAGGTCGTGCGATAGCCGACGCCAAAGAGCACACGGCTGATACTGAGACAACTTCAGAAACCGTGGGGTCGCCGGTTCAAATCCGGCCGGGCCCATCATTCCTCGCCGGCAAATTGCTTTGCCTCGGGACCCCCGCTTATGGCCGGGTTACGGTAATGCGTGCATAATGGACCTTCAGAATTTCATTCCACGGGAGACCTCTCGTGGGGACCCGATATTCGTAGAGTCGGAGAAGCAATTTGCTACGATTTATTACAAGCGTCGGCGAGGAAGGCCTAAACCGGTCAAAATCAGAAGGTCGATTAGTAGGGATCTATTTCTTGTTGGGGTCACGATCTGGGCATGCAAAGGTACACGAACGCGTCCATATGAACTCGAGATTGCAACTCATCCGAGTCGCTAGCCAAACTCTTTCTAGAGTTGCTCCGGCAAATTGGAATATCTCGTTACGTGACTCTCAGAATACGTGCCCCGATCGACGGTTACGAGAGATACCGACGACATTGGAAGAAACGTTGGGAATAGATAGGTTTGAAAAACCCAGCCGACAAGCCCTATGAGTCCCACCCAAGGAGGCGATACTTCACAAAGTTGAACCTCCCGAGTCGCGGACCAACCGTACTGTCACGCCTGTCAAGTTCGCCTGCGACAAATGTAGCTACTATCCAGCCAAACCCGACCCCCCATAAGAGCCAGTTGTCGAAAAGGTACCCCTCGATAATATAGAAATGCGCAGCATCTAACGGAACGGTCAGCCATGCTAGTAGAACGTCTGCTGAACCGAATAGAAATCCTCTGTCCAACAAGTGGCTGTTCTGAGCGAAGCCGTAGACGCGTCTCCAGGGTACCGGTCAGGCGCTCTATGCTTACGATGGTGTCGGACGGATGGTGGAGTCGGTTGAGGGCTCTTCCACATGGTTCCTCGCCTACAGTGGAACAGAAATTCTCTACAGGAATCTTCTGAACCAGAACAACCAAGCCTACGTTTCCGCGGTCGGCATCAAACTCGTCCGGGTTGTAGACAGGACCGCGACGTACTACTATCACACAGACGCCCTAGGCAGCACCAGAATGATAACCTACAACGACGCCACTTATGTCTTCATCAACAACTACCAGCCCTTCGGCAAGGACAACGGAACACCAAAAGGCAACCTAGCAAGTAGCGAAAAGGACAGGTTCACAGGCAAACCTTACAGTCCCACCACAGGTTTATACTACAACTATCAGCGCTGGTATGACCCGGCAATCGGACGGTTCATTAGTCCAGACGCCAACTCGGGACAGTTGTCGAACCCGCAAAGCTTCAACCTTTACGTCAGCGTTTTCAACAACCCCTTGAGTTATGTTGACCCCGATGGAGCCTCTCCTCTCGATGCTTTAGGGGGTTTGTGGGGGGCATTAGGAATCGCGTCGAAAGTGGCGTTCGCTTTTACGTGGAAAATCCATGGGGAGAGTTTCCAACAGATCCAACACGGGTCAGTAGTTGTTTGGGATAGCACAACGTATTGGTCAAGAGGACATACCGTTTTCGCCGGCTACGACATAGAGCCGGTTCGAGGGGAAGGTGAGATGATCACGAAATTGGACTTACCTGGGCATGGGGTAGATTATTCTCATCTTGGGGGAGGGTGGTTCGAGCGTAATCTAGGCAGGGAGCACCTTCCAGCACCTGGAGCAGGTGAGGCGGTATCAAGCATCTTCAGGTATGGATCAAAGATCAGCAAGGGTTTGGTATTTGCAGGATTGGCGGTTAGCGCCTTGAATATTTACAACGCTTACCAGGCGGATGCTGCTGGTGGATCGGGCTACACAAATACTATTCGTGCAGTGGCAATCGAAGCGGCCAGCTGGGCTGGCGCATACGTCGGTGCAGAGGTTGGATTGATCGTCGGGTGCATGGTTCTGCCTGGACTCGGATGCGTGATTGGTGCCTTGGTCGGGTCAGTCGTAGGCGCTTATTCTGGTGATTTCCTAGCGACAACCTTGACCTCGCCGTCAGGCCCATCAGTTTACTATAGGGACATTGGAAATCATCGGGGGTAAGGTCGGCTCAGTAATTCAGCACAGAGGATGTCTTTGAAAGCAGATCTTGTTTTCTTCTCCAAACGGGAATACTCAGGAATCCGAATTGGATGGGCCCAAGAGGACCCGACGCTAACATGGGCAGGACTCTTTTCCCATCGGAAGGATTTTACGAGATCGGGGAACCCAGACCTCGCATTTGGGCTTCTTCCCAAAGGTGGCAAGGTTCTGATGGCAGCTACAGGAAATGTTCCCGGCGAGCACCTGGAAGCTGTTGAGATCCTCAAAGCGGAACGAACACCATACTCAGAGGAGTCCTATTTGCGATTAGTTTCCAAGGGAAGTGGAATTCCTTTTTCCAGAGCGAAGCAGGAGCGGATATCAAGCCCTATCTTACTTGCTACGGTTGCACGCACCGAGACTCTACGAAAAATATTCGGTGCATACGAGAGCTGGCTATATGCATGGGATTTTCTCCTTCTCGGGTTGATCGGCGATTCCGCTCCCTGGCTGTCTGTAATGAAGGAGCTTGCGACCCAAAGGGAGATTGACGTTCCCCGACATCTCATTGAAGATAACGCCTATCTCATGATTACCGCTCAGGAACATGGCGCGTACGTCATATCCAACAAGCTCTCAAGAGACATGATTCAAGGCGTATGTGAAAAGATCTGTCGTGAGAGAGGATTTGAGCTAGTCGTGAAGGACCAACAAAGATGAAGTTAGAGGCACCCGAGGAAGTACTATCTCCTCCGGTGTCTCGAGCTCGAGCCAAGTTCAGTGTTCCCTTGCTAGGGGGTTTCGGTTTGTACACGTCGTCCCAAACTGTCCTACGAGAACGCCACATTAAACTGGACTCACACATACGATTCAAGAAAACAGACCCTGACGAAGAGTACCAGATTTACTTTCCGAGCCGTCTGGACCTCGTTTATCGGATGAGAGTGCCGCTAAGTCCAGTCTCCGTCTTGCGAGGTCGAGGCGATTGAAGGCATGCGGCGTGCAAACCCTCACCCCAAAGATGGCCAATTCTCTCGACAGGCCAAGCAGGATCTTTCCTGGCTCGACTACGGGCCAAGAGTAAGGCCGGTTATGTGTACCGGTAAACTGTTGGGCGAATCCCACTCCGCGTACCTTCTTACTGTTAGCTTTGATAGAGGGGGTCAGCCAAATCGAGCGGTTCCCGGCCGGTACCGAATCCTTGCGATCTTTAACTCTAGGAAGGAGTTTCGAAACTACAAGTCTTTCGGTCAAATGAAAGGCTGTTTCGGTTGCTCCTCTGACAGAAAAAAGGGAGGGGCAGTCTCAATGTTTGCGGGGCCTGTGTCTTTCACCGCTGGCGGGCCGAATCTCTCCCGGCCCACCAAAGATCAGGCAAATTACGACTTAGCGCCAAGCTCCGCAAACGCGTGCTCTAGTTCTTGATCAGGACTGGTATCAAACTCCACGACCTTTTTCAACAAGGCTGGTGCCGTTCTCAAGTTGAAGTCCTTCGCCTGAATGCTCCTCTTCAAATCTCTGGGTGATAATGGAAACGAGACTGGAGCACCGGGCTCAGGCCTTAGCGAAAATGCTGCCGCGATAGTCTTCTGTAGACCGTTCTGGAAATAGTCCACGTAGACCTTGCCAGCTCGCTGGGCTTTGTTGCGAGCTGTCGAGACCATCTTCGGGGCCAGCCGTTCCAGTAGAACTCCCAGATACAAGACGAAGCGTCGGATGACCTCGATCGAGTATCGGGGAACTATCGGGATCAAGAAATGAATCCCGTCGGCGCCCGAGGTCTTGATCATATGCCGCAACTTCATCTGGTCTAGTGCGGCGTGAACGGCCTCCGCGATCTCCAGAGAATCCTCGAATCCTGCCGGCGGGTGAGGGTCCAAGTCCACCAAGACCATGTCGTGAGACTCGACGTCGGGCGCGGATGCTAGAAACTGGTTGATTTCAAGACAGGCCATATTCGCCAGCCAAACTAGAGTCGCCTGGTCATCGCAGACGACGTGTCTGGCGGTTTTGTTTAGGCTCTCAGATCTTACCGGTGTGGTTCTGACCCAGTCAGGATGGTGGGGCCAGTCTTTTTGTACAAAGGATTTCCCGGGGACTCCGTGCGGGTATCGGTTGAGCATCAGCGGTCGGTTCTGGATGAGTGGGATCATCTTGGGTGCCACGGATAGATAGTACTGGATAATGTCTGATTTGGTGATTCCTTCCTTCTTCCACATCGGCTTGTCCAGGTTAGAGAGCGCAAGTGTTCTTCCGCCAACTTCGACTATTTCTTCGGTCTTTTTCATCGTCCTCTCTCTTAGGCCCGCGAGTTCTTCTCGATACGATTAACCGTCTCGGGTAAATCCTATTATCCCACGAGTTCGGAAAAAGAGGCTTGTTCTAAAAGACTGGGGATGGAGACTTTTGCCACCTAGAGCGATTTGGAAGGGCGCGATTAGTTTTGGACTGGTAAGCATACCTGTCAAGACGTACGGGGCGATCTCTGAGCACAAGACTGGGCTTCGCCTAATGTGCCCTCGAGACAAGAGTCCTCTCTCGTTCAAGCGGGTATGTCCGAAGGATGGGAAGGAGGTTCCGTGGCAGGATGTCGTTCGTGGGTACGAGGTCCAGAAGGGAAAGTATGTTACGATTACTCAAAAGGAGCTTGAGAGGCTAGAGATTCGATCTGGGCGACTGGTGGAGATTTTCCAGTTCGTTGATGCCGATAAACTGGATCCGATCTACTTTGACTCAAGCTACTATCTCGTGCCGGATGAGAATGGGGAGAAGCCATACTTCTTGATGCTGGAGGCTCTGGAGCAAGAGGGGAAGGTTGCTGTTGGTCGAGTGGTCATGCATGAGAAGGAGCACTTGGTTGCGTTGAGGCCGTACGAGGGAGCGATTCTGATGGAGACACTCCACTACGCGGATGAGATTCGCAGTCCGAAGGATCTGCCGGAGTTGAAGAAGGCGCCAGAGGTGGAGAAGGAAGAGCTGGAGCTCGCGGGTCAGTTGATCAAGATAATGAAAAAGCCCTTCGCATTCAAAGAATACAGAGACACCTACCAAGAGTCTCTGATGAAACTGGTTGAGGCTAAAATGAAGGGTCAGGAGGAGGTTGTCGAGTTGCGTGTCCCGGAGATCAAGCCAACAAAGAATCTCATGGAGGCTCTACGGGCCAGCATCAAGACTCACGAAAGGCGTTGACGCTCTTTGACGAGCGCCCTTTACGTCCGATGCTCGCCAAGACCGGGAAGGCGTTCGATGATGAGAACTATTTTTTCGAGCCGAAATGGGACGGGCTCAGAGCTATCCTGTTCTTTCAGGAAAGAAGAATCGAGCTTCAGAACAGAAACCTGAGAGACGCAACCGGATCCTATCCAGAACTCCAACAGATCTCAGATCGGATCAAGGCAAAGGCGGTGATCATGGATGGAGAGGTCGTTGTGCTCGGAGAGGATGGCATACCGGACTTTGGACGTCTTCAAGCTCGCTTTGGTGTTGATGATCAGAAACGCGTTAAGATTCTAGCCAAGACGACGCCTGTTACATACGTGGCCT
>VBBR01000102.1 GCA_005881615.1 Candidatus Bathyarchaeota archaeon
GTTCCTCTCGCATCTCTCTCTTCAGAGCCCGATTCAGCGATTCGCCCACCTCTACGTGGCCCCCCGGGAGCAAAACTAGTCCTGGGTCAGCATCATCATCGACTCGTCGCTTTTCGACAAGAACTGAACAGTCGCTTATCAGAACCCCACTCACACACTCAGCGGCCCGTTTGCGCGGGACGCGCACTGAGACTCCACTCTTCATTTGACCTTTACCAGTTGCTCATGACTTTGTCTGAAAAGAGTCGTATCTGTTCGGGCAGGTTTCTTGTTGACCAGAGTCCTCCTTTGGGCGTGAAGGTTAGCATGAATTCTCGGCAGCGAGCTTTCCGATAGGCTTCGATCTGCTCGATGCAATCGTCCGGGGTCCCATGGATGACGGTGTTGTACGCGTCTGATTCTGGAATACCCGCGGCGATCTTCCGGATTGTCTCTCTCTGCTCCTTCGGATATGGAATCTTCTCCCAGATCCGGCCCGGATGGTTTGCGGAGGGATCAATCTTCCTCAACGCCTCAGGAATCAGGGCAAGGAAGTATCTGGCGGGACCCAGGACGTTCCGGTCTGCATCTGCACGATTCTTCGAGATGGAGGAGAGCGTGTAGTATGCAGAGCGGAACACACCGAAATCTCGACTCGCATTATGGGCTGACCCGATGATGGTATCAAGATCCATCTTGTATGTTGCAGGAGTGTGACAGTGCGGCATCCATCCGTCCGCCGCCTCCCCCGCGAGCCTCAGCATTCTGGGACCGAAGGCTGCCAGATAGATTGGCGGGACTGGCTGTTTCTCCTGGCCGGCTTGCAAGTATGCGTTGTTCAGGCTGAAGAATTGTCCCTTGTAGTTCTGTGGTTTCTCTATGCTAGAGTTCCACAGCTGCTGGATAATCTTCAGACCCTCTTCTAGACTACCGACGCGGTGTTCCGCAGAAAACCCGAAGGGTGTCTGGTTCATCGGATCGCCCGCGCCCAGTCCGAGGAAGAGCCGTTTTGGAAACTGGTTGGAGAGCGTTGCGAGGGTCTGGGCTATGATGGCCGGGTGTCTACGTACGAGGTCTGTTACTGCGATTCCGACTCTGATCTTTCGGGTGCCGGCAGCTATCGCGGCAAGAGTCGCGAAAGGCTCAGGCGCGGCTGCGGCTTCTGTCCCGTAGAGCAGATGGTCGTCAATGAGGACAGAGTCAAACCCGTACTTCTCGCAGAATTGGGCTCTCTTGATGATCTGCTGGAATGGCTCGTTGGCCGCTAGAAATATCCGGCATCCGAACTTGACTTTGCTCTTCACACTTCAGCCACTAGAGGTGTTCGGTTCACCAAAGTCATATCCAAGCGGGATTTAGTCGTGGTCAGTCATCTCATCTTCCCGCGTAAAGGGGGCTATCCCGAGATCCGTGCCGAAGAAGCTACGCTTGCGGGCTTGTTTTACTGGTAGGATTCCTCTAAGGATCTCGATTGTGCTCTGCTTTCTCGCCTGGTCGATAATCTTCCGCTTGCTCACTCTCGTGTTTTCGAGTATTGCCGTGATGTCGTCCCTGTCCTTCTGGCTCCTCTCTCTTGGTACGGTCGCTTTGATCATTCTGAGCTTTGCGAGGATCAACGACTCTGGAGATTGGAAGTAGGTCTTGACCCCCTGCACTGTCCCCCTCTTTCGCTCTATGGGACTCCTGACCAGGATCAGGTCTGCGGTGTGGGGTGAGAGCTTGTCTGTCACCGTTATGATATTGTATCCGGATTCTAGCTGTCGACGAATTTTCTGTATGTCCGCCTTTACGCCCGCTTCTTCTATTCCGCGGAAGAACCTGTATGTGTCTCGTGGGGAGATTTGGACTACAAAGTCGGCGTCGAGGGTTGTTCGCGGGATACCGTAGTAGCTTGCGGCTACGGCTCCAGTGATTGCGTATTTGGTCTTTTCATGGTTGAAGTGCTCGATGAGGGCTCTGACGAATTCTTGGAAACTGCGGGTCTTCAGTGGGTTCGACGTCCCGCCTGGAACCGTTTTCTCGCCTTCTCCAACAATCTCGAGGTTGAGATGTGCGGGTTCTGATTCTTGATGGACTCCAAGGTTATGCTGGCGATTGAGCTGGACAGTTCCAGGGCAATGCTGACGCGCTCCTCAGGACTCATTTTCAGGAACCGATTGTTCCGGCGAGACGGTGGCGCCCTGTACTCGATACCCCTCAGCTATTCTTCACCCTTCGGCAGGGAGGAATTAGGGGGTCCTGAATAAAGATGCGAGGTCAGAGGCTATGAACAGTCGGCATCCGAACTAGACTTTGCTCTTCACGCTTCAGCCAGCACGGTGATGGGCTCAGCCATCTCAACAATAACCTTCTCCACCTTCATATGATGAACACGACGATGAACCGTCAACAACGTAAGACAATCCACACAGACATGAACAGCATGATGATCAGCCTCCAACTCCACAACCTCATCCTCAGGCCGAACCTCAAACCTAAAACCACAGATCACAGCCAAACCAGAAACATCCCGGCCTCTCGTAAGGTTCTATCCTCCCCTTAAGCGTTGAAGACCCCATGCTAACCAACAGTCAAAACAATGGAAAGAGGTAGATCTAGACCAATTTTCGTTTCGGAAACTCTAGGCGAGAGAGTCCTGATCTTGCCCGAACTCATGGGAGGAGAGTCCGAAGATTATCGGGGTCGAACTAGCCCTTGAGGTCTTTCCAGATGAATCTCAATCGTCGAAACGTTCCTAGCGTCCTCACCCTCTCCGACGAGTTCGGTCCCCAGAGTCACGTGTTCAGAAAGGCCCCCTTTGAAGAAGCGCTTGTTAACCACTTCGGCAACGTCGACCGCAGTGCTGATCGCTCTTCCGCGGGCCCTGATAGTAAGTTCACGAGAGCCGGAGTTGAAATGCATCATGACCGCAACCGCGTAAGCCATGGTGGGCTTCTTTCCAATCAGAATTGTGTCTGCTGGAATGTCGGTTCCCTTCCCGCGTTCCGGGCGGAAAGGCTGCATCAGGAGTGACTCTCTCTTCAAGAGGTCCAGCCCGGGTTCTTTTGTTGGCAAATCAGAGAAGAAACGCTCTCCCTTCTCCGACAATCTGATGTTGAACTCGTCTAACGCTCCAGCCTTCGCCAAGCCCTCTAAACCACTCTCAATCCCAGTCGTACCCTCAAGCCAAGCTGAAATTACACGTTCGACCTCGCCTCGGGATAGCCCTGTAAGTTTGGAAATTTCATCAGCTGATTTCCCCTTGACGTATGCCTTCAAAATCTGTGGTTCTGCAGATGGCGTCTTTGATTCTCTCCTTTAGAGGCTGATCACGCAATCGGTTAAACACCGAGCAAATGTCGCGTCTACTAGATGAGATACAAGTCTCCTCCGAGTGTCATCATCGGGTTTTATCACCGACAATCGTTCCACAACCGTCGGTTCCTCCGACAGCCAATCTGTTGCTATTGCCTTGAACTCGGTGATGTTTAGAGGCGCTACAGCTTTCACCGCCCGGATGATTACTTCCTTAACCTCTTTTTTCTCAGAAAAATCGCATCCGTGCAAGTCAAGAAACGCCTTCTGCCGTTTGTTGAAGGAAACCTCAGCGAGCTTCTGTTTTTCTATTGGAATTTTGTCCAAAGATGGTCTAGAGTTTCCTAATTCTAATCAATAAATAAGCCATTCCAAAAGCTGCCATCGAAACCACTTCCAGCACGACAAGCAATTGTAACATCAGGCTAGATACTTCAAAGGCGAAACCGCGATCTAAGCCGAAAGGTACTGCAGAGTCGGACGCTGCCCAGTATGCGAGCATGGTGCCGATTGCTCCGATAGTTATTGACAATGCGGTGAAAATTGATAGAGTGAGATACGGAACCCAACGCTTCCCAAGGTTCGCTCGGGCAGATTCAAATCCTGCCAGGAATACCGCGAACAAGCCGAAAAGAATCGCAGTAACAGATATCAGCGATTGGAAGATCGTTTCGGCCGTAAGCGTCAAGCCCTTGACTCCCAAGAAACGAGTTCTGTTTTGAAGACGAATATATCAGCTAATCCGTCGGATCCATAGGCCAGGCAGTTTCGTTCTCGTGTCTGAGCAATAGCCGAAACGCAGCTCAACCCTACAGATGTCGAGTCAGCGCAGCAACTGGCGCGAACGACTACACGCCAACCCCTCACGAATGGAACAGGAACTAGCAATCAAACTACAAAACAACGGAATTCACTACCAGACTCAAGTAGAGATACCAGTAGCCACGGCAGATTTCTACTTCGCGCTTGAGTCTAGACCGTTGCTCGTGTTCGTCGACGGCCGGGTCCACCGTGGGACAGCGCAGTTGGCCAAAGACGAAGAGCTACGCTCCCTTCTACGAAAAAGGGGATACAAAATCCTAGAACTTCGTTATGACAGCTACTCAGACAAGAGGAGAGACCTGCTCTATGAGGAAATATTGGCTGCCATGGGTTAGAGTTGCAAAGGGTGGCGTTTGCTCGTGCTAGAGTGAGCCAATAGTTCCACGGTGGACAGTATTTCCACGATGGAAAATGCTATAAGCTGTGCGGAAAGACAGTGGTTTGAGCCGGGGTGACAGAATCAGGCGATGTAGCAGGGCTGGCGTCCTGTTGGGCCGTTCCTTTCGGCAGGCCCGATTCGGGTTCAAATCCCGACCCCGGCTCCAAGGTGACCTAATTCTGCAATCTGTAACATACGATACAGTCCTAAAAGCGTTGGGTTACGATGAAAGTGAGGCTCGAATCCTCTCACTTCTCCTTGATAACAAGGCCATGGCAGCTGATGCCCTAATTGCGGAATCGAAACTTTCCAGGGGCAAGGTGTACCAAGTTCTCAAAGATCTCGAAGGGAAAGGGAAAATTCGAAGCAGCAATGATAGGCCATCCAATTTTGCCTTAGCTGACCGTTTCGTTGTCGAGGTGAAAGATTCGGTTGGCAAGATGTATGAGACCATCAACACTCGATTGGCGAAGGTAAGACCGAAGGAGGATGGGGAGGTCGCAAGAGACGTTTGTTCAGCGTTTGAGTCGCTAGGGTACACTATTGCCGACATTCCTAGTGTCAATGAAGACATACTTCCGGAGGCATATAGCCCCCAAACTCTGTTCGACTACCTCGTTGAGGACGATTACCGTTTCTGCGTGACGATCATTGACAAGACGAAGTCGAAAATTGTTCATCGTTTGTCAGATGCCTCTGGAATGCTTTGGTTCAGCATGGCGGCTTCCGCGATTGGATGTGTGGACTATTTCATCTTCATCGGTAATTTCGAAGGAAACGATCGTCTCTATAATCTCTTGAAGGGAGGTACTTCCAAGCTCGACCGGACGATCCAAGTGACCGTGCCTATTTCTCCTCAGGAAGATTCTGAGCGGTTCTTTGGCATTGAAGGGCAAACTCCCATCATTGCAAAAACGACTGAAAACTTTCACGAGATTGTTGGTAAAGCAGTCGCCGACGTGAGGAATCAACGAAGACTTGTTCAGGAACAAGTGAACAAGGTCAATTCAACTCTTAACGATATCGAGAGAACAATCCTAGACGCGGAGGTCGCAACCAAGAATATTAGTACGCGACTTGGCAGAGACGCCTTTCCGCCACTGAAGGACTTTGAGGAAATCATTCACTTAGTCGAACGCATTCGAGAACCCATTCAGAGCATCGCTTACCGTGAAAAGAGGAGCCTCGACCTCGTAAAGCAGGACTATATGCGACTATCACTCGATATGAGTGATCGCATCTCAAGCTTCAACCGTAGGGTCTACCTCCCTCAAGTCGACACAGTCAGAAAGCTTGACGAGAAGCTGGCGAGAATCAACAGACAATTTCAAGCCATAGGATTTGAAATGAAATGTCTGGAACGCGAAGTTTTTCCAAGACTATACCAGTTGAGAGTCAGAAGTCGGAAACTCAGCCTTGTCAATCCATTCGTGTTCACAGTGCCCTACGAGCCCGGAAGATCATTTGCGATCGGCCAAAACAATCTCCGAGTTATGTTCAACGCTTTAGCGGAGCGAGTATCTGAGGGATTCGGCACCGAGTTCAGGTTTCTTGTTGGGAACGAAGGCTCTGGAAAATCTCATTGTTTGCATAACATTCTAAGTCCGATATTGAGGGAGAGAAGAATCATTCCAATAATTGTAGATTCGCCCCTCAAGCAAGACATCGTAGAGCTATTGTTGGACGGGATCCTAAACGCGACTGGGATTCCTCAGGAGCTTCAAGCTGAGATCCGATCGATCAAGACGCAAAGGAACTTCTCTTCTCTCAGAGACCTCATGGCAGTTATCGACCAATTAGTGACCACTTCAAAGGCTCATTCTTACAATGGGCTCGCTCTCATAATCGATGAGTTCGAGAATTCGCTACCTAGGGCATTGAATTGGCAGCCAGGGATCTTGATTGAGCCTTTGTCTCTCAGGCAACTGAAGGAGTTGCTGAGGATGGATACCCCTCATTTCGGCATAGTTGTCGCGAGTCGTTCTGGCTCATTTGAGAGCTTCAAGAATTCTCTTAGGATACAGAACATCTCAGAGTTCACAGTTGGACCTGATCCCTTCGATTCCGACGACATCGTGCAACTTGTACAACACCGGTACGACTTGTGGGGGATATCGCGGCCTGTTTTCTCGCAAGACGCATTAAATTCTGTTCAAAAGAGGGCGTCTGGCAATCCGAGAAATATCATAAAGTATCTGAGAGAACTCTATCGAGACGCGGACTACAAAGGCACAGATCAAGTCACTGCTGACATAGTGGATGCGATAGGACCAATCCCAATTTTCTCTGATTAGAGGGCAGATCATTGGGTCCGGTTGCGGAGAGTAATGAGGAAGTCAGGGAAACGGATCTACCATGTGATCTCTTTCTGTCGTACACCCGAGTGGACAAAGACTGGGTGCGGGATCTTGCCGCCCAGTTAGAGAGAGAATCCTTGCGGGGACGGCAGCTTAACGTCTTCTTCGACGAGTGGGAGATTCGACCCGGCGCCAACATTGTAGCAAGTCTCGAAAATGGGGTGTCAAAGGCTAGGTTTGTGGGCGTTGTACTCTCGCCGGAGATGTTGGCGGGGGAATGGCCAACATTGGAATGGACTATGGCAGTTTATGAAGATCCAAGTGGGAGAAAGGGCAAAGTCATTCCGATTCTCAAGCGAGACTGCGAAATCCCTCCTTCTTTGCGCGTTCGAAATGTCCTTGACTTTAGAACCCCGGAGAGACAAGAGCGGTCCTATGCGAAGCTCCTTGCGGTCCTAAGGAACGAGCCATTGCCTAGGGGACATACCTTCCAGGGAGTAGCCCCGATGCAAAGTCCACAGATTTTTGCGAAACCGCTCGAATTTGCAGATGAAGTCCAGGAAAGGATAGCTAGCAACATCTTTCCGATCGAGTCATTACCGAGATGGATATGGAGCGCTGAGACCGAGGCAAGGTCCTATGGTGAGGTATATCGCCATCTGAGGAAAATAATCGTGGCGGATACACTTCCCACATTCATTTTGCGCCAGAACCGAATCTACACTTTCTGCAACCTAGAAGATCGTGGCTCGCCCTTCGGGGGCTTGGTTTCACCGATCGCCACCATCCGTAAAGAAGACACCTATCTTTGGTCGGCGGAAGGGCCGGACCAGGACGGTCTGCTTGAGCTACTCAATCGTGCGCTGGTTAACAACAGTGAAAATCTAGGCTTGTACCACGATCGTCAACACAATAGGACTTATTTTCTAACCAATAATGGTGGTAATCGGATCGTAGAGTGGGATACCGGGACAAGAAGATCCCGGAGAACGGTGGTCAAGCGTTATCAAAAAGGACCTAATGGTGAGGTCTTCTGGGCTCATCTGTCCGTCGTTCTGAGATTCATACTCATCGAGTCACGAATATTTCTCCGGATGGAGCCAGGCTGGACCTTCACTCGCGATGGGGTCACTCCCCTGCCTCGGCGTGAGATGCAATCAATATCCACAAGGTGGATGTATGACGAGTACAATCCTTCAATCTTCTACCATCTCCGATTCTGGACCTACATCCTTTCACAGGCGAAACGGCAAATTGTCTTAGATGCAGGAGGGTCCTCGATTTGCATCGAACCAATGCCCGCGACAGCGTTGATGAAATTTGGTGTAGAAGGAGATCACTTCAGCTTTGACAAACTCTATGAGGTGGCCGAGGCAGAAACGCCGCCAGTTGATTACTTATTGACAAATTCTGACGAGCGGAGCATGGACGAGTTGCCCGCGGACCAGGAGCAGCAACAATGACATTGACCGTGGATTCACAGGCAAGGACGGGACTCGAGGAGTCTCTAAGGCTCGAGAGTTGGTATATCCCTGAGCCACTACTCGTATTCGGCGATGGGAAAACTTTCATCGACCCGAAGGTAGGCCTCACTCTGTACGGGCCTCTCAAGGCTACGGCAGCCAGAATCACCGCGCCCGCCTCGATTAAGGTTGGAGTTGTGGGAACTGGCGAAACAATTGCTTCGGCAAATCGATGGATTGACAGTATGAAGGACGACATAGTCAGAAGCGAGCCAAACTCAATCCAGAAGCCTTCATTTCCAGGATTCCGCCAAGCTTTTGGCTGTGAACTGGTCACTTCCGAAGACTACAACTTTACGATCCCGGCTGAAGCCATCCGCAATCTTCTGAGATTTCCAACGTTCGAAGACCGGGTCGAAGAGGCGGTTGACGTTTTTGTTCGAGGAATAGAGAATGTTTCAATTGGAAGTTTTAGGCCTGATGTCGTTATTTGTGCGCTTCCTGAGGAAGTTGTAAAATATTGTGTGGTTAAGAGAGGGAACTTCGGAGAAACGAAGGGTAGACTTCCACCGAACCTCGTTGAATTAGTCGGAAGACTACGGGACTTTAAGAAAGTAGGACAAGTGTTTCTAGATAACTTCGAGGAACATGCCGCTAAGATAATCGAGTCTGCCTTCCCTCAAACAACTAATTTTTGGCGTGGTTTGAAGGCACGCGCAATGCAGATTCCCATGCCCACTCAAATCATGTGGCCGCGGACTTTGGTGCAAACTGGACTTACTAGACAGGATGATTCTTCTATAGCTTGGAATGCGTCTGTGGGCTTGTACTACAAAGGGAGCGGTTTTCCTTGGACTATGACAAGAATGCAAGTTGGGACTTGCTTCGTGGGTGTTTCGTTTTTCAGGGATGCTAGGGATGTGGAGGGTCGAATGCGGACTGCCCTCGCCCAGATTTTTACTTATTCGGGAGAGGGTTTGGTATTACGGGGTCGGTCATTTGAGTGGAACACTGCTTTGGGTAGGTCCCCTCACTTAGGCGAAGATGGGGCTAAGGATCTAATTTCTGCTGCGATCAAATTATACAACGACAGAATGGGCTCCCTCCCTTCGAGGGTAGTCGTGCACAAAAGCTCAGAATATTGGGAAGAGGAAAAGAGGGGATTTTTCGACGCGCTCGCTCCCATTCCCCGACGCGATTTGGTCTGTTTTGGGGACAAACATATCAGGTTCTTCAGATTTGGCAAATATCCGCCACTTCGAGGTACGGCGATAAAACTTAGCCAACGGAACTATCTGCTTTACACTAGAGGCTATGTACCGTATCTGCAGACATATCCTGGGGCAAGAGCTCCATGGCCACTCGACGTCTCTCATGAAGGCGATAGTCCAGCAGATATGGTTCTGGCGGAGGTCTTGGCATTGTCCAAAATGAACTGGAATAGCGCTGAGTTCAGTCTCGCCGTGCCCATTACGCTTCTTTTTTCAGACCGCGTTGGTGAAGTCATGTCGCATGTTCCACTGGACAAGCAACCGCGTCAAGAATACCTCTATTACATGTGAATCGCCGGCAGATAGCGTCATGAAATGAGAAGCTAGTTCTGCATGGTGAAGTAGCCTCGCTGACCGTTCCATCTCTGGAATTGGATACAGGGACTATGCACGATTAGAAATAAGCCAAGGGAGGTTCACAGGTCATTTCGGGAACTGAATTAACTGAACTGAAGAAGCATGCTAGTATCCAAAGGACCCTTGGATCCCAGATTGCCAGTTGGGAGTCCAAACCTCCCACGGACCTACCACTGCTCTTGAAATTCTCACAATGGTGGTCCCGCAGAGACCAACTGGCCATTCTAGATAAGTCCCTTCAAGTGCTAGCAGGCACGCCAGCATTATCGAGCGTACTTCACGACCTTACTGGATACGACTATGCAAACTATTCTAGCGCCGTTACTACAATTGAGGCGGGCGCCTATTACAAAGAAAAGTTCGGCAACATCATCCTACACCCGCCTGGACCGGGCTTTAGAAAGCCTGACTTCAAAGTCTCAACAAAGGAAAATGAGGTCTACTTTGAGTGCAAGAGCCCCCAATTGTCCAACATTGAAAAACAGATTCAACAGATCATTTACAAAACCGTTGCCGAGATCCCTGACCTAAGCTCTAACATTTCCAGTATCGTGCTCGATTCTCTCGGATTGGGATCAAATAAAAAGAACCCGCAACTTCCACCAGATCGCGCAGGGGTGTATATTATCGACCTAAGATATTCCTTAGTCAAAACCCACTCTGATGTCGAAATGGCATTCTTACCTCCAAAGGGGATTTTCACGCTATCTGGTGCGAAACACATTTCCGCCGCAGTTTCAATCGAAAACGACTGGGCGAACAGGGAAGTTATTCGTAACACTCAAGGAGCATTTCCATTAGAGAAATCCATATTCTAACAGAAGTGTCGGGCTCAAAGCCCAAAGTCGTTGCGGATTTTGGAAAGAGTGATCTTTGTCAAGTGTTACCATTCACGGTTACCAGACCCGTTACCATCCAAGAAATCCCCGGTTCTCGGGTAGAAGAATCAGTTTCGGTAGAGATCGAAGAAGTCAAACCACGGGACTGGGCTGAGAACGTCTACCAACCCGACGTCGTCAACAGCTCGGAGAAGTTATACAAGAACCCGGGATACACGATGTGAATGACATCCAGGAGGGAATGAGATACCATGACTAACAAGAAGATCTGGTTCATTACTGGAGCCAGCCGTGGCATGGGAGTCGATTTCGTCAAAGCCGCCCTGGCCGCCGGCCACGCGGTGGTGGGCACCGGTCGGGACCCCGACGCCGTGGCTAAGGCCGTGGGTGATCTGGACGACCTGCAGGTTGTCAGGCTGGACGTTACCAGCCCCGCCGATGCCGAGGCCGCGGTGCGGGCGGCGGTCGACCGGTTCGGCCGCATCGACGTGCTGGTCAACAACGCCGGGACCTTTGAGGCGGGCTACTTCGAGGAGCTGACGCCGGAGCAGGTCGAGCGGCAGCTGGCGACGAGCCTCCTCGGCCCGATGAATGTCACCCGCGCGGTCCTGCCCATCATGCGCAAGCAGCGCTCGGGCCACATCATCTCGATCTCGTCGGGCGCGGGCCTCGTTGGCTTTGAGTTCTGTTCCGCGTATGCCGCGTCGAAGTTCGGTCTCGAGGGTTGGATGGAGTCGCTGCGGCCCGAGGTCGAGCCGTTCGGCATCCACACCACCATCGTCAACCCGGGGTTCTTCCGCACCGAGCTCCTCACGAAGGAGTCGATGGCCTTTGCCGACCGGCCCATTGAGGACTACGCCGGCCGCAGGGCGGAGCAGCTCAAGTGGTGGGAGGCGCAGAACGGACGGCAGCCCGGCGATCCGGCCAAGCTCGCGAGAGCCGTCGTCAGGGTCGCTGGCGAGCAGTCGCCGCCGCGCCGCTTCATCGCCGGCACCGATGCCATCGCCCTCGCCGAGCAGAAGGTCGCCGATCTCAAGGCGCAGATCAACGCCTACCACCAACTGTCCACGTCGCTCTCTCTCGACTAGCCCCGCGCGCCCACCGGAAGCCCGAAGTAGTCCGAGATGCGCGCGAGACTCCCGTACGGCGCCAAGTACGTTCGCATCTAGAACCTGTCCAACGCCCCGCCCGATCCAGCCGACCGATACACTCGTCGCCGGCAGCCGCGCCTGCATCTACGGCAGCAATCTCTGGCTGTAGAACCCAACGGACCTAATTGCGCTTAATCCTCAAGACACAGAAACTTCTCTTCGGGGAAGACGTTCATGCTGGAAAAATCGCTCTTCTTCCCACAGTTCTGTGGCATTAATCCACTTCTGAAGTGAAGGGTAACAATCGGAACTTACCGAAGCCCCCAGCCTATGTGTGCGGTCCCCAGAGATACACGGCGTAGAGAAGCATGAAGAAGACGCTTGGGACCGAAGCGATGAAGACTATGAAGCCTACGATTCCACGCTGTTCAACGCTCATAGGACGGAGAAGCAACGCAATCGTGCCGACGAACCCAGCTATCGACGGAGTTACGAAGAGTGCTAGGGGCGGGTAGATTATGGTGAGGGCTAGTCCAATGATAGAGGGTGCACCGCCGAATGAGGGCAGAATGAACTCGTAGACTATGGGCAGACTCGCTCCGGACAACAGACCCATTGCTGCTGATATTCTAAGAGGCAGATCCAGCTCGCCCCAGTTGCGCACCACGGAAGAAGCCAGTTTCATCTCCAAGGTCGCCTCCCATCAGTGCTCTTTGTGGCCGGCCCGGTTTAGTCTATCGGAGAACAGGCATCCAAGTGAATTCTGCGCCCGGAACTCGAATCGTCCCATGGAAACGTTCCATCTGGCAGGACCCCTCCAGAAAAAAATGAGGGGAGGTCACAAATTCCTCGCGACGCGTGAGTGCTCTTGGGAGATTCCTCTCCTGGAAGTGCCTTGCGAAGCGTGCTTCACAAATCTTCTTGCATTTTGGCGAATGCTTGGCCGAAGGTTCTATCTGGGATCAGACTCCTCACGTTCATTGTCTGAATTGTTCGAGAGTCTCGGCCTAACTGCCAGTGAAACGCAGCGCTACAGTAGACACCTCGTCCTCCCCAAGGTGGGACCCGAGGGGCAGCGGAGACTCAAGCGCTCCTCCGTATTGGTAGTGGGACTCGGGGGTCTTGGAGTTCCGGCCGCTGTCTATCTCGTGTCCGCTGGAGTCGGCCGAGTCGGGATCGTCGACTCCGATCTTGTGGAGTTGTCTAACCTTCAGAGGCAGTTCATCTTCTCGAAAGCTGACCTGGGACGGAGAAAAGTCGATGCCGCCGAGGAGAAGCTTAGCCTCGTGAATCCGGAGATCAGACTGACCTGTCACCCGGTCAGGCTTGACTCTAGCAACGCTATGGAACTAATCGGAGAATACGATGTGGTTATCGATGCGACGGACAACCTGCCGAGCCGGTACCTCATCAACGACGCCTGCGTCCTTCAAGCGAAGCCCGATGTCTTTGCAAGCGTTCTAGGCTTCGACGGCCAAGCGTCAGTGTTCAGCACTCCTAACGGGCCTTGCTATCGGTGTCTCTACCCCGAGCCTCCCCCAGCCGACTCTGTCAAATCGTGCGAGGAAGCCGGAGTATTGAATGTAATACCTGGTATCATGGGCAGTATTCAGGCCAATCAGGCAATAATGGTCCTACTCGGAAACGGCACCCCGCTAATCGGTCGACTTCTGGTCTTCAATGGCCTCGACAACTCCTTCAAGGAGATCAAGTTCAGGAAGAACAGTTCTTGCGCGGTCTGCGGACCCAACCCTACCATCACTCAGCTCATTGACTATGAAGAATTCTGCGGACTGAAAGGAACGGAAACACCAGCCGAATTCAACATAACAGCCAGGCAGTTGAAGACAGCCATCGATTCTGGCAGGCGTCCCGTCCTCCTCGACGTCCGGGAGCCATACGAATACTCGTTATGCCACCTAGAGTCTTCCACATTGATCCCAGTAGAGGAACTTGATACGCGCTTGGGCGAGCTGAAGAGGGACAGCGAGATTGTAGTTTATTGCCACGTCGGAATCAGAAGCGCGACCGCAGTCAGACTGATCAGGCAGGCAGGATTCTCAAACGTGCGGAACCTTCAGGGTGGTATCGATGAATGGGCCAGACAGATTGACAACAAGATGCCTAGATACTAACGCTCGCCCTTCACCGAACTTCAGCCACTAGTCTGACAACTGTGTAACTGAGCAACAAGACGAAGGTAATTTCGATGTAGAGGGTCGCGAGACCCGCGACTAGAAGACCGGTCAGAGCAGCCCCGATAACCGAAGGTATGCCGAGAATCGCGGCGGTCGTCAGGCTGTGTCTCGTGAAGAAGCCGAGGCGTCTATGCCTCCACAAGGCGACGGCAATCGTCGGCAGCGATACCAGCTGGCTGGCGGTCCCAGCGATTTTCAACGGCAATCCGATGAGATACGTCAAGACGGGTATTCTATACTCGCCCCCGGCGACTCCGCAAGACCCGCTTATGATTCCGATCCCGAGCCCCCCGATCACGGAGAAGACCAGCTCAAGAGTCGACACACCACTCTGACCTGATGCTCCTCCGCCGATGAGCAGCCCGTAAACTACTCTAGCGATGACGATTGAGAGTACTATCGATATGAACCCCTTGAGAGCTCGCTGGCTCACTCTGTGACTCAGCGACGCTCCGACGTAAGCACCTGGAATCGAACCGACTATCATCGCGAGCGCCGGAAGAATGGCGTCGCCGGACCATACCCCTGCGCGAATTCTTACCGCGAAGTTGAAGCCTGAGACCGCGAAGCTGATGAGAAGATTGGCTGTGATCATGTCCTCTAACGAGAGCCTAAGGTAGTAGAGGAGGAACGGCATCCTCTCCTCGGCACCTCCCAACCCGACAAGGCCTGCTAGTAGCCCGATGAGCGAGCCATATCCTATGGAAGCCCCGACCTTGTTGCGAGTTACCAGCTGTTCCTCAGACAGCTGTTCAGAAGTGATGCTCAACGCTTGGCCAGATGATTCTCAGAATTTGCATGGCCCGCCGCGTTGCGAGTATCAAAGCCTCCCGCTATTGACACGATATGTGGGAACTCCGAGATGAAGCTCCGAAGCGCTGTCTCCACTCCCTCAGGAGAGCCGGGCAGACAGACAATCAGTTTTCCCTTCGCCGTCCCGGCGGTCGCTCTCGTGAGCATTGCCGCGATACCGATCGTCTGATAGCTAATACTCCTAAGCAGTTCTCCGAAGCCTGTTAGTTCTTTCTCGAAGAACGGGACCACCGTCCCGACTGTGACGTCGCTCGGCGAGACCCCTGTTCCGCCGATGAGAACCAGCACGTGAGCGCGGTGACCTAGAAAATCTTTCACAGCGCGCCGAATCATGACCCTATCGTCAGGTAGCAGTGTCCTAGTGCCGGCCTTGTGACCTGCTTCAACAATCAACTGCGCTGCTAAGTCGCCGGAATCGTCTTTGTACTCGGAACCGCTATGCATCATTTTGAACCTGCTCGAGCTTACTGTGACGAGGTGGAAGATCAGAACATGTCGAGCAGTGGCTCTGTGCGTCTCGTGCGGTTTCACTTCGCTTTCTTTACCACCTTGACCGCTTGAATCTGGGTAGTTGGGTACTGGCCCCGGCTGTCTTTCTCGTACGCCTTCACAACATCCCATACATTCAGCAACGCAACAGTCGTCGCCGTAAGCGCCTCCATCTCCACCCCTGTTTTTTCATTCGCTGAGACCGTGACAGTCACCTCAATCCCGGAGGCGACTACAGAGGTCTCAACTGTCGTACTCTCGATCTTCAATGGATGGCACAGGGGCAGAAGTTCGGGGGTCCGTTTCGCGGCTATCATTCCAGCGATCTCTGCCAGAGACATGGGATCTCCCTTCTCCGTGAGACCTTTTCTTATTCGCGCTACAGTACTGGGCTTGAGCTTTATTCTCCCCGACGCTGTCGCGGTTCGGAAAGTTACGGGTTTCTTCGAGATGTCTGCTTGTCTGAAAATCACGACGCGCTCGCCCGACGACGTTTGGCACGAGCTTACTTAGATTTTCAGTGGAGTCTTTTATAGCGACAAAGCATCTTTTTGTCGCGCTTGATTACTGAAGCCTCCATCCCACGACCGAAACTTCTCATCGACACAAAAGGCAGGGTGGCGGCCAAGCTCAGAATTTCCGTGACCGACCGTTGCAACTTCGCATGCTTGTTTTGCATGCCGGACAAATCGGCCATGCGTTGGCTTCCTTCTGCGGATCTTCTCTCTTTCGATGAAATCGAGCGCGTGACAAAGGTGTTCGTCTCTATGGGGATAACCAAGGTCCGCATCACTGGAGGCGAACCTCTGCTCAGGAATGGTGTCGAAGGCCTCGTGAAGCGACTCACGGGGATCCATAGCCTCGAGTCTGTGGATATGACGACAAATGGCTGGTTCCTAGGATCTAGGGCTAAAGCCCTCAAAGAGGCGGGTCTTCGCGGTGTAACCGTCAGCCTTCACAGTCTCAAGGAGAATCGATTCGCAAAGATCTCTGGAATCAACGCGCTCCCGAGGGTCCTTGAATCGATCTCCGAAGCTTACCGCGTCGGTCTGCACCCCCTAAAGATCAACAGCGTAGCTATCCGAGGTTACAATGACGACGAGATCTTGGACCTAGTAGATTATGCTAGGAAGATGAACGTCGCTATCCGGTTTATCGAGTTCATGCCCCTCGACGGGCTCGATATCTGGGACCGAGACAAGATGGTGACTGGACAAGAGATTCTCGACATTGTCAGATCCCGATACCCAATTCTGCCCGCGGGTAGAGGCAACGGGGAGACCGCGTCGATCTGGAAGTTTGCAGATGGCAAGGGAGAACTTGGAGTGATCACCCCTATGAGCGAACCCTTCTGCGACGACTGTGACCGGCTCCGGCTCACATCGGACGGCAAGCTCCTCTCATGCCTCTTTGACACAGAATATCACGATCTGAAACCAATCCTCCGGAATAGCGACTATGATGAGAAACTTGCGGCCTTCGTTAGAGAAGCAGTCTGGAAGAAACCCGAGGGCGTCGGGTACATGCCATGGATCAAGCAGGGATGGAAGAATCCCCGAAACATGAATGCAATCGGCGGCTAGGGTATGATTCGAGTCAAGATGATCTATTTCGCCCAAGCGCGTGAGGCCGCTGGAACCAAGGGCGAAGAGTTCAGCCTCGACGAAAAGTCGAACGTGAGAACTGCAATGTCGAAAGCCATCGAGGCACATCCCAAACTGAAACCACTAGAGAAGGCGATCAAGGTCGCAGTCAACGAAGAAATCTCTGAAGAAGATGCTCCGCTGAAAGAGGGAGACCGAGTCGCACTTCTGCCCCCGGTTGTCGGCGGATAAGAAGGATTCAGATGGCCGTGCGGCCGCCATCGGCGGTGAAGATTGCGCCGGTCACGTAGCTCGCCTTGGGTGAAGCCAGGAACACGATCACGTTGGCGATCTCGCCCGGCTGGGCGGCCCGAGCTAGCAGGGTTGTTTCGCCTAGGGCTTCAATCCGATCTGGAGATGCTGCCGTATAGACGGGTCCGGGGGCGATGGCGTTGACTCTGACTCCCGCAGGACTGTACTCAGCTGCCCAGGAACGGGTCATCGACGCCAACGCGGCCTTGGTGGCACCGTAGGCGGCACCGCCGACGAGACCGATCTGGCCAGCCATGCTACTCATGTTGATGATGCTGCCGCTCCCCCGAGCTGCCATTTTCGGAGCCAGTGCAGCAACAAGGAAGTACGCAGCTCGGACGTTGGCGGCGAAGAGCCGATCAAAGGTCACGACGTCGAGCTTCTCAGTTGGGCCGAACCAAGAGATACCGGCGTTGTTGACCAGAACGTCGATCACTCCGACCTGCTTGACCAGATCATCCAGCTCGGAAGGGTTGCTCAACTCGGCAGCGAGGAATCGGGCCTTTCCTCCGTCCGCGGTGATGGAGTCAACCACTGCCTTGCCACGGGCGGCGTCGCGTCCGTGCACGATGACTTCTGCGCCGTGACGGCATAGCTCCTCGGCTACGGCCTTGCCGATACCAGAGGTGGCTCCGGTGACTAGGGCGCTTAGGCCCTCAAGGTCTCGCTGTTCGCTCATATCAATGTCCTCAAAAATTTCAAGGCTACCCCGTAAACGCTTCATCGTCGGAAATAAAGCACTCATGAGAATGACTCGATAGCCGTAAATTGAAATCTAGAATCACCCGGAAACCCGTTGACCCAGCCAAGGCCCTCGAATCTGTAATGGATGAAGATGCTGGTGGCACAGTCCTCTTCGTCGGAACAATCAGAAACCAGACAGACGGTAAGAAAGTGAAGGGTCTGGAGTACGAGGTCTACCGCCGGATGGCTGAACGCCAGATCGCCAGACTGGAGGAAGAGATCAGGAAACGCTGGCCCATCAAGTCAATCACGATGGTCCACCGAGAGGGTAAGCTGAAGGTTGGTGAAGTCAGTGTTGTCGTTGCTGTATCCGCGGCGCACCGAGATGAAGCATTCGAAGCCGCTAAGTACGCGATCGACAGAATCAAGGATTCCTTTCCTATCTGGAAACGCGAAAAGTTCAGAGGAAGCCATTATGGATGGGTGAAAGGGACTCCGATACAGAGCTATCCCGCTTCGGCCTCGGCGGTGAACGTGCCACAGACTAGCCCGAGAGAAATTGTCCGCCGACGTAAGAGAAGCCTGGTAGAAGCCTGACCGAAACCTCCTCGCCTGCTCGTAACTCTCTAACCCTTTCAGGAACTACTACGAATCCGTTTGAATCAGTCAAGACGCTGATCGACTCTGTATCCCCAACAATCGGTCGAGCAAGGAACCCGTTGCCTTTCTTCTCTAAGCGCACGTAGAGGACCTTTGTGAACTCTTGAAACTTTTTCCTCGCATTCCAACCCGTAGAAAGGCGAGCTCTTACGAAGAGAGTTGAGTCTGCTCCAGATGTCATTCTCAAGATCAGAGGAAGACCCAGAAGAAGGAACGCGTTCATCGCTCCTTGAACGGGACCCGGGAGCATGACGATCGGTTTTTCTCGAACCGCGGCAATGCCCGCTACTCTTCCTCGGTCCATCTTTATTCCGTGAATAATCCGGCTTTTCTTCGAGATTCTGCGTAACGTCTGTTCCACAAGATCCACCTCGCCTAGCGACGTGCCTCCCAGCGTTAGTATGATGTCTGAGCTTCCAAGGGCTCGCTTGACCGCATTGCTCATGAGGTCGAGATCGTCTCTGACTATTTCCCTAGAACTCGTGACGCCGCCTAGCTCTCGTATCAAATTCTCGAAAATGGGCGAGTGACTCTCCCGAACTTTCCGAGGATCGCTAACGTCAAACGAATCCACTAGTTCATCGCCGGTGGCAATTATCGCTACCCGCGGCCTTGCACACACTCGAAGCTCTCTCATGCCCAGAAGAGCGAGCATCCCAATATCCTGCACTCTGACCGCAGCTCCAGCATGAATTACCACGGCGCCCTTCTTGACATCAACCCCGATGGGGAAGCAGAATTCACCCTTCTCAACCTCTTTTGAAAAATAGATCTTGCGGCCGGCCCTCTTTGCATCCTCCACAGGCACTACCGCATCTGCTCCGACCGGGAGCTCTCCCCCGGTGACGATTCTCACCGTCTGTCCCCGTGACAACCTCCGTCTTCGATGGTGAAAGGTGTGCACGTCCCCCGCGAGGGGCAGAACTTTGGGGGATCGGGAACTCGCCCCAGTCAGGCTAGATGCTGCGATGGCGTATCCGTCCATGTGGGACCGTTGCCTGTTAGGGACGTTAATCGGCGATACGATATCCTTGGAAACAACTCGGCCATACGATTCATTGGTTTTTACCGTCTCAACTAGAAGTTTGGATTTGGTCAGACGTGATATTGTTTCAAGAGCGAACCTGACTGGAGTATAATGAGTGAACCCGGTGACCAATTTCTCATCGAGTTCCCGCGGTTTCGTATTATCTCTTGTCCGAGTCGTTGACCGTGGGCTCGGGCGGAGAGCGTGGTCACCAATACCTTCATTACTGATTTGCCAGACCAAATGGCGATTATGTCTCAGGTCCGCCAGGCGCATTTGCCTGGAAACTATGAGCTGTACGACCCTTCTTCAAACAAGCTAGGACCAGTTGTTTGCAAAGAATGCTGGGAGGGTTTCAAGAAAGAGACTACTGCTCCTTTGGACACTGTCTGGGTCTCATTCAAGGGCGAACGGATGGTCTGGTGGCTCTGCCAGAATCATGCAGAAAAGCTCAAGGCCCAAAAATCGGGCGACATAGAATTCCTCAAGCTTGTCCAGGGCGCGATGACGAGCCCTAGATTATGATCGGTTAGTTCTCTACGCAGTTCCGAAGGCTCTGTGTCTCTGGTGGGTGCCAGAGTGGCCTTTGAATCGTTCTTCCTCCCATACGTTTCCTCTTTCATGGTATCTGTACTGCTCCCAGTAGCCGTCGCGGTATTCTTTCATCAGTTCGATTCTGTTCACCCATTTTGCGCTCTTCCATGCGTAGAGACTGGGCATGAATGGTCTTGCGGGAAATCCTTGTTCGGGGCTGAGTGGTTTTCCGTTTAGCTTGAACGCCATCAACGCATCATCTTTGAGAGCGTCTTCGACTGGTACGGCTGAAGAATATCCTTCTACGGTGTGGAACATCACCCATTCGGCTTCCGGGTTGACCTTGGCTGGCTCAACCAGTCCACGAATTGGAAGCCCCTCCCACTCCACATCCTTGATCGACCACTGAGTCACACAATGGAAAGATTTGACGTATCGGGTCTGTGGCATTGACGTGAGCCGATCGTAGGAGTACTCAATTGGGTTTTCTACGAGCCCGTCGACTCGAAGTTTCCAACTACTAAGATCGACTTTCGGTATTCCTAACGCTCCGTAGATGATGAACTTCCTGCCCCATACTTGGTGCGGTGGGAGCGCTTGTTCCGACAATGTCTTGGTTTAGAGGCACCCCCATCCAGCTAAAACAATTTCCGTTGATCGCTCCAGAGAACCTAGACGGCCTCTCAGCCGCTTCTCTTGATCATCTGCACCATCGAAGTAATCGATGGGGAGGTCTCGTTTACTTCGAGAGTTCTTATTGGGTCGCCGGCTTTGACCATCCCTTCTCGAAGAACTTTGAGATAGTATCCGGATCTTTCCGAGTCGAGAAAAGTCTTGAGGATGACTTGGGTTCCAAATCTCAGACCTAGCTTGTAGCAGGGAAAGCGAGGCTGAGTCACCGCAAGTTCCGCGGACCCGACCCCGAGTCGGTCCCCGACGTGAACTTCGCTCTCAAGTAATCCTTCTGTGGTGAGGTTTTCCCCAAAGGATCCCCATGGCATTTCCATATCCGGATATTTATCGACCCAGAACGGGTAGTGTTCTGACGCATAGGCGTAGACGGCCTTGTCTACACCACCGTGAACTGTCAGGTCTGCTTGGCGGTCGCCTTCGAGGTTCAGCTTTCCAACTTTCACTTCACCTGAGACTGGTTTCTTGACGAAGCCCGAGTAGACTAGTTTGCCTCGGACTCGGCCTAACTGACGCACTGAACCCACGTTGACCGAGATTATGCGCAATGCTCAGATCCCTTGGTTTCTTCGAACACGTATTTCAAGAATCTCGGTTTCGACTTCTCGTACATTTTCAGAAATTATTGGTGTTCGTATCGGTGAGAGTCCTTGTCAAAGGTGGTCTTACAGGCCGCTGAGCAGAAGTAGAAGGTCTTGTCCCCGTGTTTCGACGTAAGCTTCGTCTTCTTCTCATCCACCATCGTGCTACAAACTGGGTCTTTTTGCACTTCTACACCTCCTAGATTTTTGGCGTGAATCTTGGCAGCAGTAGCGTGTTCGAGTTGACTGTGACTGAGCTGAACGCCGTTGCTGCTCCACTACTCATCCTTATGGCCTGAGACCATTAGATAATCTGTCTTCTTAAGAAGCAAACGAGAAGGTTGGGAGAGCGTCTTCAAGAGTTGAGGTAGTACGACTGGCGCGGAGAAACACGAGGATCAACGCGGTCGTCACCAAGTGAACTCCGGCTCAACGATCTATACTTGCCCTATGCATCCAGAGGTCAGATCCACCTCTCCCGGAACTTGCCCAAAATGTGGGATGAAACTAGTCCCGATCGCCCAAAGCGAAGGAGGAATGGATCACCACGAGCGTGCGATGAAGCCCGCTTCCAAGATGTCGCGCCGGGAGCGGTTCAAGATGAGTATGACCATGACGATGGGCATGGAGCATACTGGTGTTGCGGGCCGAGAAATGGCCCGGTTGATGGAATTAGACATTCGCCAGAAATTCTTCTTTGCGTTAATACTATCGGTCCCGATCATTCTCTACTCGCCTCTCGGAAAATTCATCTTCAGCATTCAGCCCCCAGCCCCCATACCTGTTCCCTGGCTTCTCTTCCTACTGACGACTCCGGTTTACTTCTACTCAGGCTGGATCTTCCTCTATTCAAGCTTCAGAGCTCTACAACAAAGAACACTGAACATGTCGGTCCTTATCGCAACGGGCATAACCGCCGCGTACAGCTTCAGCGTTCTCCTCACTATTCTCCAGAGCGCCGATTCCTATTACGAAGCAACCGCCCTCCTCATCACCTTCGTCCTGTTTGGTCATTGGTTGGAGATGAGATCTCGACGTGGTACAACTGACGCACTGGAGGCTCTACTCCAGCTGGTTCCGCCTCAAGCCAGAGTTCTCCGAGAAGGGAAAGAGATTCTCGTCCCAACGTCTCAGGTCGGAGTTGGCGACATGATAGTCCTGAAACCTGGAGACCGAGTGCCTGTTGACGGGAGAATAGTTGAGGGGGAGACGGCGATTGACGAATCTCTCGTAACTGGTGAATCTCTTCCCGTTGCGAAAACGGTTGGGAACATTGTCATTGGCGGATCAATCAACCAATCTGGATCTGTCAAGTTCGAGGCAACAAAAGTAGGTGAGGAGACAGCCCTCGCACAGATCGTGAGGCTGGTTGAAGCGGCCCAGAATTCCAAAGCACCCGGTCAGAGACTCGCAGATAGGTTTGCTCAGTATCTTGTAGTTCTAGCCATCGGCGCGGGTCTAGTTACGTTCCTGGTCTGGTTTGGCGTTGCTCGGCAACCAGTCCTCACCGCCCTAACCTTCGCTATCTCAGCGATAGTGATAGCTTGTCCCGACGCTCTGGGGCTAGCTACGCCAACGGCCGTTGCAGTTGGAACTGGTCTGGGCGCAAGACACAACATTCTGATCAAAGACGCTCCGACTCTAGAAGGAGTC
>VBBR01000103.1 GCA_005881615.1 Candidatus Bathyarchaeota archaeon
CGGGAGCTTCGGCGAAGGAGGAGGACAAGTTCTACGGACCGCAGTCGCTCTCGCAGCAGTATTATCGAAGGACATCCACGTGTTCAATATCAGGGCTGGACGAGCCGAGCCGGGACTCAGACCTCAACACATGACTGGAGTCAAAGCGGCAGCTGAGCTTTGCTCTAGTGAGTTGGAAGGGTTACGGGTTGGTTCAACCGAGTTCACCTTCAAGCCTGGAAAACTGAGAGCAGGGACGTTCCGATTTGACGTGGGCACCGCTGGGAGTGTCACCCTTGTCCTTCAAACGCTCATGCCTATCATGGCGTTCGCCCCTGGGAGTGTCCAGTTAGAAATCACGGGTGGAACGGACGTCAAGTGGAGTCCACCGATCGACTACCTTCGTCTTGTTATCTTGCCAATTCTCAAGAAAATTGGCTACAAGGCTGAGTTGGAAACTGTGAGAAGGGGGCACTATCCGAAGGGGGGAGGACTAGTCAAATTCTCAACCCAAGGCTCCTCAATACTGCACTCGCTCACCGACAAGAGCCCGAGCTCTATCACGAAAATCTACGGGATCAGCCATGCCGTTGCTCTCCCGAGGCATGTGGCGGAGCGACAGGCAGCTGCTGCCGAGAACTGTCTGGAAAAAGCAAAGCTTCCCGCTCCTTCAATAGACCTAGAGGTTGTAGACGACAGGAGAGAGTTGGGACCAGGGAGTGGAATAGTCTTGTCCGCCGAAACACAGAACGGGAACATTCTGGGATCAGACGCTCTAGGAGAGAGAGGAAGACCCGCAGAAGAAGTAGGCTCAACTGCTGGAAGAGTTCTTGTCGAAGAAGTCGAGTCGAAAACGACGCTGGATCGCCATATGGGAGACATTATCGTTCCATACCTAGTACTAGCGGGAGGGACGTCTGAAGTCTCAATCTCAAGAGTTACACAGCACACCCAGACCAATGTCAAGGTGGCAGAATGGTTGACAGGGGTGAGAGTCAATCTCGAAGGCGAAATTGATCATCCGGGGAAACTGGAAGTCAACGGACTTGGTTTGACGTGTTAGCTATCAGGAGCAGTAGCCGGGGAGATCATTCGAATTGTGGAACTCATTGAACCACAGTCCGTCGGCCCCGTCATCGTAGCGAAGACACCGATCATTGATGAGCCTGTTCATACCAGGCCAGCACCCGTAGGGCGCGAAGGGTGTTCCACCGACTGGGCCGACTGTCGCCTTCCTCGAGCGCAAAGTGGACCTTGCCGCGATGCGTGTTCTCCAGCAGCCAGGTGCCATCGGGCTGCCGTTTGGATCGGAGAAGATCGATTGCTTCGTCCACCCGTGAGTCCGGCACATTCCCGATCGAGCGGAAGTATTCGAGGGCACGCAACACGTCGTAGTGCCACTGGGTTGGAAAGGAGAATTGCAGCCAGGCTGGGTTGACGGCCTCACCGGTGCTCTTGCGTCGGAACAGCTTTCGCTCGAGGAGGTACTCTTCACCCCGTCGCCGAGCCGCGATGAGATCCGAGGAGCCACCGGTTGCGCGCTCATATGCCAACAATCCCTCGAGGACGTTGATCGTGGTCCCGAAGGACGAGCGGACGGAGCCGTTCTCCACTTCGCAGTTCCACCCGCCGTCCTCGAGCTGCTCACCTAGTAGGCGGGTGACCACGCCGTCCACGTTTTGGTCAAAGTAGGTGCCCAGTGTGACGATCCTGCCATTGATGCAAGGCTCGACTTCGCCGCTGAAGAACGGCTCTCCCGCGTGCTCCCAACGGCAGTAGTCTCTGACCATCGCCGCCGCCCCGCGAACCCGGTCAGAGGACGGGTCGACTCCGAAATCATGCAGCAGCTGAAGTGTTGGCAGAGTGGAGATCCAGGGCTGGCCTTGGTCCTTGACGATCTGGTAGATGCTCTTGGTTGGAAAGCATGCGCCTCCAGCCCACTGGCCGTCTTCGCCCTGCAGGTCAAGCAGTCTGGCACCCCATCCCTCTCTGGCGACCCTCGCGCGCTCGGCCGCGACAACATCACCAGGTTCCTTGGTTAGATCACGCATTACCTGCCAACGTATCGAGGGGTCGGAATCCAACAACCACTCAACGACAGTCATGTCTGTCCCTCTAGCTATTTGCGAGTCGATCAATTCCAACAGCGTTTCGAGTGCGAAATTCTCCCTATTAGATTTTCAAGGTGATGTACGTGGTTATTTCATTCTCGCACTTGATGGGACGTCTGTCCTGACAATTGCTCCGGGGCCAATCCAGGCGTCTGCTCCTATCTTAACTCCGGGGAAAATCGAGACGTTGATGCCCGTCTTTACTCCATCGCCGAAAATTGCGCCTAGTTTTCGTTGTCCGCTGTCCACCATCTGCCTTTTCACTCTCGACTCCACGTGGGAATCGTTGAACTTCAGGTTGGCCGTGATCGTACCCGCTCCTAGCGATACTCCGTGTCCGAGAACGCTGTCTCCGACATAGCATAGATGTGGAATCTTGGCCTCGTCCATAACGACGCTGTTCTTGACTTCGCAGCCCGCCCCGACCTTCACGCCCTTTCCAAGAGAGGTTCCCGGTCGGAGGTACGCATTAGGGCCCACCACAGCGCCCTCACCGACGTAGACAGGGCCCTCGATGTAAGACCCCGACTTCACAATTGCTCCTTTTGACAACCTGACACTGCCCTTGAGGTGCACGCCTACTTCCGTCTCTCCATCGCGAACCTCCTCGTCAGAATCTAGCGCTGACCGGTTCGCCTCTAGAAGGTCCCATGGATAGCTGATGCCCACCCACTGTCCCTTGCCGAAGGGAATCGTCCGAATACGTCTCCCCTCGACCATAAGCAAGCTCAAAGAATCGGTCAGCTCGAATTCTCCCCGCTGAGACTTGCGGGTCTTCTTTACGGCAGAAAAGATAGAATTATCGAGAACGTAGATTCCTGCGTTAACGACTCCAACATTGTCACTAGCCACCTTCTCGTGGATCGCGACAATGTTTCCCCTCTTGACTACCAGGCTGCCAAAGCGCGACGGGTCCTTGACCTCTGCAGCACCCATCAGTAGGTCTTTCGAATCCGACGACTTGACGAACTTGTCGAGAGCTTTCTGATTGTAGTAGTTGTCGCCGTAGACGAGCAAGAAGCGGTCCTCTCCTCGCATTTCGCTCTCAACCGTCTTCACTGCGTCCGCTGTTCCACCAAGTATCTTTTGTTTCACGTAGCTTATCTCGCAGCCGAGCTGTCTTCCATCTTTGAAGAAGCCTTTGATCTTCTCGGCTTCGAACTGGACCACCATTACGATATCCGTGATCCCTGCCTGGACGAGCGCCTTGACCGTTCTCTGCAGGAGAGGTTCACCACCGATCGGAAGAAGATGCTTAGGATTCTTCTCAGCGAGTGGCCAGAGCCGTTCTCCACGGCCCGCCGCAAGAATGGCCGCTTTCAATCGTCTCACGTTCCCTTCAGGACGTGTCTCAAAAGTCGAAGCGTCTCTTTCATAACCCTCGTTGCCTCGGATCTATCTTTCGATTCTCCAGTCACTCGTATCACAGGCTCCGTCCCACTATCCCGGACAAGGACCCAAGCGTTCTCGGTGCTCACCCTCAATCCGAACTTTGTCTCGATGGACGAGTCTCTTCCAAGGATCTTCTTCAAGCCCGACGAGATCGTCGAGGTCATTCCCTTAGTTAGTTTGCCCGAATGATTGACTCCTTCTCTGATCATATGATATTCCGGAACATCTTTGACCATTTCTGAGACGGGGAGACCAAGTTCCTCTGACGCTTTAAGAAATAAAAGTCCCGATAAGGGTCCGTCTGGACAGCTGTTATAGTCTCGGTGAATCCACGCCCCCGACGGTTCCCCGGCGAAGTTCGCGTCTAACCGTTTCATCTCGCGCAAAAGCTTAGCATCGCCCACCGGGCCTCGAACCAGCCTCGCACTATGCTTCTCGGCCACCTCATCCACGACCATTGAGGCATCGAGTGGGACGACGAAGGGACCCTTGGAGCTTTTCGCGAGAAAGGCAATGTAGGATGCGAGTATTCTATCCTGCAGTGGGCAAACCCCGTTCTCGCCGACGATGTACATTCTGTCCGCGTCGCCATCAAACGCGATGCCCGCATCAAAATGGGTCGCAACCACCATACTGCCAAGAGTTCCCACGCTTTTCTTCGTAGGCTCCGATCCCCTGCCTGGGAATCCTCCATCAGGATACGAGTTTATTGTCGTAACCTTATCCAATCTCTCTCTGTAAATTGCAGGAGCCAGCTTTGAGGCCGCACCGTTGCCCAGATCAAGGACAACCTTCCACTTCTTCTTGAAACCCACGCCTACGAGCAATTCCTTGTACTCCCTCGGATCCGCAGACTCCACCCTAGAAGATCTTCCATTGTAAGGAGGCCGTTTCCCGTTCTTCAAACTCAGACGGGTCTCGTCGTCAAGAGCCTCCCCGAGCTTGTTGAACACCTTGAACCCGTTATACTCTGGAGGATTGTGGCTGGCCGTGATCATTACCCCGGCCGATCTCTTCAACGATCTCGTCTGGTAAGCAAGCGCTGGCGTCGGAATCAAACCATAGTCGAGAACCCTCGAACCATTCTCAAGTGCAGCTGAGAGAAAGGATGCTTTCAGAACTGGACCCGAGTATCGTGGATCATTTCCAAGCGCCAGCTCTTCTCCCATGATTCTTGGGATGAGCTTGCCTAGCTCGAAAGCAACTGACGAATTTACAGTTTCAGGATATTTGCCCCGGATACCAGAGCTTCCGAATTGCAGGTTCAAAAGCGGCAGCGCTACGCTGCTGGCTCGGGAGTAGGCATAGGATCTTCGATTTCAGGAGTCGGCGCGACTATCTCGGGAGCCGCCTTTGTCTTTGGCTCTGCTCCCTCAAGGGTCAACGGCATCGAGAGCAGCTTCGACTTGCGCACGCCGATGTGTCGGAGCGGGCAGACCTTCTTCGCATCGTTATAGACGTCGGATCCCATCTTTCCAAGAACCATCTCATGACAGAGCTGCGAGTAGGTAAGCTTCGACGCTTTTTCGGCAACGATCTTGCCCATGACCTGTCGGATCCCATGTTCCTGAGAACCGTTGATCCGGCCATGGCTGAATCCTACAATGTAGACCCTTGTAAGATAATTGTCGACCGTTCGGCCGGTGAAGATTCCGTCGATGCGGGTACTTCCTCGCCTTACGAGGCTTCTAAGATAGTCTGTCGAGTACTCGTGGCTCTTGAGGATTGTATCTGCGCGGTCGCCGGTGATAGAGGTAACTAGGAAGTATAGTTTGATCGATTGATGCGAGAAATCATTGGTTATGTCGTAGAGAGTGGTTTCGACCACCCTGCCGATAAGTTTCTTTGGATCCTCACACGGTATGCCTGCAACGTTCTGTTCTCCGAAGTAAGAAGGCGTGTACACGGAGTACCATTCCTTGGTTCTCCACTTGTCCCGCACTTTCTTGGTGGTCTTTGACACGTTCTCTATTCCATTTTCTTAGTTTGATACTTTTTCTAGCGTCTCCTTTGCTGCTTGAAGACAGCGAAGGAGGTCGTCCAAGGTGAATATGAATGTTTCAATCTTTCCACCAAATTCGAGGCTAAAAGATGCAGAGTGGTCCAGCGCCTGTCCCTTGACCTTGAGACCTTTCATGTTTAGGTTATCAGGCTGGACCGATGCAACAAGCGACTTGGATGTTGCCTTGTTCGGCGTTGAGATTTTGATATTTGCTGTTATCACTTGATGGACGACTCGATGGTTTTTTCAAACTGTGTGAGGAACGATTCGAGGCTCTGACGCTCTACGGTTGCGCCAGCCGCAATATCGTGGCCGCCTCCGTATCCTCCGAACTTCGGGGACAAGTCCTGAAGAATCTTGCCAAGATTCAGTCCCTTCTGGATCAGCTGATCAGTTCCGCGTGCCGAGACTTTCGACTCGCCCTCCTTTGTCGCAGTAACGACCAAAGTTACTTTTGAGCCGCCAAAGAGGTTTGAGGAGGAGAGTATCGAAGAAACGGCTCCAGTCATGTTTTCATCGATCACTCCCTCGCCCCTTACAATCACCAAGTGTCCCTTCTGAACCAGTGACTTGGGGTCCTGCGTAATCCAGTTCATGTATTTCGAGAGGAATTTTCGGTATTCCGAGTAGACCTGTTGGGCTTCCTCGAATGATCCGCCGCGGTCTCCAAGGCCCAGTGCTATCCCGAGGCCTGGTTTGCCCATGCGGCCGCAAGAATTCAGCAGTGATGCATACTCTCGTCCGTCGCGGAGAGGAGTCGAAGGCTCCTCTTTCGTCAGCGTGTACACTGACCCTATCAGCTCAAGCGCCACCTCTCCACTCAACTTCAGTGAGATCATGTGCTGGATGATCTTGTCCACAAGTCGTTTTTTCTCCTCAAGCGAGAGATCAGAGATAGTCCTCCAACGGTCTTCTACCTTGGTCGGAATGTTTACGGAGTCGAGTAGTGCCAAACAGCGATCTTCTTCTCCGCTCAGGCCTGGAAGGAATGGTGTCGTGGTTGACGCGATCGCCCTGTGAATGGGCCTCGTTTGTCGTCCGAAAAGGACCAGGTCCTGTGTAACCTCAACTAGTTTTGCTTGGACCGCATCCGCTAGAATTCCTGAGTTGAGTCCGATTAGAGATCTCTTGGGACCCTTATCCTGTTGGTCCCCGAGACATCCAACTATGGCCAACGGGGATAGATCCACGTTCTTCGGGTCTATCGCTTTTGCGAGAAGATAGGATGTTCCCGCACCGCTAA
>VBBR01000104.1 GCA_005881615.1 Candidatus Bathyarchaeota archaeon
TTTCACACGAAGTTCCGAATTTTTCTGAACTGACAATGCTAGCTCTTCTGCTTGTTTTAGATGGGACTTTCGTGATTTCCTCAAATCCCCTGTGAGCCGCTCATATGTCAGATTCTTCTTGTACATTGAGAGCTTTGAGAGAATGATGTCTTGATCTCTCACGGTGGCGTTTACTTTCATCAGTTTCTTGATGCGAGCCATGGCCTTCTGGGCCTTGGGTTGCTTCCGGGTACTCTTCGGAAGCAATGCGAAAGCGGCCTGCAGACGGCGGGTCGCGGTTCGAAGTCGGTGGACGTTCTCGGCGTTTGGGTCTCTGAGGTAGGCCTTGACTCTCCGAGTGAGCGCTTTCAGGAATTTGTCGTATTCCTTCGCGAAGGAGTCGCGAGTAATCAAGGGAAGGCTGGGTGCGAGAAGTGAGCTTACTTAGGTTTTCTTTGGATGTCAGATGGCGAGCTGAAGATTGAACGCGCCTTCAAGGTCTTCGAGGTCTCTCAGAATATCCTTCATTAGCACTTTCGGAATGTGTTGCTTGCCCTGTGTTATGTGAAGGCGGGGGATGCCCCGTTCAGACCTCATGGATAGATGGATGTCCGTCTTCTGTTGAAGTTGCGCAAGTTGTATCAGGACCGAGATCTTCTTCACCATCTCCATGCTTTTCTTGTCCAGCAGGCGCTTGTAGCTCGTCTCAGCCCAATCTGTCCTCCTCATTCCATTTGCTCTCGCTACAGACAGTGCTAGAATGAGCTGGTCCTGGTGGGGCAGTATGCTATCAGCCTCCAATACGATGTAGAACAGGGTCTCCGGATTGTAGACTGGGAGGTCCGGCAAGACGTGATCGAGTGCTTCTGAGAGTATCGCATACTCTCTATTGGTTAGGTTTCTATGCGACAAGAGAGACTTTGCCAATCTTTCTTGGGCAGAAACTTTCGTGCGTGTTGATTCTTCGCGAATCAGAACCCTGTCTACGAGTCCCTGGCGGTACGCGCCGGGGCTCTCGAGGAAGGCCGAGAGTACTCCGTCTCTGAGACCGTGTGTGCTGACAATGAGCTTGCGGAAGCCAATCTTCTCCATCAGCAAGTGAACTACTAGCGACCCAGCAATGATGGATTGGCTTCTTTCTTGGCCTATTGCTGGACTCTTCTTGAGGGTTCTTGTGCTCATTCTGCGGAGGGCTCGGTGTACTGATTCCACGGCGTTCTTTTTCATCGAATAATTGTGCAATTTGTTTAGAGGGTACTCGCGGCGCATCTGGTCATATCTGGCGAGTGCGCGCACGGAGCCTCCGACCCCTACTAGGTCGAGGTTTTTCGAAGTTGGAAGATGTTTCTTCTCCGGCAGGAGTTCGAGTATCCGTTTTCCCATACGTGCATAGTTTTTCTTTGTGTAAGATCCATCCGGTTTCGCGTAGAGGTCAGTCAGCCTCAGTCCGCCTAGAGGGACTGAGAGGATCTTTCTGATCGTGGGCTCCGAATAGATGACGATCTCCAGGCTTCCTCCTCCAAGGTCGAAGAACAAGCCGGCGTGAACGCTGGTAGCGCTCTTGGCTCCTTCGAAAGCGTATACTGCTTCTTCCTTTTCGGATAGGACTTTGAACTTGAACCCCGCCTCGTGATAGGCTTGCTTGAGGAAATCCTCTCTGTTCCCAGCTTCCCTAACGGCACTGGTAGCGACAGGGAGGACGTGATTTGATTGCTCAAGGTCTACAATGGCCCGGAACTGTTTCAGGGTCTTGATTGTGCGCCGGATTGGTTTGTCTCCCAGGAAGCCTGTCTGATCAAGCCCCTCTCCCACCTTCGCGAGGACTGATTGCTGTCCATACGCGACGAACGACTTGTCCCGTCTAACATCGTAGTTCACGAGTTTTAGCGAGTTGTAGCCTAGGTCTATCACCGAGATTTTCAAACTTGGCTAGGGCCGCCCGTCGTTTCTGTTTTGCTTCGGCGGGGTCATAGTGATTCGTTTTGTCTTTATCAAGACATCTTAGACATGATTTTCGGTGTGAGAAGCCAGCGGAGTTCGCCGGAAATCCGAGGAGTAAATGATGTAATTCGGACCTTTCCCACCCCTCCCTTTTTCAGAACAATTTTGGGACTCTTGGTCCCGATAATCTCCCCTATCATGGAAGTAAGATAAGGTTCGTGTCCGACAAGGATTGGTCTGGAGTTTTGTTCGAGTCTTTCCAGTTTGCGATAAAGTGCTACCTTGCTTCCATCTGGTTTCAATTCGTCCCATTCTTCCAGCGTTGGGATATTCAGGATCTTCGCAGTAATTTCAGCAGTTTCTCGGGCTCGTTTCAGTGGACTCGTGTAGATTTGCTTGGTTTGCAGTCCGATCGACTTCAATGACTTGGCTATTTTCTGCATCTCGGCTCGGCCATCCGGTGTTAGGGGTCGTTCAGAGTCTTCCTCGACAACTGTCATTCGATTGCCTGCTTCTCCATGCCTGAGTATGAACAGGTCAATCTTGGTAGGAGATGCTGTCTTTGACAGTTTACGAATGGGTGTTGGCGAAGTTGTATTCTTGGTATCGACGTTTCTGTCGTCAGACAAAGAGCGCCGTTGTCTTCTTACTCTCTTAGGCTCTGTCAACTGTCCCTACAGCAAGTTTCGGTGAGTCAGATAAAGTTCAGTAACCACGCCTCTCCTTCGAAACGATGAGTGGACCAGGGTGGTCAAGCTACCTCAAGCTCTCGGTTTCGGCCGAGAGATCGAATCGATCCTCCTCATACTATCAGATCACCCTGAGGAAATTGTCAGAAAGATTGCTGAAAAGACCAGCGTTGGAGATTACAGACTAGTTGGTGCAACGACTAAACTTCTCTCTGACACCTACTTCGACACGCCCCATCACTCTCTCTCGCATCGCAAGCTGAATCTGAGAATACGAACGGACAACCAAGACCGTTGGATAACCATGAAGACTCATCCAAGACGAACTCTGTGGGGCGGAATGGTCAGGGCTGAAATGGAGGTTCCCTGGTCCTCTGAGACTATTGAAAAGGTCGTTTCCGAGCTGAAGCTCCCCCCGCAATCGCCTAGTGCAGTCAGCCTGACAACCCCTTCGGGTCCGAATGAATTATTGCAGACAAAGGGCCTAGTTCCCATCCAGCACCGAGAGACACAGCGCCAAGTTCGAAACGTAACGTCAGGGCCAGACGGTTCTCCGACCCTTGCAGAACTGGATGTTGACTCGGTGCTCTATGACTTTGACGATCAGAAGATACGCCTCTTTGAGGTCGAGGTGGAGAGCAAGTCCGAGAAAGGTCAGAACGTAGTAAGGAGCGTCACAAAAAGCCTGCAAGGAGAATACGGTCCGATTCTACGGAGCTGGCGTCACGGAAAACTCGCTACAGGAACAGCGATCGCAAGGCTGTTGAAATCTGGAGAGCTACGACCTCTGATCGATGCTGAAAACCGGCTTCTTCCAGCAGCCTTTGATAGGCTCAACAGAATTCTCTAAGGCCCAAGGAAAGTTGTGTCGGAAGAATAGGCTTTCTTTCCTTAGGAAGGGACTCTGCTCGCGTCCCTGCTTGTTCTACTCCCAGGGAACACCAGACTGAATTGTCCTTAGCTACCTCAGGTTACTCATCCGCGATTACGTGGACTTGGGATGGATGGCAGTGTACACGAAGGAATTCCTTACCAATGTTACGTGGATCCTCAGCGTCGCGGGAGCGACGCTCTCGATTGTTGGGTATGTAAGGTCGGGAACCTACTCCACAGAGTATCCCTTCGACTTGGCACTCATGTATGCAGGATTGGTACTTGTCTTGGGCGGATTTGTGGGTTATGGAATCCTATTGCGAAGTTCGCGAAGCAAGCCCCTCAATCCTAATCTGCCCGACAATCTGGAGTCTCAGTAATCTTCTTAGCATCGCTCGCCCACTTGATAGTGGGGAGAGAATTGCTGCTCCGCCCGAGGAGAGGCGAGACCCTCGCTTCCGTTTTCATCGCTTTCATAGCCACTGGCCTAATCGTCCTCCTGTACAACCTTGACCCGATTCCCAACTGGACGCTGTTAGTAGGAGTCTGGGCCGGCTCGGATTTCGTAATTCTGTATCTCCTTCAAAACCAAAGACGGAACGAGAAGGAATTCCAGAAACATCCAGTCAGCTTTCCCAACCCTGAGGGAGGCGGGATTCTCGGCGAATATGTGAGCCGTCCCTGGCAGAACGAGCTCGCCGAAATCGGACGAAGATACCCAAGCAAGAAAGCGAAGAAGCACAAGAAGGAAGATTAGGACGTGGTCTCACACGAGACCAAGAGAGTTCTAGGCATCGCGAGCCTAGTGCTCATACTAATCCTTCAGCTAGCTAGAATCTTCCCTATTCCTTTTCCCGGGTCCGTTCCTTCGGTACTTCCACGCAACTCTGGCGGCCCTCCTGGATATGAGCCGGCCTTAATCTTCAATGACGATGTTTCGTTCACAGTTAGGGCGCCGACCTTCAATCTGTCTCTGACCCAGTCTCATTCCTACATGTGGAAGTTCAACGTCACGTTCGGTTCTGTGAAGATTAATTTGACCGATCCGAGGACGGGCAGTACCTTTTGGACGGTCGGCCCTCGCTCGTCAGGGCAGTGGCATCTTAATGGGACTGGCTTTGTTACTTTCAACTGGACAGCTCCGGCCTCAGAATACTATTCACTCGTTCTCGTAAACCAGAACCTCTCACAATGGTTATCGAATGGTTTCGTATACACTTCTCCGTATTCCACCTGCGACATACATGTATGGGACTTGGATACCCGCATACCCCCGCGTGTCATCTTCTGATGACCTGCGCGTCAATCCCGCGGTGCGAATAGCTCTATTAGGCTCATTAGCCACAATTCTTTTGGTCGAAGCCTTTGAGCGAAGAACTCTCCGTCGGTCGTGTGATGGATGTTCTCCGGAACTGTTACGACCCTGAGATACCCGTCAACATTGTTGACCTTGGCCTAGTCTACGGCGTCGCTATCGACAATGACACTGTGAAGGTCCGTATGACGCTCACTGCGATGGGCTGTCCCGCCAGCGCTTACCTGAGTCATCAAGTCAAGGAACTGATCGAGAAGATACCTGGCGTCAACCACGCTGAGGTCGATATCGTCTGGGACCCGCCGTGGACCCCTGACAAGATGAGCGCAGCGGCGCGTGAAAGGCTACACTCGAACGAGGAACCAGTTACCATCGAGTTCAATCCAGCAAGTTTCAAGCCCAGGAAGAAAGGGCACATCGCAAAGAACCCTGATGGGACCATAGTCCTGATCAACGAGGCAAATTCGCGATACCTCGGAAACGATGACATCGCCAGCCTCTGGGAAAAGAGCGATGGAAACAAGACAATCGACGAGCTAACAGCAGAACTCGCTGCGGAAAAGAAGGTCTCACCTACTGAAATTCGTATGCAGATACTTGAAGTCGTTACTCAGCTAGTCACGATCGGATTGATAGCTCCTGAGGACGCTATAGTTCTCCCTCTTCACCCATAGGCATCCTGCCCCAAGCCCTATCTGCATCTGACAATCCATCAGCCTCATCGACAATTGTACGATCGATCGGCAGAATTCTATGACGCCATCTATTCTTTCAAGAACTACGAGAAGGAGACCGCAAGACTCCACGAACTAATCCAGCAAGACAAACGGTCGCCTGGAAACGAGCTGCTCGATGTCGCCTGCGGGACCGGGGGCCACATCGCTTACCTGAAACGAAACTATTCAGTTGAGGGCCTAGATAATAGTCCGCTAATGCTTAGATTGGCAAGGAAGAAGCATCCGGATGTGGTCTTCTACCGTCGTGACATGACTAACTTCTGGCTGAGGAAAGAATTTGATGTTGTCACCTGCCTGTTCAGCGCTATCGGCCATGTAAAGACAAGGCGTAGATTGGATCTCGCAGTTCGAGCCATGGCCCGGCATCTCAAACCTGGAGGAGTATT
>VBBR01000106.1 GCA_005881615.1 Candidatus Bathyarchaeota archaeon
TTTTCACCTGTTTGCCCAAGAAGTTAGCTGTGTAACCAACTTCAGGCTCGCGCACAATGGGAACCATGACCTTGCTCGTCATATCTCCACCCATCAACAAGACATTCGCCTTGAACATAGACGCGGAGTTCAGAAATTTTCTCCAAACTACGTCGCTTCCGTGAAAGTCCGAGGAGAAAATTATTCTGGTCTTAGGCAAATTCAAAGAAAGGAGATCTCTAACCCTTTAAATTGTCTAGGGTAGGTGCTAGGGTACTATCCCGGGTTCTACGAAATTTAAGTACGGAACGAGACAGTCTCCCTTGCATAGGGTGGAAGAAGCTACTAACTCATGCTCTTCGCAATATCTGACGAAGCAAAACGGATACTGGACGAGGCAAGGAACAGGGGAATAATTCTAAGACTACTCGGCGGAGTTGCAGTAAAGTATCATTGTCCAAGTGCAACGCACAGGTCACTTCAGAGATCTTATCCTGACTTAGATTTCTTTGGAAGAGGAAAGCAAGGGCGGGAAATCAGGAAGCTTTTCTTGGATCTGGGTTATGAGCCCAACCAACGGTTCAACGCGCTCCACGGCGCCACGAGGTTGATCTTCGAAGACGCGAAGAATCAGAGGGTCGTGGACATTTTCCTAGATGTTTTTAGAATGTGCCATGCGCTTCATTTCGGAGACAGGCTTACACTTGATGACTATACTATACCTGTCTCCGACTTGTTGTTGACGAAACTCCAGGTTGTGGAAATTAATGAGAAGGACATCCGTGACCTAATCGCGATTCTAAAGGACCATGACGTAGTCGATCATGCGGCTTCTGGGGATAAGGAGGTAATTGATGCCGGATATATCTCGTCCTTATGTGCTGACGAATGGGGATTATGCAAGACCATCTCTCTAACACTAAGGAAGCTCCTAGCCTTTCTTCAGAAATACGAACTAGAAGCCGAAGCTAAAAAGATCCTCGAAACACGAATCAACAAGCTCCTCCACGCGATTGAGACAGTCCCGAAATCGTTCAAATGGAAACTGCGTGACAAGGTCGGGGAAAAGAAGCGCTGGTATGATCTCCCAGAGGTCCCTATACGAACGCAGTTAGTCTCGTCAGCCTGACAATTGAAGGTTGAAGGGTTTACCCTCCCTCAACACTTGAGGCGGCGCGTTCTCTTTCCACTTGCTCAGCCAAGAAAGTTCATCTCTCTGCTCCCTTAAGTCGTCGGGAAGCAGCTGGGGTATCTCGTCCATGATTGGATACCAGCGGCCGCACTCTGAACACACAAGTAATCCTTCGACGATCTCGTCTTTCTCCTCGAAGACGTGTAAATCAAGTGGGTAATGCTTGTCGATAGGACAAGCGAGGATATCCATCAGTCGTCTTTTCAACGCGATTCCCTGGATCTTCTATGTCCAAGCCTTCCCGGATAAGGGTAACTGTGTTGCGAGATTGAGTTCTTCAGAATCAACTGTTTGACTTGGTTTCCTTTTTCTGAGGCAAGAGGATTGCTATGGTCGTCCTGTTGCGAGATAAGTGAATCCGACTTCCTCGCTCTCGCTCCTAGTTCGGAGATTTCTTGTATCGAATAGGATAGGATTACTACGCATGAGGCTTTTTATTTTTGAAAGGTCGAAACTTCGAAACGCGTTGTGTGCTGTTGCTATGATCAATGCGTCCGCGTCGCGGACAGATTCTATTTCGGAGATGTTGGACTCGTATTCTTTGCCTCCCACTGTCACGCGTGGGACGTAAGGGTCAAAGACCCGGATCTTCGCTTTGGATTGTTTGAGGAGCTTGAGAAGCTCTAAGCTCGGGCTCCTTCGAGTATCTTTGACTTCGCCTTTGTAGGCTAGACCCCATACAACCACGGTGGTGTTTGGTAGGCTCTTCTTAACGGCTTTTAGTGCCAATACCAGCCGTTCGATTGTATGAACGGGCATCATCTTGTTAACGGCTTTGGACGCAGATACTAGGCGTAGTGGGAATCCGGCCTGTTTTGCTTTGTAGACGAGATAAAACGGGTCCTTCGGAATGCAGTGACCCCCGACCCCAGGACCTGGATAGTGTGGCATGAATCCGAATGGCTTTGTGGCTGCTGCATTGATCGCTTCGACAAAGTCAACGCCTAAGGTTTCATGGAGGACCGCTAGCTCATTTACCAACGCGATATTCACGTAGCGGAATATGTTCTCGAGCATCTTTGTTGCTTCTGCGACCGAAGGGCTGCCAACCGTGACAACGGGGGCGTCCAAGATTGACTTGTAAAATTCAGCACCTAGTTGAGTCGACTCGTCGTTAATGCCTCCTACCACCTTTGGAATGTTCCTGACCCCAAATTCTGCGTTGCCATAGTCAATTCGCTCCGGGGAGTAGACGAGGGCGAAATCTCTGTCAGGTTTCTTCCCGCTTCGCTCCAGTAAGGGTTGGAAAATGTCTGTCGTGGTCCCTGGAAAGCTTGTGCTTTCAACGATAACTAACTTGAATCCGGATAGGTTCTTCGACAAGTCCCTTGCGACCGATTTGAGGAACGAGAGGTCTGGTTCCCCCTTGGCGTCGAGAGGAGTTGGCACACATACGATTACTACGTCGGAAGATTTAGCGGCCTCGGATAGGTTCTTTGTGGCGCTGATCGATCCCGCTTTCACAAGCTCGGGGAGATGTCTTTCGCTGTACGCATCTTCCAC
>VBBR01000105.1 GCA_005881615.1 Candidatus Bathyarchaeota archaeon
CTTGCTGACCTCTACAAGGATCAAGTTCGATCTCTCGGACGCCACCTCAACCTTCCAAGGGAATTGTCAGAGAGACAACCGTTTCCTGGTCCAGGCCTCCTCGTCCGATGTATTGGGAATGTGACCAAGGAGAAGGTTCGTGTACTCAAAGAGGCAACGAAGACAGTCGAGGCGGGCCTTTCGCCTTTCAACTACGAGCAGTACTTTGCAGCAGTTATCGAGAACAGGTTCGCTAAGGATCCATCTCCAAAGACTGTCTCAGAAACCGCCTGCGAGGCGCTTGGACTTCCAAAGTCCGAGGTTCATGTGGACATCTTTGAAGACAGGATAACTGGGGTGAAAGGTGATCAGAGATGTTATGGGCTTCTTGCTGGGGTGAAGCTGTCCGAGGAGTCCAGCGAGACATATGGCTGGCTGCAAGATCGACTTCGGCAGCTCCAAACGAAGATCGTCGAGATATTCCCGGATATCACAAGAGTCGCATTGCTCGTCAAAGAACGTAGAGGCGGAGGACCGCTATCCATCCTCGTCAGGGCGGTTTCAACCAGAGATTTCATGACTGCCGCCGTCTCCCCTGTACCCTGGAAGATCCTGAAAGATATCAGCAAGCAGGTCTTGAAGGAAGAGAGCGTGAGCCGGGTCTACTACGACATTACACCGAAGCCGCCTGGAACCATCGAGTTCGAATGAGACATGACCACGATACCGGTCGTATATGTCAAGGGCCAGTACAATCACCTGATTGTCCGAAACCTCAAGGAACTGGGAGTGGACTCGAAACTACTCCCGCCCTCTGTTCCGCCTGAACAAATTGAATCAATGAAGCCGGATGCGCTGGTTATGGGCGGAGGGCCCCAAAGCGTCAGGTCTCCCGACAGACTGACAGGTGAACTGGCAGATGCGGCCCGATTGATTAGGCAAGTCAAACTGCCCATGCTCTGTATCTGTGTCACTCACCAGTTACTTGCAACTGCTTTCGGCGGAGTCACGGAAGCGGCCCGAAAACCTGAGTTTGGCCCGGTAGAGATTTCTGTCATTGACGAAGGACGAATTCTTGCGGGACTAGGACCAAGTTTTACCGCTTGGGAATCTCACAACGATGAGGTCGTGAAGATTCCGCAGGGCTTCCAGAGTATTGCAAGGTCAAGTAACTGCTCTGTTGAAGCGATGAGGCATGAGACTAGAGATGTTTTCGGAGTCCAGTTCCACCCGGAAGTATCTCACACGCAGAAAGGAATGGACCTGTTCAGGAACTTCCTACACATCGTCGAGGAACACAAGCGAACCTAGAGTACTATCGCGCTGCTTACTTGTTTAGCGCAGACAGTTCTACCAGGTTTCTTAGTAGTCGTAGTTGGGTGTCTATTGGGATTGCGGCTGGATAGTTCATGTCATAGAATATGTGGTCGATTCCAAGCTTCCCTAGTCCTAGTAGGTCGTCTGCTGCCTGTTTAGGCGTACCTGACAATAGTGGACGGGGTTCCGAGACTTTCTCATCACTCAGAGCGTTGTGAACGTTCAGGATCGCCATCATCCTCTCAGGATCGCGACCCGCTCTTCGGGCCATGTCTCGGAAACCGTTGAGATGTTGACCCAGCCTTTCTATCGTCGTGTTTCTTCCAGCCACCGGCATGATCCCGTCGGCAATTCTCGTAGCCCTCTCCAGCGCCTTAGGTTCGAAAGCGCCTAGCAACAATGGAATCCCACCAGACTGTACGGGTTTCGGTCCGATCCACGACTCCGGTATCGTATAGAACATGCCAGAGAAGCTTACCGGGTCCGGTCCCCAAACAGCACGTAGTGCCAAGACAAACTCCTCGAAGCCCCTCCCACGCCTCTTCAACGGAACGTTTGCAGCCAGGAACTCGTCTCGGAAGTCACCCTGGCCAATACCGGCGATTGCTCTTCCACCGCTCAGCCGGTCTAAAGTTGCAAAACGGCGGGCGAGGGTCACGGGATTCTGGAAAAGCCCACTCAAGACCCTACTGCCAAGTTTGACACTTTTTGTCTGAGCCGCGACCCAGGTCAGCATCTCTATCGGGTCATAGACAGTGGCAAAAATGTCCGGCCAGGACTCCTCGTCCCACGTGTCCCTTGGTTTGGTTGGAAGAAGCATTCGGTCACTGACCCAGAGAGACGCCAGTCCCATCTTCTCGGCTTCCAGGGCCACGTGGAGGATTGTTTTGGGAGAGACGATTGATCCGTATTGCGGGAGAGCTATTCCTATCGAAACCTTGGGCTTAGCTGTTCGACTTGGCGGAGCTGATCACTGTGTGAGCGGGGGCTCAGGCCCAGATTTAAGATAAGTGCCGGCGTAGAACGTGGTCGCGCCAGTACGAGAGCTTTTGAAACCCCGATCGGATGAGGGCGGGCCGTTTTCGGGTCGCGTCGGGGCTTCGTTCCGAGATCTTTGGGGAGTCTACCTGGGGTCGCTGGGTTCCTGTTGGTTTTTGGTTGGGAAACGTATGGGTTTGTCGTTGTCGGACGCTTAACGTCTTTCCGATCTTTTCGCCGTTCGAGGGTTAGACGTTTTTCTACACTGGACCGAATCTTGTTGGAGCGGATATGCTCGCTAAAACGGGTTAGCTGGTGCATGCGGACGAGTGCCTTGAACGCAGATTCGTCGACCTTGTCACCTTCGAGGAAGTCGAATACACGCCTTGCGCTACCTTCGAGACTGGAGTTGATGAGCCTCTCCTACGCACGATGGTGCACGTTCTCGTCACGCGGGAACCCCTAGGCCCAACCAACGATCTTGCCTAGGTCTGGACCCAATGGCGAGTCAGTCCTCAACTCACCGCTTTCTTCACGAGCACGGCGATCCTTGCCTCTTCGGCAGCAGCCAACCCCTTCAGCGCGAAGGCGGCTGGCCACATGTTGCCCTCGTCGAGTTTTGCCTTGTCACTGAATCCCAGCGTCGCATACCTAACCTTGAACTTCGCAGCATCTTGGAAGAAGCAGACGACTTTGCCGTCCTTGCCAGGTAAGGCATACGCGGGCATGCCGTACCAGAGTCTCGGAGAAAGGACAGGCGCGGCGGCTCTGATGACAGCGTGAACCCGCTTGGCCATCGAGCGGTCGGGTTCCGACATCTTCGCGATTTTTTCTAGGACGAGCATCTCTCCGTCAGCACCTTTCCTCGTCTGTGAATCCCTTGGACTTCGAGCTGATCGCGGCGGTGCTCTTGGCGGACTTCATGGCGGGTCGCAATGTCGCCACGGCTTCCCTAATTAAAGGTCCTAGCCACACAATCTCATCAAAGGCCGAATTCCGGTATCTTTCGAAGTTGCCAACTGACTTCGCCCTTAACAGTATCGATCCAGATCAGGAATGCCTTGCTTGTTGGCCCCTGTGATCGGTAGAAGTTTAGGTCTTCGACTAGTTTGGGATAGACGACAGCCTCAGCGGATGCTCCCT
>VBBR01000013.1 GCA_005881615.1 Candidatus Bathyarchaeota archaeon
GGTGGACCGCGCTTCATATCCTGGACACGCTGAAGAATTCAACACTGCACTGCTGAGCCTCCTGAAAGAAGAAAAGAAGCTCGAACTGACAACATCCGCTTAGCCTCACCAACACAACAACACCAGGAAAAACAGCAAACGTTTTCAACACTCTAGGCCAACTTCCACCCTATGGCGCCTAGAGCGTCAAATATTCCCCAAGCCGTTCCACAACCGGTTGCTACAGGACTAACTCGCGCCTCGATCTTTCTGGTCGTAATAGTTAACCCGGGGGCTGGGCATCGAGCTGCTATCCGATCCTTCTGCGCGGATCTAGCCGCTCTCGTGCGTTCGGTAGGGTTTCGCGAACAAGAGGGAACTCTCTCCTGTGTTGCAGGGTTTGGGTCCAATGCCTGGGACCAGCTGTTTGGGAAGCCGCGCCCAGCTGAGTTGCACAAGTTTCGCGAGATACGTGCTGGAGAGCGTCATGCTGTCTCGACACCGGGCGACATGCTCTTCCATATTCGGGCGCAACGAATGGACTTGTGTTTCGAGCTCGAGATGCAGATTATGGCCCGGCTCGGAGCCTCAGTAACCCCGGTCGACGAAGTGCAAGGGTTCCGTTATTTTGACAGCCGCGACCTCATCGGCTTTGTTGATGGCACGGAGAATCCTAAGGGCCAGGACGCGGTCGACGCCACCCTCATAACCGGCGAGGATCCTGCGTTCGCCGCGGGCAGCTATGTGATCATTCAAAAGTATCTCCACGATTTAGCCGCCTGGAACAAGCTACCCGTAGAAAAACAGGAAAAAGTCGTCGGTCGCACGAAACTGAATGACGTGGAGCTGGACGACAAGGTCAAGCCGACCTATGCTCACAACTCTCTGACCAAGATAGTGAAGGATGGAAAGGAGATCAAGATACTCCGAGACAACATGGCTTTCGGTCACGCCGGCCAAAAAGAGTTCGGCACATACTTCATCGGCTACAGTCGCTCGCCACGCACAATCGAGGATATGCTTCAGAACATGTTTGTCGGCAAGCCCCCGGGCAATTATGATAAGCTCCTGGATTTCAGCCGCGCGGTCACGGGGAACCTCTTCTTCGTCCCATCCGCGACTTTTCTCGAGAACGTAAAGGCCAACTAGGCGGAGGCGCTAGCGCGAAAATCTCTCTTTAGCGCGAGCCATTGCTTTTGCAATCTCCCGCTGCCTGTTCCTCGGTTGCGCATTCGTTTCAAGCGATCGGAGAAGATTAGTTGAAACCTCGGTTATCCCTTCGACCGCCGCCATAAACGAACGTTCGTTTACCTTCGACGGTTGACTGAACCCGCTAATCTTTCGGACGAACTGCAATGAAGCACCCCGAATCTCTTCCTCTGTGGTGGGAGGATCGAAGTTGAAGAGTGCCCGAATATTCCTACACAATCTCAGAGCCTCAGGCTTCAAATGTCTAGACCCGTTTTAGGGTAGCTCCAGCTTTCTCGACCCGCGTTTCCCGAGGACGTGAGATTAACAAAATGGTTATATAGCTATATGGTTATGCATAGTCTATGAAAGTTTCTCAATCCACCTCGAAGCCCGCGTTAATCACAACCCCGAATGATACCGAAATCCGCATAGTGCGAACTTTCGAGGCGCCCCGCGACCTCGTGTTCCGCGCATACACCGATGCCAATCTCCTCTCTCAATGGATGGGACCCCGAAAATACAAGATGACCATTGAGCAGATGGACGTCCGCCCCGGCGGCCGATGGCACTTCACCCACAGTGACACGGACGGCACCAAATACGGCTTCTACGGCGAATTCCGCGAAGTCGTACGCCCGGAGCGCATTGTGCAGACATGGAACTTCGAAGGCATGCCAGGCGAGTCCCTTCAAACAGCCCTCTTCCAAGAACATAATGGCCGAACAACGGTCACATCCATCGTCAAGTTCGAGCGCAAAGAGCATCGCGACGGTATGCTAGCCAGCAACATGGAAAGCGGCTTGAACGAGGGATACGACCGCCTCGACGAGCTCCTACGGACCACGCATTGAGCAACGACACTCTCTCCGCGACCTTCCAGGCCGTATCGGACCCTACGCGTCGCACCATCCTCGCCCGCCTCGCACAGGGCGAGGCCACCGTCCAAGAACTGGCAGAGCCTCTACCGATCAGCCAACCTGCGGTCTCCAAACACCTCAAGGTTCTGGAGAGGGCCGGTCTCATCGAGCGCCGACGCGAAGCACAGCGACGCTGGTGCCGGCTGCAGGCCAAGCCCTTGCGGGAAGTGGCGATATGGGCTACCGAGTTCCAGCGGTACTGGGACGAGAGTTTCGAACGGTTGGACTCGTTGTTGGAAGCGGAGAAGGCGCGCAGTCGCGACGACAAGCGACCTTGAAAACCCGCGCATGCTATTTGCCAATAACGCGAGGTGTCATTAGGAAAGAACCTGCCCTGACAACGAGTCCTTCCTTCAGCACCCCTTCCTTGACGGCTTCCATGCCCGTGCTCCACTGGAACCATTTTCCGACTTGATCCTCGCGGGCAAGAACGCAGGCATCGATAGTTTTTTCGAGGAGTTTCCCCAGCGCATCAGTGTAGGAGAGGCCAGCACGACCCATTCCCTTATTGGTTCTCGTGTTCCATGTCTGCCAGATGTTAGCGTGCAGATGTCTCTCCGGATGAGGATCTTCAGCACCGATTATCAAGGCGTAGCTTTCCAGGTTCGTTAGTGCGCGGTGAAACCTGTAGTTGTTCACTTTCCCTTCTAGCCTTAGCTGCTTTCTCAATCGATCCGTCCGGATTGAACGCTCGGTCTCGATGGTTTCCAACAAGTTCAGTTCCAGATCTGAGAAGGTTCTTCCTTTCACTGCGCGGTCCTGGTGATGTTTCACTATAGTGTCGAGGGTCGGCCAGAGTTCCTTGGACACGAAGGTCTTGGTTCGTCTGAATATTCTGGCAGTGAGAATATCCTCTCTCCTCTCTATAGCCCCGGACACGCGGGCTACTGATTGGCCGGATATCTTGATTGACCACCAATCATTCCATCCTGTGAAGCCTTTTGCCAATGGCTTCCATGGTCTGCCAAGTATCGCGCTGATGAAACTTGGAAGCTCGTTTCCACCAAGAGCCGAGACAAGACCACCGTCATGAATGAACTCGTAGATCTCTTCCTGGGTTTTCAACCGGAGAGATAGCCTGAGCCGGTGTTCTCGGACCCGGATCTCTTCTGCTTTCTTCACCAATTGTTTAGTGCTCGAGAAGGGAACACTCCGTCGAGATGCTTGCTGAGCAAGCCGAGATTTGTTCAGAACCTGGTTGTTTAAGCTCTATTGTTCGAGATTGGTTCTAGAGGGTTGTTATGAGGAGATAGATGTTGAGAGCTATGATAAGCGCTGCAGACAATATTCCCAGAATGGTAGTTACGTTCTTGTTCACGAATTCGCCCATCAACCCCTTCCTCCTGGTATAGATGATCAGGGGTATCATCGGCAGCGGTATCATCAAGCTGAGAATTACCTGACTGTAGACGAGCAGCGAGAGAGGGTTGAGTCCTATCAGGATCGCGAGCGTTGTCGGAAACACGTTGACGATCCTCGTGACAAGCCGTCGGAGATACTTGTTGACGTGAGTCCCAAGCAGTCCATCCATGATCGACTGGCCAGCAAGCGTCCCGGTGGTCGACGATGCAAGACCCGAAGCGAGGAGCGTTATCGCGAACACCGCAGCGGCGAGAGGGCCATAGAGCGGTTTCAGGATAGCGTATGCTTGGCTAATGGTTGAGACGCCGCTGTACGTAGGGTAGAATGCGGCCGCTGCGGAGACTAGAATTGCGACATTGACGAGACTTGCAATGGTTAGGGTCAGGATCACCTCTCTCACGTGTAGCCTTCGGTGCCTTCTCTTCTCCTCCAACGATCCAGTGGTTAGCTTGTTTTTTGTGAGCCAGGAGTGGACGAAGAGGGCGTGAGGCATCACTGTTGCCCCAACTATTCCGACAACAAGGAGTATCGTATCGTTGTTCAGAGTCACAGCGAAGGAGTGATATGCGATGTTCGATATGCTGGGCTGTATCAGAACTATCTGATAGAGAAAGCCTATGCTGATGATCGAGACGAATACCATGAAAAAGTACTCTATTATCCTAAAGCGCTCTGACGTTAGGGCGAGAAGAATGATCACATCCAGCGCGCCAAGTATCGACGCGTAGATCAGTGGAATATTGAAGAGAAGATTGAGCGCGATAACCGTTCCAAGATACTCTGCGAGATCGGTTGCGGCAGCCGCCGCTTCCGCCGCCAGCCAGTAAGGTATTGTGAACCTTTTCGTCTTAAGGGGGATTTTGATCAGCTCTGGGAGACTCTTTCCTGTCGCGATACCCAGCTTGCCTGAGAGGTATTGCAGGACCATGGCCATGAGGTTGGCGAGCCAAACAGTCCAGAGGAGGTCGTAGGCGAACGATGCGCCACTCGAGATATCCGTCCCATAGTTCCCGGGGTCCATGTAGGCCATGCTGACGATGAGCGAGGGGCCGAGGTAGACGAAGAGGCTGCGCAGAGAGAGGCGCTTGAACGCTTGTTTGGTGATTTCCTCAGGCGGTTTCAATACCCTGTTGGCTGCGGATCGTAGTCTGGAGCCGACTTCTGCTGCACCCAAGGAAACAGTCCGTCCAGCAATGCATTACTTGATTGCCTATATAAAGTTCGAGTGACCTAACAAAGTTCGGAACCACTAAGAGTCGGGGACTGGTCAATCACATTAATGTCGCGTCCACATCTGCTATTTCTTGGGTCCTCTGAGCCAGCCCTTGACTCCTAGCTCTTTTTCTTTCGAATACGGTTCGGGTCCTGTCTCCTTCACTCCGAGAAAACGCCGCGTCTCCACCAGAAAGTCCTTCCACGCAGGCTCATCCTCCAATAGTAGATGGTTCCTGCTTTCAAGCGGAATGAAGTGAGCTCCAGGAATCAGGGTTGCCAGATCCCTTCCATCCTCGAACCGGTTCACCAGATCGCCTCTGGTATGGATGACGAGTGTTGGCGATGATACCTTTGCGAGCTGGTCGAGGACATCGATTTGTGCAAACTCCATCAAGTAGCGCACCGCGGTTTCTGGCGATGTAGATTTTCGCTGCAACTCGTTAAACCAGCCGGCCTGCTCGGCAGTTCCACCGGGGACGAACATGGACGTGAAGAGTTGGCGATATGCAGGGTTATCTTTTCCCCATCCCATCTTCGTCAGAGTCAGAATAGCCATTCCTTCCTCCACCTCCTCGGGCGAAGTGTGGATCTTCGACCAGCCCAGCGCGCTGGCGCCGTATAGAATTAGATGACTTACCCTGTGAGGATGGCGAGCAGCGTAGGCGATGCAGACTGCGCCTCCCTGAGACATACCTAACAATGCAAACTTCTCAAGACCAGCCGCATCAACAACGGTTTCTAGGTCGTGTACCCAATCCTCGAAGGTGGAGCTTGTTACATCGCGGTCGGATAAGCCGCATCCACGATCGTCATAACGGACGTACTGGTTGTATCTTGACAGCTCTCGGGTCCAGTGGCGAAAGATCGGACTGTCTAGATCGAACTGCAAATGCCCAAGCCAGTTCGCTGCCTTGACGAGTGGCGGCCCATGTCCAATTGTGGAATAGGCCAGTCTGACGCCGTCTTTTGTCGTGCAGAATCTTATTTTCTGGTCCAGAACGAACTATCTCACTTTACAATAATTTACGCGCGGTTTAAGATTGCCGGGAGATGTTCAATGCTGCTTCTTGAGACGATGAAGCTCCAAGCTCATGTCAATGGCGTTGGCCGAGTGAGTTATCGCTCCGACAGAAATCACGTCCACGCCCGTTTTGACGTAGCTTGCAAGATTCTCTCGTGTAATACCCCCGGACACCTCGATCAGGAGACGGTCTCGAAGCTTTCTTGCCTCTAGTAAACTCACCGACTTCTTCACCTCAGATGGTGTCATGTTGTCCAGGAGAACAATGTCAGCCTCAGCACGCGCCGCTTCCACTGCCTGGTCGGGGGTTGTAACCTCAACTTCGATCTTCTTTGTGAAGCTCACCTTGGCCTTCGCTCTTCGAACAGTCTCGGTTATCGAACCGGCCAGCGCCAGATGATTGTCTTTGATCAAGACGGCATCATCAAGCCTGAGACGATGTGTGTCGCCTCCGCCCAGCTCGACCGCTCGCTTCTGGAAATACCTGAGCCCGGGAAGGGTCTTCCTTGTACAGGCTATTCTCGTCCAGCCTCCATTTTTCTTCGCAATGTTGACAAGTTCAGCGGTCGCGGTTGCTACTCCGGACATGTGAGAGAGCAAGTTCAACATTACACGTTCCACTTTGAGGAGACCGCTTCCAAAACCACTTATTTCGAGAATGATTGTCCCGGCAGGGACCTCTTGTCCGTCTCGGACTTTGGGTTTTCCCTCGCAGCCTAGGAGCTTAAGGAGGATGAGGGACTCGGATAAGCCAGCAACAATGGCTCGTTCTTTGCAGACCACAGTCCCGGTCGCTCTTGCCGCCGGATCAACAAGAGCTTCTGTAGTAATGTCTCCATGGCCAATGTCCTCGTCCAGAAATTTTTTCAGCGCGTCTTCAATCAACATTCTACACGTCACCTCATGAGGACTGTAATTCGTTCATCTAATTCGCTCTTACCATTCATGTCCTCACTCAATTATTCGGCAGGGGGATGGCTCAATTTAAGCAAGCCACAATGAGCCAAATCCTATACATCATTTGTGCTCTAGATTGGTCAACAGAAAATCGGAACCTGCAGTTGGAATAGCGGTCCTATCGCAATGCGATAGCGTTAAATAATTTGCGACCTCGAACCGGCGAGACGGGAATATAATTTGAAATTCGGTAAAATACTGTTCTCAGTACCTCTGCTTCTGTTCGTCTTACCACTGGCTCACGCAGCGACAGTGCAGACCGCAACTGGAACCTTCCTCACGAATTCAACAACCACGAGTTTCAACACTGTCAACGGATTCACGATCGTCACCCAGAACATTGTCTTCGAGATCTCAGGTGACATTTCTGGCACGTTCGTGGCCAAGGATGTTATCGTAATCAGTCCTACAGCCCAAGGGTCCTTTGCAGGAGGTGGAACATTTACAGGAACAATACTGGGCAAGTCCGGCAGCGTCGGGATAGCGTTTACGGGAACATTTGTCGCGACATCGTTGACCCCGCCATTCACTGGCCAAGCCAAATTCGTCCCCGGCACGGGCACAGGAGGACTGGCCCGCATAAGTGGTAGCGGTATGATACAAGGCACCATAAACGTGAGCGGAACCTACTCGTTTAGTGTGGCTTTCGGGCCGAAAGATCAGTAGCTGAAGAGCTCCTTCAAAAACCAACCTCCTAGATTTTTCTTTTCAGGCTGAGCGTCAAGCTTCGGCCTCGATCTCTCCGCGGTGGACCTCATGGCCGCATGAGCCCAGAAAGATGTCCAGCCCATCCGGTACCGCATCACTTCTGAAGGGGCTTACGTGCACGAAAACTCCTTCGCGGTGATCGATAGGACACTCCGCCTTGATGAGATTCTTTGCCTTGCTTCTGGGACGCTGCCTGGAAACTGGATCCAGTCTCGCAGACAGTTTTTCGATCCTGAGCCCTAAAAGTCCCGCGTATAGGCCTCCGATGCAGAAAATTCCGCTTCCAGCTAGGAGTCCTATTACGCCTGTCATACCAAGAGCATCGCTGGATGTCATTGCAAAATAGAGAGCCACTACAGGGGTGATAACGGCTACTCCGATGATTATCTTGCCGATGATGGAGAGAAAGCCCATGATTTTTCCAGTCCAGCCAGATATTGTCAGATAGAAATGTCTTGGTCCTACCGTTTCTTCTTAGAGTCTCTCTCGCTCACAACCATCTCAACATGCTCGATAATCATCTTGAGAGGAGTTCCAGGCCCAAAATTGCCCGTGATACCCTGCTTCTCCAACAACGGCTTGTCCTCATCTGGAATGATTCCACCGCCCACCAACAGAATATCATCTCCACCTTTCTCCCGGATCAGCTTCGCGACCTTGGGGAAGGCGGTCATGTGAGCCCCGTTGAGGAGGCTCATAGCTACAACATCAACATCCTCATCAATCGCCATCTGCGCAACTTGCTCGGGCGTGGCCAGAAAACCCGTGTAGATTACCTCCATCCCTGCGTCCCGGAAGGCGCGCGTTAGGATCAGAGCGCCTCGATCGTGGCCGTCCAGTCCAGGCTTCGCCACAAGGACTCGGACCCTCTTGAAAGGTTTGATGGTTGGCTTCCTTTGCGCTGGCATTGGAGCGTTCTGATCTTCGGAGGAACCTTTCCGCTAATAGGACTATCGAAATTGGATTCCGTCAGGTCTTCGTCGCATAAGAGAAGCGTCTTCGGATGAACTTGAGGAATCCAATGGCTATTATCACGATCCCAAGGATTACGATTGTTGTCCCAATTAGTTGGAGTACTGTTCCCGTGTTTCCGCACAAACCCGACGCGCAAGACGAGCTAATGACGGAGACGGCATATTGAATGGCGTATCCTACGACAAGAACGAGGAATCCTATGATCATGGTGATCGAATCACGCAAATTAGATTCAAGAACGGGTTACGCGATCGATGTGTTAAGCTAGAATGTCAATTGTACAGCTCGTCGTATCGCTTGTATTTCCAGTAGGCCATAGATGCGACCCATGATACCACGAATATGCCGATTATTCCGAAACCCATCGTCTCAAAGTCAAGGGTCCCAAGCGAGGTCCAAAACGGACCGCTTAGCTTCAATTCACTGGAAAGTACCTGGAGCAGCTCAATCCCCCCGATTGCAAAGGCTACCGCGACCGAGACGACAGTCACGGTCAAGTTGTAGTATATCTTCCGAATCGGCCTGAGAAACGCCCAACCGTACGCGGTCAACATCGTAATCCCATCGGTCATGTCAACCAGGACCATTCCACAGGTGAACATGAAGGGAAGAACAAGGATCATCCATAGAGGAACGGCTGCTGAGACTCCGACCCCAACGGTGATAGCTATCAGGGCAATCTCGCTGGCCGTGTCGAAGCCGAGTCCGAACAAGACTCCGATGGGATAGATCTGCCAGGGCTCGCGGACGATCTTGAATAGTCCTTTGAAGTAGCGGTTTAGGAATCCTCTGTTTTCCAGGAGACTTTCCAGTTCTGACTCGTTCATCTTCCCCTGCTTGAGAGTCGTGAACATCCGATAGATCCCCAATACGATGACAACGTTGATGAGTCCGATCAGAAAGAGGAAGATTCCGGAGACTGTTGTTCCTATGACCGCGCCGCTGCTTCGAAGTGCTGGAATCTGATCTTTCACCGCGTTGGTGGCGAGAATGAGGGAGAGGATTAGGCCGACGACCACTGTCGAATGGCCCAGAGAGAACCACATACCAACAGTGAGGGGACGCTTGCCCTCCTGGAGCAGCTTCCGTGTAGTATTGTCGATCGCGACAATATGGTCGGCGTCAACTCCGTGGCGCAGGCCGAAGGTGAAGGCGAGGACTCCGAGGCCCGCGAGCAAAGCGGACAATTGGCCTATGATAATTGAGGCTGTGAGGCCGATTAGGGTGGCGATTCCTAGGGCCGAGTATATGATCGAGATTCTAATCTTCTCTGCTGTTGATAGTCCGAGGGTTGAACGGTTTTGCTGAGTTTCAGTCAATTCAGAAGACGTCCTCTCCAAGAGCCTTTATCGCTCTCAGTGCATATTGACAGGTTATCTCGACATGACCCCGCGCCGTAGTAATATAAAGTCTTAAGTTGGTAATACTTTTAGCCCTCTCGGCCAAGTTGAGTAATACTGTGAGGCGAACCATGATTTGGTATTGAATGATGAGGGAGTTACCAGAATCAGCATGTCTCTGCCACCTGAGCTTCTCGAAGCCTTCGACAAGGCCTCCGAGCACAGCGGCTACAGGGATCGATCTAAGGCTCTCCAGGCAGCGATGCGGTCCTTCATATCAGATTTTGAAACGGGCGTTAGAGGGGGCCATGTTGTTGGGTCCATTGTCATGGTCTACAACCATGAGACCCATGGCGCTGATGAGGGCATCACAGAAACGTCCCACCACCACAGACAATCCATCCTCTCGTCACTCCACGCCCACATTGACGCGGCGCATTGCTTGTGCGCGCTGCTTGTCCGCGGCAAGGCCCAAGATGTCACGAGACTAGAAGGAGAGCTGAAACGACAGAAAGGAATAATGCAAGTAAAATCATCCTACCTCAAGACAGAATCCGTATAGGATTCGGCATTTGTGAAGGAGAATTAGCATGAGAAAACTAGTCGTATCAGAGTTCGTGAAGCTGGATGGTGTCGCCGAAGAGCCTGGCAAATGGTCCTTCCCGTTCTGGAATGAAGAAATCGGCAAGTTCAAGTTTAATGAACTGTTTTCGAGCGACGCTCTCCTACTGGGACGAGTGACCTACGAGGGTTTCGCACAGGCCTGGCCTTCGATGACTGATGAGGTGGTTATGCGAAGAGAATGAACGGTTTCCCCGAGCATGTTGTGTCAAGAACACTGGAAAAACTTGACTGGAACAATTCACATCTGATCAAAGAGAATATTGAGAAGGAAGTATCTAGGTTGAAGCCGCAGCTAGGCCAGGACCTCTTGATCTTTGGCAGCGGCCAACTTGTAAACGCGCTAATGCAACATGACCTGATCGATGAATACCGGCTCTTGGTCTACCCGATTGTTCTATGAAGTGGAAAACGTCTCTTTAGCGACGCCAACAAAGCCAGCCTGAAACTCGTAGAAACAAATACGTTCGGGTCCGGGGTTGTGCTGTTATGCTACCAACCCAGCAAGAAGTAATCTAAGCGGAGATTCTTATTGCTGACGTCAGGTAGGCCTTGCCACCGTTGCTGTGGAATCGCGTAGCAAACAATGCATCCCGAATGTAGTTGATGTTGAACATCGGGGAGAACGTCGATTCGATCTCCTGCTTGGTAACTCTTCTCGGTCCGCCCCAGTTGGTGGGCTCCTTCTCGCTGAAGCAGAGCATAAAGTATTTTCCTCTCCGGGCTAGGACCCGGGCGACCTCCCGCGCGTAAACTGGCCGGTCAGCGTCCGGGAATGTGTGGAAGAGTCCCGAATCAATAACATTGTTGAAGACGCCGTCCTTGAAGTCTAGCGAGAGCGCGTTTCCCTCCCGGAAGTCGACTTTCAACTTTCTCTCGACAGCCTTCAATCTTGCTGCGACAATCGCTCGGTTTGTCAAGTCAACTCCGGTTACCGAGAATCCTTTCTCGGCAATATAGAGCGCGTTCTCGCCTGTTCCGCACCCAACATCGAGGACTTTGCCCCTGACCAGTTCTCCATTCCGCACGAGTTCCACAAAGGCTGGTTGAGGACGGCCTACGTCCCACGGTGGTACCGTCTTGTAAGCGTCTTCCCAAGAACTCAACGTAAGCCGAACCCCGCTCATCGATAACGGACTCAAGAACATTCTGGACCCATGGGCAGAGCACAATTATGGGCTCCGAATTGCAAAAAGAAGACTCTTTAGACGAGCAAGCGATACCCTTCGTGAGCCTGATTTGGAACAACTTCAGAAAGAAAGCCTAGTCTCACCAACCGTCTCAAGATGGTTGCTCGAAGAGAACGAACCCTCCAGTCAATACTTCACTCTCACCGAGCTGATGGACCGCGACAAACAAGACCCAGCCGTTCGTAGGGCAGGACAGAAGATTGGAAAAGAAGGATGGGCCGCAAGGATTTTTGCGAAACAGAAAGAGAATACTTACTGGGAGAACAAGGAGTCATGTTATGTTCCAAAGTTCACCGGTACAGGATGGCAGCTAGCGGTTCTAGCCGACCTTGGAGTATCATCTGAAGATCCAAGGTTTGCGAACGCAATTGAGCATTTTTTCGAGCTACACAATGTTGAGACCGGCGGATTTTCCATCCGTCCCAAGAATCAGAAAGGGTTCGAGCCGCATGTTTGCAATACAGGCAACATGGTCAGAGCGCTCGCAAAAGCAGGATATTCGAAGGATGATAGGGTTCAGAAGGCGATGGGCTGGCTTCTCTCCAAGCAACTATCTGACTCCGCATGGAACTGCGCGCCATCGGGCAAGCACGGGTCCTTCCTTGCCACTGTCGAGCCTATGTGGGCACTTTCCGAGATGATCAAACACGAGCCGAGAGAAGAATGGAAAGAGGCCGCCGCCAAATCCTCAGAGTTTGTTCTCAGACACAAGGTCTACAAGTCCGACCGAGACGATTCAATTGTATTGTTCGATTTTCTGAAGATACACTATCCCACGCACTACTGCTACGATTTCCTCCACGGGCTAAGGGTCTTGGCAGAACTAGGGGTCCCGAGAGACGAGAGAATCGATGACGCGCTCAGAATGCTGCGCGCAAAACAACTGGTTGATGGACGATGGCCACTGGAAGCAGTCTACAGAGGCTGGCGCCAATCCCATCCCATGCACGGGACCGAGACGGTGTCAAGACCGGAAGAGCGAGAGCTGGTGACAGAAGGATGGGGAACCGACCATACCTTACAGCTGGAGGAAGCAGGCAAGCCCAGCAAATGGGTAACGCTACAGGCATTCCTAGTTCTGAAACGTTTGGGGCTGCTTGAATCCGCGCCCTAATCCACCGAAAAACCCAGTCGCAAGCGACAAGATGAGCTCTTACACAGACGAACTTCCAGTAGTCAACAGAGCTCGGGACTCCCCCCTTTCAGAACCCCGATTCAACACTAGGAAGAACGAGATTCGTCTTTTTCTGATGGGGTTACGTCAATCTTTAGCTACCTGGGACTCTTTCGCGGCATCATTCCGTTCGACTTCGTTGCGATTGGAGCAACCCTCGTTGGGGGATATCCTGTCTTCGTTGAGACGTTCCAAGCGCTCCGGCCATAGTCGCCCACGGAGGCCGGACCTGTGGAGTGATTGGGATCTCAGACAAGATCAGAAACGAGAGGCGGAGCGCTGTCCAAGAACTCGGAATAATGGACATCTCAACAATCATGCTAACTGGCGACAACAAGATCGTCGCCAACCGAGCTGGGGAACAAGCCGGAATCAAGCAGTCTACGCAGAGCTTCTGCCCTCTGACAAGGTCTCCATCATCGAGCAAATGTCCGAAACAGGTCAGAGGATAGCAATGGTAGGCGACGGCATCAACGATGCTCCCGCTCTAGCGAGGGCGAATGTAGGCATAGGTATGGGTGCGGGCACTGACATCGCGATTGAAGAAGCAGATATCGTACTGATGACAAATGATCTAGGGAAGATCCCAACAATCGTGAAGACGAGCAAACAGGCATATGGAGTGATCTTGCAGAATTTCTACGGCACTCTGATCGTAGACGAGATCGGATTGGCCCTGGCCTTTGACGGTCTCCTCAACCCACTATTCGCCGCTGGCGTCCACGTAGTATCAGAGCTTGTCTTCATCCTAAACTCGGCAAGGCTATTCGATAACTCAATCGCCTGTCGCACTTTTGCCCATTCCAGGTCTCTTCCTAGAAGACTGATCTGATGAGTCCTCCATCGATTGCAAGCATTGTCCCGTTGATGTAGTCTGCCTTCTCGCTGGCCAGAAAAGCAACGAGATACCCCACTTCTTCCGTGAGGCCATACCTTCCCGTGGGCACGTCCTGTAGCATCTGTTTCATCGTCTCCTCCAGATCCTTCCCTGTCCTAGACGAAACGTCCTGAGCGACCTGTCTCTGCCTGTCAGTCAAGATGTGACCCTGCATGATCCCATTCGAGGTAATTCCCTTCGAACCATATTCTAGCGCGAGAGACTTCGATAATCCCGCGAGACTCAACCTTACCGTGTTGGACAAGACCAGATTCGGGACAGGCTGTCGCAGCGTCGAGGAAGTAATGTAGATTAGTCTTCCCCAATTCTTTTGAACCATCCCAGGAACAACTAGTTTTGTGATCCATACAGCGCTCATCAAGAGCAGTTTCACCCCACGCTCCCAGTCAGCCTCGCTGAGGTCAGCGAAGGTCCCGGGCTTCGGCGGGCCGGTATTATAGGCGAGAATATCTACGGTTCCAAACTTGCCGGTTGCAAGATTTACTAGATGATCAACATCATCTTTGAGAGTGAGGTCTGCTCTCACAGCATGCACATTGTTGTTTCCAGTCTCCTTTACGATGGAGTCGCGAGCCTTTGAGATGGAGTCCTGATTACTGGAAGAGACTACAACTTTGCAGCCTTCTGCGGCGAGAACTTTGGCCACGCCGAATCCTATTCCCTTGCTCGACGCCGGGACTAATGCTACTTTGTTCTTGAGTCCGAGTTCCAAGATGATCCCTGCCACCGATCTAAGGAGATTAAAGATGATACTAGTTGAGAGAAGCTGATGGACACAGAGGCCTACCTGGAACGAATCGGTTATCGCGGGCCGACACGGCCGACCGCGAATGTTCTGCGCAGGCTACACCGGATGCATCTGCTCTCTATTCCCTTTGAAAATCTCGATATTCACTTGGGCCGGCCAATCATTCTGAGCGAGGCTACTTTCTACGACAAGATCATCAAGCATCACCGGGGAGGATTCTGCTACGAACTGAACGGGTTGTTTGCTAATCTGTTGGAAGAATTGGGTTTCAAAGTGTCAATGCTTTCAGCGCGGGTCGCGAGAAAGAGTGGAGGGTTCAGTCCAGACTTCGATCATATGACCCTACTTGTGCAGCTCAAACAGCCATGGCTCGCGGACACGGGATTCGGAGACTCATTCACCGAACCAAAACGACTCGACATTTCGCGCCCACAGGCCGACCATGGGAGAGACTACCGTTTCACTCGGAAAGATGGCTGGACCCTCTTGTCTCGGAGGACGAGAGGAAGTCGTGTCTGGGAACCTCAATACAAATTCAGCCTGATGCCGCGAAAGCTCGAGGATTTTGTTCCAAGATGTCGGTGGCAACAAGCCTCTCCAAGGTCTCACTTCAGAAAGGGCCGCATATGCACATGCCTAACCCCGAATGGCAGGTTGACGCTTACAGATACGAGGTTCATCGTGACGCGAGGAGACGAGAAGGTCGAGCGACCGATCAAGAACCCTGCAGAGTTCGCTACACTCCTACGTCGGCATTTTGGCATTGACCTGAAATGACCGTATTCAGTTTACGGCGAGATACTTGTTCTCAAGATAGCCGACTAGCCCTGATGGATCGTATCCTTTGCCGAAGACCCGGTTGAGCAGTTCCTTGGGAGAATATGTTGATCCTGGTTTGTGGATGTTTTCCGCCAGCCAATTCTTTAACGGTGCAATGCCCTTCTCACTTTTGATGGGAAGCAAGCCCTTTTTCGTCAAAGCGCTCCAGAGCATTCCGGCAATGATGTTTCCGAGAGAATAGCCTGGGAAGGTTGCGAACTGTCCCCAACTCCAGTGAATATCCTGGAGGACCCCATCCGCGTCTTTCTCGGGTCTCTTGCCAAGATAATCCTCTATCATATCATTCCAGACGGACGGGAGCTCTGAGACTTTGATCTTTCCCAGGAGGAGCTTCTTCTCAAGCTCATACCTCATCGCGACGTGAAAGTTGTAGGTCAACTCGTCCGCTTCAACCCGTATGAGGCTTGGTTTTACAGTGTTGAAGTAGGAGTAGAGCTGTTTCTGATCATACTGGGCTACAAAGCTCAGGTTAGCTTTGAGGAGGGGGTAGATGAGTGGGACGAACTCTTTGCTCCTTCCGACGATGTTCTCCCAGAATCGGGACTGGGACTCATGAACCCCTGCGGATACGCCGGAGGCCGTCGGTGTGAGCTGCAGTTCGTGGTCTACTTGAAGCTCGTATAGAGCATGACCGCACTCGTGCATGAGCCCGAACATTGAAGCTTTGAAATTCTTCGGTTCATACCTCGTGGTTATTCTCACATCATCGCTCCCTATCCTGATCGCGAACGGATGAGTGGAAACATCCTGCCGGAACCTGTTATCCGGCATTCCTAACAATCGAAGAATCTTCTCGTTAACCTGTTTCAACGAGTTAACATCATAATCTACATCCTCCAACGGATGTTTCTCTGGAAATACTCCTTGGGAGAGAGTCTTGGCTAGGATCTTCTTGAGTTGCGGGACAAGTTCGGAAAAGATCTTGTCAAGATCAGCGGTAGTCAGTCCTTCCTCAGACAGATCCAGAAGCGCGTTGTATGGGTTTCCTGACGGGTTAAGATGGTCCGCTTCTTCCCGTTTCAACTCAGTTATTTTTTCCAGATGGGGCTTGAATATGCTGAAGTCGGATTTCTTTCTCGCTTCTCTCCACGGGATATTTGAGTCGATCGTGGCTTTCTGTAATTCCTCAACGAGTTTCGGCGGGACTTTCTGGTAGTAATTGAGTTCTCTCTTAACAACCCGGACAACGCCCTTTTCGGCGTCGTTAAGCGCTTTCAGCTTCTCAGCCTTCTCAACAGGATTCGTCAGGTCAACGGTCATCTTCTGACGAAGTAACTCGATCTCGGATTGGGATTGGCCTCTGGCGCTGGCGCCTGCTTCGGGCATGTTGATCTCGAGGTCCCAACCCAATAGGGCCGAAGCATGAGTCATCGCTGCGATTGACCTGTACCTGGCTAGAAGATCGAGGACAACCGGATTATTGAACGGGGTCATGAAAGCGACCAAGCCTCCCAATTCTTAACTCCCTAAAAACTTTGAAGTGTATCAAACCGCCTGACGAGCAAAAGATAATACTCATCGGAAACAAATCGTCGAAGCCGGGAGCAGGCCTTGTCCGATTTCATCCGCGTAGCTTCGACCAGTGACATTCCTGAAGGCAAGATGAAGAAGGTCACTGTCGGCAATCAACAGGTTCTGGTTGTCAATTTGAAGGGCAGGTATTACGCTATTGGAAATGTCTGTACCCATTTTGGTGGATCCTTGGATAGAGGTATTCTTGATGGTAACGAAGTGGAGTGCCCCCTGCACCATTCACATTTTGACGTCATCACCGGGCAGGTGAAGAGAGGTCCCGCCGCGAGGGCAGAGCCAGTCTATGAAGTCAAGGCTGAAAACGGCATTATCCTAGTAAAACCGAAGTAGTAGTAATCCCCGATACGCCTGAGGCTACGACTGTTTTGCGCCGCAGCTGGTGCAGAAGACCGCGACGCCCGGAAGCTTGGCGCCACATTTGAAACAGAATTTTGACTCGACTGGAGGTTGTTGTTGCGACGGAATCGCTGGTTGCGGCGTTACTGGAGAAGACGCGAACGTTTGCTGAGAAGGCTGACTCCAACCAGGCGTTGGAGGCCGATCTTGAATTAAGAAGTACGCTACGACCTGGAAGATCAGAGCAATGAGAAGTATCAAGAAGCCTACCAGTACGATCGTAAGTGCTGCTCCGATCAGGTAGAGCAAACCGGCAGTAGCGAAGGCGCTGACGTTCAGTCGTTGTGAGATCTTCTCGTACGAACGTTTGAGAAAGATAGCGGAGATGATCGAGAAGACCCAGAACGCGCCAAGAATGGCTAGGAATGGTAGAAATAACGCAATGGCGCCAAAGGGGAATAATCCTAAGGAATAGCGAGGAGAGAACAGAAACGCGACCAAGAGAACTGCTCCAATTACCGCGGTTATGGCCGCCAGAAGGGCGTCATCGAAGATGGTTTTGTCCTGAACGGTCTCGGAGATTTCTTTTGTCGCTAGAAGAATGAGTATCCACCCGACTAGACTGATGCCCGGGATGAAGACAAGAATCCCGCCTACTCCGCCAAGGGTTTTGGCCGAGGATAGCGATCCCATGAGCGAAACCGTCTAGTGTCCCGAATTTAAGGTAGGAACGATCCGCGTCGATATTTTGAAGGCTATTCTTCTTTCCAGTTCATGAGTACGCTGCCGAGGACGATGAAAAATGATGCTAGGCCCAGGGCTATGAGGGTGTTGGTCAGGGCTTGGGCCGGTTCGGCGTAGATCAGCGCATACCTTAATCCGTCGTTCACATATGTTAGTGGCATGAAGTTCGCTATGATCTTCATTATGTCGGGCAATGTCTCGCGGGGCCAGAAGGTTCCACCCAAGAACATCATTGGGAAAGTTATTGCGTTGGCTGCTGCATCTGCGCTC
>VBBR01000110.1 GCA_005881615.1 Candidatus Bathyarchaeota archaeon
GCTCCTAGCTCGCGAATTTTCTCATATTGATCCCGGAGACCGCAGGCCTCGATTGTACAGCCAGGGGTATCGTCTTTCGGGTAGAAGTAGAGGACAACCTTCTTTCCCTTGTAATCATTCAGCTTTACCACATCACCTGTTGTCAATAGAGATGTGAATTCGGGAGCGCGGCTTCCTTCTTGGATACTCGTGGTCGCTTGCATGATTTTGTCAAAGAAGCATGGTCTCTTTTATGGGCATCGCTGAGCAAGAGAAGGAAACTGTCTGATTCTCCCTGCTCTCCAAGCCTTCTACTTGCTCGGCCCTTACGAGTTACATGTGTCGAAGAGACCCGATCAGTGAACGCGATAGGCACTGGATCCTGATTCAAGGAATTCTGCGAAGAATCTGTTGAACTCCAACATTTATTCGCGGACTACCCATTTTTCTGTAGAGTCTTGGGGAAATTGCCACACGGCTTCTGTTGCGACTCATCGGAGAGAAGGATGGCTTTCTACCTCTGAAGGGTATCGAAGCAAGCGCAATTGATGATTTTCCGGTTGAACCCAAACACTAGTTTAAAATACATAGCACCTCGAAAACAGGTTGTTTTAGGGAAGACCGGTCGGAAGAGAGACCTAATCCTAACTAAAGCAAAGCGTGTTTGAGGAATAGATGAATGGCTAGAATCGTACTCACAGCAGACGCAACCCAGATGAGCGAATACTGGGGAATACCCCTCCTCCCCTTCTTCAGCTGCGCACCCGCCGAGAAGGTTCCACGAATCGTATTCGACTTCCTCTCCCCCCAAGTCAAACACAACAACGGAGTAGCACAAATGGCACCCTACGGGCTCCGAAAGCTGGAAGCCTCAATCCTGAGGACGTACAAGCCCGAGGAGGTAGTAGTCGCCCATCCTGACCACATCTCCAAGTTCGTCAACGAAGACACCCGAATAATTGGAATATCGACCATGGACCCGTTAGGACTTGGACCCGTCAGCATGATGTTCACCGACGGAGGCCAACTAACCGCCTACACGAAGAAGAAATTCCTTGAGCTCGTGTACGAGGTCAACCGAGCTAGAAAACGGTTTCCTAAAGCAAAGCTCGTCCTCGGGGGATCAGGCGCATGGCAGATGGAAACCAAGGACGAACAGACACGCGCGCTTGGCGTTAACCACACGGTAATCGGAGAGTGCGATCATGTCATACAAGACATCTACAACGACATAGAATTCAACGGAGCACCAGAATTCATTCACGTTCCGCGCGGACCCAAGTTAGAACAGATCCCCGACATAGTTGGAGCCTCAACGCACGGGCTTGTCGAAGTCATGAGAGGCTGCGGCCGAAACTGCCAGTTCTGCGAACCGAACCTTCGGACAGCAAAATACTACCCCGCCGACAAGATTGAGAGAGAGATCGCGGTCAACAGGAAGATTGGAAACTCCAACGTCTGGATCCACAGCGAGGACATATTCCTCTACAAGCTCGAAGACAAGAACGGGTTCATGCCCAACCACGAGGCAGTAGTCGACCTCTTCAAGACAGTAATGACACAGGGCGGCATTACCTATGCCAACCCGACCCATGGGACAACAGCGCCTGCGGCGGCTGACCCAGAACTCATCAAGGAAATATCCGAAACAGTCCGTGCGAAGGATGACAAGTACATCGGCATCCAGTCAGGACTCGAGACAGGCTCCACTGAGCTCATTCGCAAGTACATGCCTTTGAAGGTGAAACCCTTCAGTCCGAGCGAATGGCAGGAAGTAATCTACAACGGCACGCGAATCTTCAACGAGAACTACTGGTTCCCAGCATACACACTCATCGTCGGATTGCCCGGAGAGACTACTGATGATGCGATTGAGACGGTCCGACTGATCGATAAGATGGAGCACGGGCTCAGAAAAGAGATCGGAAACAGGGCACACTTCACTGTCACGCCTCTCAGCTTTGTCCCGCTAGGAGTTCTGAAGAACAAGGGCTTCTTCAACATCGACGAAGCAATAGATGAGGCGAGGTTCTGGGTCATCTACAGAAGCTGGAGACACACAGTGTTGGAGCTGCACTCGATGCCGCCAACACTTATGAAATTGAACCCAGCGTTCAAAGCGATCTTTACGACTCTATGCTGGTTCGGCTCAAAGAAGATCCTGGACAGCATCAAAGCTTGGGGACGATCACTGGGCTACGACGCTGACAAAAGTATGCGATTGAACTAGGACGATCATTCGACTCTTCTTTTCTTGACGACTCTTCCCTTTCGAAGGGTCCCAAGGACCCGTTGGACCGCGTTCCTAGGCCTCGGACAGCTTTCCCCTGATAGTTTACTCATAATATTCTTCCCCTTATGACCTCTCTCGCCAATGGCAGTAGCCCGCTCCTGCCACCGTAACCCGTATCAGCAAATAGAATCCAGAACATCTCATTTGGTCTGTCACTGGGACGAAAGAACTCGGACTTTATCCTTAGTCCCCTATCAGTGAATAAGCCGACCGTGTCCACCCAGCCCTTCGAGAGAGAACTCGCGACGTGCGCGAATCTGGTGCAGATTCCGCAATCATTGTCATAGAGAAGAATCGGACGATCAATAGACGTGTGGACCGCCAACTGGATCAGATTCTATTCCAGATACTAGTGCCGTTCGCCTTGTAATCTTTCTTTCCTAAGAACAAGATGCGGTGAGTATCAGCTCGAATTAGTCCCTATGGCCTAACCAAAGAGAACGATAGATTAGACTCGAGACTGGGTCGACGAGCGATCGAAGGATGTCAGTCACGGAATCTGTATCGACTAGGCAAGGCCGGAAGGTGCGTTAAGCACCCTATCTGGAGCCTGGCCCATTTCGTTGGGATTTCTGCGCTTTAAGGGTCTGGGATGTCGCTCCATCGGTTGCCAATCCTGTCGGAGGATTCCCGTGCTGAATCGTACTGCAATGGAGGTTCGTTTCATGTTTCCTCACCTATACCCTTGTGAGGGGTGTGGGATATTGACTGGGGAGAAGGTTATCCAGTCAACGAGAAACGATCCTAGGAGCTAGCAGTAGTCTTCGGTTTCGGGTAGGATACGGCTGATTCTGTCGAAAAGTTCGTAGCCGGCCGCGATTGAGGAGTGCGTCTCAACCTCGTTTGTAGGTTGGCTCCAGACCAGAATCTCCGCGTGAGCAAGCCGTACTACTAGCTGGAACCGTCCGTCTTCCGTTATCCAGTAAAGCGATTGGCCTGATTCGCTGGTGGAGTAGCCTAGCCATCTGAAGTTCTTGAACCATCGACCCTTTAGTTTGGAAGTGAGGAGGTTATGGTCGATTCCAGGGGGGAGCTGGCCTCGGATAACGGGCTCTCCCTCGTCAAGGTGGCGTGTTGTCTTTCGGGCGTGGTGTAGGACCCTGTATCCCTCGTCCGTTTTCAAGACGAGATTGTCATCTTCGAGGCGTTTGAGAATTCGAGTTAGTTTCTCTTGGTGTAGTCCGAGCCTTCTCTTCATTCCTTGGAAACTATAGGTCGCGTCAGACTCAGAGGATAACATGTTCATTACGAGTGCTTGACCGTCTGGCGGTCTCGAGTCAAAGGATGGGCCGATTTCTGGAGAAGGCAATCGTTTCTAATTGGGCCCTGTTCGCCGGCCCTTATTATTGACGATGTTACTGTTCGGGGTTTAGTGGAAACGGGCTCGGCCCTGAGCCAATATCGAATCAACGTTCGCTTTCCAAGCGTCGAACTGGGCGGGGTCTTTGGGATAGTTCTGGTAGAGTTCGTTGAGCGCTCGCATCCTACCCATCGTAAACACAAGTCCGCTGAATGCCTTGTATGATCCGAGACCTCTGAACAGTTTGACTATCTTCTTGGCGGCCGAGAGATGGGGCATCTCTCCCAATGATATTTCCGTGGCTTCGTCTGACGAGAGGAAGTGTCTCATTCCATAATTGATCTGATCATTGTTCAGTGTCTGTAGGTACATTCGGAATACTTCTAGCCCGGCCGTCTTGTTGCCGTAGTGGTTCACGAAGTCTAGATTGTACTGCCAAAGCTGTTTCTCGCTGAAATCGTTCGCCTCTATTGCCCGCACCGCCGCTTCTCCAGCCATAACTCCGCCTATGAGGCCTGGACCGATGCCGCCGGCGCTGATCGGGTTGGGGAACCATGCTGCGTCCCCACAAATCATGTAGCCGTTGGCGACGAGGCAATCGTTCTGGTGTCTAACCGAGACCTGCCAGGATCCCGTCAGATTGCTGTCATCGCTCAATGGTTGAATATCCTTGAAGCGATCGTCCGCTGCCAGCCAATCTTTCAAGAGCGCGCTGAGCGGCTTCGAACTTCTCTTCTGCTGAATCCCTAGGCCAATGTTGACTTTGTCTTCGGATTTTGGAAAGAGCCATAGGTAGCCTCCTGGCGCTTTCTCCGCGTCGAGGTAGATGTCGCAGTGGAAGGGTTCTACTTCGATCCCGTCCCTGAGTTTCGCGTTTAGACGCGCTGTCGGTTCCACATCATCCTTGTTGATCTCTTTCTCTATGTGACTGGGAATTGGAAGGTTCCGGCGAAGCTTGGTGGACATTCCGGAGGTATCGATGATGAGTTTTGATCGAATCTCAAACGGCTGGTTTACTCCGGGTCCAACGGTTTGACCATGTAGCCCAACGATTGTCCCGTTCTCTTGGATTAGATCGGTGGCTTGAACATTGCCACGGAATTCAACGCCTGCCTTCAAGGCATCATCGAGGAGGCGCTTGGCGAACTTGGGCCGGTCGAGAACGTATCCGGGTCCTTCGAATGGGACCCTGACCTTCATGTCCGGAGAGTAGACGTAGACTGCTGTTACTCTGTTTTCCATCTCGGGCTTGCCGTAACTCGTCCCGATGTGATCGTGAATGTAATTGATGTGATGCTCGCCGACCGCGTCGCCGCAGACCCAGCCTAGAACGGTTTTCTTACCCGCTTCGGTTGGCGGGTTTCGGTCCATGAGGAGAACGCTTACGTTGCCTTTTCCCTTCAGGGCTATTGTGCCGGCTGTCATACAGCCCGCTATGCCGGCGCCAACTACTACTACGTCCCAGTTTTCGGCCAAATTCTCCACAGCGTTGGTAGTCCTTCGCGGACTGTTGAACACGCTTTAGCCTTTTGCCTCTTGACTCAAGCTACTCCGGGAATTAGCCTTATATCACCTCCGGCGAGGGCGGTTTTTTCGAACCGGGAGAAAACCGCGTAATGTCATCCAACCCAAACGTCGACGCGAAAAAGCCGTCGTTCACCGGATTGTGGCTTAAGGCGATGCGGGTCCCATTCTTGCAAGCGACCTTCGTGCCGATCATACTTGGGGGGGTGATCGCCTGGGAAACACTGCGAGTCTTCAACTGGGATACTTTCCTGCTCACGTTGGTCGGTGCAAGTTTGATCCAGATTGCCAGCAACATGTTCAATGACTATTTTGATTTCAAAAGCGGAAATGATCTCCAAGTTCGACACCAGAACCCGTTCGCAGGTGGCGGGCGAATACTAACGGCTGGCCTGATTAAGCCCTCAACCCACTTGATAGTGTCGACCTCCTGTCTGATCCTCGGATCCCTCATAGGATTCTACCTCATCTTCGCCCTAGGACTGTACCAGTTGTTCTGGTTCGGATTGATCGGTGTCGTGTCCACATACTTCTACGTTGGCCCTCCGTTCAAACTAGCATATCGAGGGGTTGGAGAATTCCTTGTCGGACTCAATTTCGGGCCCGTAATGACTCTGGGCGCTTACTACGTTCAAACCGGATCTCTTGCATCAGCGACGGTACCTTTGCTCGCGTCAATTCCAGTGGGACTGCTCATTGCAGCGGTCTTGTGGATCAACGAGTTTCCCGATATGGACGCGGACAAAGCGGTCGGAAAGAAAACTCTGGTCTTGAGGCTGGGCTACCTCAGGTCTGTCGCAGTCTATGTGGGACTATTAGCGACTTCTTATTTTCTACTGCTCCTCTATGCGGTTCTGAAGGTCTTTGTCTCCGTC
>VBBR01000107.1:0-510 GCA_005881615.1 Candidatus Bathyarchaeota archaeon
TGTTCTCGATGAAGCCATCAATATACTCAACCTTCGGGAGAAATGTTCGGAGAGCAAAAGCTGAACTCAGCGAGTTCATAACGGATCAAATCAAGAATGGCAAAACTGTGTACGTATACGGAGCTTCTACTCGGGGCAATACCATACTCCAATACTGCAGACTCGATCACCGCCTCATAAAGAAAGCAACAGACGCAAACCCAGAAAAATGGGGACTTAGAACACCGGGAACTGAGATACCCATCGTATCAAAAGAAGAAGCTCGGAGAGATAACCCCGACTTTTTCCTTGTCCTTCCCCATCACTTCCTAAAGGAAATCACCAGAGAGGAAGAAAAGTACCTTGAATCAGGAGGCAAGTTCATCGTCCCCTTGCCGAGGTTTCAGGTACTCGAAACAAACTAGTGAAGCGGACGTCTAGTTTCAAGTGAGAATTAAGGAGGTTACTCGAGAAGTTGCAGATTCCAAAGCAGCAGACTTAGATGTCGGAGTAGGTGCAGGCATTTTCGGC
>VBBR01000107.1:536-2580 GCA_005881615.1 Candidatus Bathyarchaeota archaeon
GTTCCGGGACAAGGCCTTCGAAACGATCAAGGCTTACAATGTCCTTGAGCACGTAACCAATCCCAGCGGTGCCGTCAAAGAGATTCTTCGCGTTGGCTCGACACTAATTGCTCGTCAAGATAATTGGACCAGCTTTGCTATGTGGGCAACCCCGGAACATCAATGGCTTCAGCTCCCTGGATTTAGATTCCTAAAGTTTCCCCGTACTAGAATTGGCATAAGAATTAGCAGGAACCTTAGAAGAATGGCAATGGCGCCACGTTTCGGTGGCATAATTTCAAAGGCGCACTTGATGTTCCGATGGAATTACTACTCGGTCGAAGGAGAGCTACAATAAGAGACGCTATCGTCATTCATCCCCGCTTTACCCTTTATGGGGGAGGCGAGGTCATAGGCCTTCATGTCTGTAAAGTATTGCAGGAATTAGGATATCATGTTCACCTAGCTTGTGACAATTTCAGCCCGGAAGAAGCTGACCATCACTTCGGACTCGGAGAAATAATGAAAAAGTGCACCCACGTTCCAGTATTGAGAGAATTTAGCCCATTTTTGACCCGAAGGTTTCTGGCGTACCAAAGAGCAATCTACGGCATTAGATTGTTGAACTCGATCAAGATCCCGGACAATTGTGACTTCGTCTTCTCTACTCAGTCCATGCTTTACTTCAAACCTGACCTTTTCAACTTCTGCGTAGCTTATGATCTTGCGGATTTTTTCTACGCCCACCGGATAGGTTCTACGATGACGAAATCAGTGCTGAAGTCAATCTACTATTACCCTCTCCAAAGACTTTACAAACACTACGCGATACGGATGTCGGAGAAAGAAAATTTCTTCATCCCCCTGAGCCGAGCGATAGAACAATCGATGGATACCCTTCATTATCCACACAGTCGATTCGTTTTTCCACCTTGCGATATGTCCTTCCGCCTGTTGCCAAAGGAGAAATACGCTGTAAACACAAGCAGGCTTGTCCCGAGCAAGCGTCTCGAAGATTTCATTGAAATCGCGCGCAGACTTCCTCAATACAAGTTCGTGATTGTCGGCAAGATGAGCAAAACAGAGGAGGATCTCTTTCCGAACTACAGAGAGAAACTCCTTGACAGCCTTCCCTCCAATGCCAAACTAGTAGAGGCATTAGTCAGGGAATGTAAGGACTCGGTGGAGCGTGCAAAGCTGTACCTATACCCGAGCGTTGAACCAGGAGTTAGCATAAGCCTTGGGCAGGCGATGGGTGCAGGATGCATACCAATTACTCCTTCCGTGGGCGGAGGTGCTGAAATGGTGGAGGCTAGCGGCGTCGGTTATATGTACCGATCCCTCGACGAGGCCGCAGAGATCGTAGAACATGCCCTAGAGAGCGACGCTCCAAGAGACAACCCCGAGCACATTGCGGAGCGAGCGCAAATTTTCAGTGCTGACTCCTTCGATGAGCGAATAAGGACGATAATAGAAGAAAGAGTTGTGAAAATGCAATCACTTCATCCATGACCTCCAGAATCGCTGAGGGGGTTTCATTTCACCGAACTGAGGTTGCAACGCGACACTAAATGAAGCAGAACATTGCAGCGGTATGCATAAGTGGAAAAGAAGAGAGTTGGAGTGTTAACGGAGTCCCATTTTATTGCCACACGGAAGGACACAGAGAGTACCCGCATTATCCTCCCGTCAAGACCCGAGAGCGGGTGCAATATTTGTCCGGCCGAAGGAATGCTGCCAACAGGCGATTGCTGGAGCTTCACCCCGATACGGAGCATTTTCTCAGCATAGACAGCTACTATCTGGATCAAGTCGACAATATTCGACAAATGATAGCAGAGTATTCCGTTTACGTTGCCGACTGCATTCTGGGAGCCACCAACTGGTTTCTCGACTGCTCCAAATATCCATCAAGAGTGAGATACTGGGACACGTGGGCGACGCCTGAGATGAGAGGAAAGACCTTCGACTATTATCCAATGCACAAACAGATTCCTAGGGGTTGGGAGCCCGTTGGCGGATGCGGAGGCTTCACATTGTATCCCCGATGGCTTTGGGAGAAACG
>VBBR01000107.1:2594-4884 GCA_005881615.1 Candidatus Bathyarchaeota archaeon
GGATTCCAGCTTATGTGACCTTCAACGTGAAGGCTCATCGAGAGACACCTGAGGAGCTCCTCAACCGATCATTTGCCAGAAGACTCCGCACGACTATCGGGTTAAGATCCCGACTTGGGCTTAGGAAATCGGAACCAAGACGCCTCGAGTCGAGATAGAATATCCCAAAGAATAGTACTCCTGGGTGCGCGTTGATTACTTTTATCCACCTCTGCTCATCTTATACGTTCATCAGTATAGTTTGAGAGCTTTCAGGTGTAAGTATTCGTCATGATCGAGAAAACAAGCCTATCCGCCCCCTCCCAGATAGTACGGGACGTCCTCTCCAAACCCACCATATTCAAAGACGAAGGGCCCCTCAGCCTCGAATGGCTCCCATCCCGGCTACCTCACCGGGAAAACCAGCTACGATTCCTCGCCGAGCTCTTTCGGTCAGTCATTGACAAGCCCGGGACGACTAGCCCCAAAGTCCTCATCACAGGCGACATTGGAACTGGTAAGACGGTTCTGACCCAACGATTCGGCACCGACATCCAGCGCACTGCCAAGACCCTGAAGCTCAACCTCGCCTACATCCACGTCAACTGCCGCGAGTACCGAGGAAGCCTCTTCATGATCCTCAAACGAGTCCTCCAAACCTTCACTCCCCAATTCCCCCAAAGAGGTTTCTCCAGTGAGGAGTTATTGCACATCCTGTTAGACCAGCTGGAGGACAAGAAACTCCACATCATACTCACCCTCGATGAGGCGGACTCGCTCATCAAAGCAGAAGGCTCCACCAGCCTTTACAACCTCACGCGCATCCAAGAGGAGCGCCCAGGTCGACCAGTCAGATTATCCCTCATAATCATCCTTCGAGACCTCAAGAATCTTGAAGATCTAGATAGGAGCACTCAGAGCACCCTCCAGCGAAACGTCATCCGACTAGACCATTACACTACTCCACAGCTGGAAAATATTCTGAGAGAAAGGGCAGAGCTCGCATTCAAAGAGGCAACTGTTCCTGAAGAGGTCCTGAACTTTGTAGCTGACATGGCCACGCTTGGAGGCGATGCTCGCTACGCCATCGAGCTACTTTGGAGGGGTGGAAAATATGCGGACACGGAAGGTGCGAGAGAGGTGAAACCTGATCATATCAGAGCCGCCGCGAATAGCGTATACCCTGTTCTCCGCACCGAATATTCCCAGCACCTCAATCTCCACGAGAAACTCATACTCCTGGCCCTAGCTCGGGTCTTGGAGAGAAACAACGCAACATACGCCACAATGGGCGATGTTGAGATAGCGTACCGGATGGCTTGCGAGGAACACAAAGAAACATACCGAGCCCATACGCAAGTCTGGAAGTACGTCCAGAATCTGAACGCTACAGGCATCCTCTCCACCCAGTTATCCACCACCGGCTTCAGAGGGAAAACAACCCTGCTTGGAATATCCTCTGCCCCTGCCTCCGCCATCCGCAGATGGCTCGAATCAACCCTCTCAATCCGAGCCTAACCTTGGTCGGAGAAAAAGGGCCACCTCTAGAAAGGGTCCTTTCGAGCAGCGGTAGAATACGGATACTGACTCTCCTTTCCGGAATTGAGGAGCTTCATCTTACAGAAATCGCAAAGAGGACCGAGCAGAGCTACAGCGCTGCCGAGCGGCATCTAGACGACTTATCAAAAGCAGGAATAGTAGAAGAGAGAGACTACGGACGCGTGAGAATGTTCAAACTGAATCTCACTAATGATCATGCGAAACTCTTGCACGATCTAATCTTGAAGTGGAATCAGAACCAAGAGTTAGGCCCAGTCCAAGCTCAAGCTTAAACTATTCACATCTCTACCTATGGATGTCTCTGTCGAGGTTGGTTTGACACTTGGAAAAGTGTGACGAATGCGGACGTGTAACACCACAGAACAAAAAGTGTGAGTATTGCGGTAAGACTTTCTGTGAGGATCATATGCCCAAGCATCAGGCTTGGGAGCATCGTCATGAGGGCCTCGCCGATGACGCTTCTAGCCTCTGGAAAAGAACCAAAAGACCCTAGGTAAGAGGGCGGGTCTTCCGATTCGTTTTGATACGGATTCTCGGGACTGGAAGGTCTTTATGGGGCGGCCAGACTTACTGTTAGAACAATAGTTGGCTCAACAGTTCGAAGCCCTAGGTTTCCAACCCCGGCTTCTTCAGGAATCAAGGATATGGGCTTCGAAGAAATGTTCCCAATTCAAGCCGAAGCTATCGCACCGATTCTTCAAGGAAGAGACATCATCGGACAGGCTCACACTGGGTCCGGAAAGACCCTTGC
>VBBR01000108.1:0-2484 GCA_005881615.1 Candidatus Bathyarchaeota archaeon
AAAGGCGGGACAACTTTCTACTTTGTCACGAACGGAATTGATGCGGCCTTGAAGAAAGCTGTTGCAGAGGCCGATGGCAAGGACGTTCGGCTTGGCGGCGGCGTTTCGACTGTCCGAGAATTCGTTAAGGCCGGGCTAGTCGATGAAATCCACCTAGCAATAATACCAACCTTGCTAGGAGCAGGTGAACATCTCCTTTCCGGTATTGACCTGGCAAAAATGGGCTATCGCTGCGTAGAATACGTACCCTCAGCAAGAGCCGCACATCTAGTATTGAGAAAACAGACCGCATAGAGGCTATCTGAATAGACAGCTGCCTTTGGGCCCAAGGGGGCTTCGGGTCCGCCAAGAGTGCTACTTGCTTGGGAATAGGGATTTCGAGAGCTGTTTGAGCCCTCCGCGTTTTCGCTGTTTCCTCTCCATTACGACCGAGTATATGATCCGGCGGACTAGAAGGCCTGTCTCGGTCTCGCGGTATGATTCCCATCTCGGCTCCCACCCCGCAGTTCTCATCTCCGACACGTTATCCTCAAGCAGCGCTTTCTTCCTGAACCTAATGACCCTGGTCTCCTTCCCCTCCCCACTCACCCTGCCCAGCCGGTTCTTGATCTCTCCCCCAAACCAGCTCCCAAGCAAGACACCAGCGATAGAGCCGCTCACCGCCCACGGAAGAAACGACAGGAACCCAGCTAAGAGGAAAAGAGAACCACCAATGAGACCGATAATCATCACTGACCGAGTCAAGCCGGGACCAGTCCTCCGGAGAGCCGCCTCGGATTTAAGATGCGACTCCAATTCGAGTAATTTCGAGCGTTCCTGAACGCCTCCCCTTCGAGTGACATTCGACGGTGATTCACTCGCTCCGCCGACGCAACTATCAGGATACCATACGAAGAACGAGGGGGAGTTCGTGGATTTATCCAAGTCTCCTAGAGGAGCGAATCCCACCGGTCCCGCTTTGACGTCATGGACTTTGTACTGCTTTAGTTGGCTCTGTCGGTTAAGCTCCTTGGCCGCATCTAGGAGCCTGCGAAGCATACTCACCCAACCCGGGAGCCAACTGCGAACATCCTCTTCAAACTCAGTCACAGCGAGCGAGCGCCTAATTTCACTGGGTTCTGTGATGGGAGTCTTCTGTGGATTCTCCCGGGTTAACGCCTACACAGTAGTTAGTGGCAAGGTAGATCGTTTCTGCTGGTCAGAGGGTTCCTGTGGAGAGGAGACTGCCTCAGCCCACGCTATGACAAAGTCAATTAGCTGATGGCGGAGCTCTTCGCCTTTAGACTGAGACCGTCTAAGGGTCCTGATATTATCGGCCAGTTGAATCGAACCTAACACATCCTTCGTCCATTTCTCAAAGTCCCTCCGTCCAATATGGTACTCCAGAGATTCTAATGGCACGATTTTGAGGGCTTCCAAGAATTCTCCAATTGAGGAGGCGAGTATCCCCGAATATTGTCCAAGACCAGTGTCAAAGTAGAATGACTTGTCCATTGGGACCGCCATGATCCCATCTACGGTAGCGTCCGCTTCAACCCTGGTATTAGGCCACAGTCGACTCCCGGGTAGAATCTTCGCTCGGTCTCCGAGGGTGCAACCCTGCCCGATTATGGCTCTATCAATGGTTACGTTGTCCCCCACGATCGCTCGCTCACCGATTATCGTTGATTTTACCGAGCAATTGCTTCCGATTTCCGTATGACGAAACGTTACCGTTTGGTCCAAGTATGTCCCTGAGCGTATCTGGGAGTCTTCTTCCAAGACCGTTCCAGGTTGGATCTTGACGTCATCTCCGATCTTGGCGTCATTGTCGAACCATGATGGACCGGAAATCTGAACGCGTTGACCCACTCTGACGTTTCCTCTAACGAAAACCCGCGGTTTAGAATTGCCGAGTGCCCTTGCGTCTTTAGGAGCATCTTGATCTAGCCTGCGTAGGACCCAGCCAGCTCCTCTCAAGTAGCCCTTGAGTTCTCCCACGTCCACCCAGAATGACTTGGAAGCGAACCCGAATAGATGTTCGCCTACTCGCATTAAGTAGGGGAACAGGTCGCGAGCAAAGTCCCACTTTTCATCCTCTATGTAATCGACAACATCGGGTTCGAGAATGTAGAAGCCAGTGCTCGCGAGATTACTAAGCGCTGTGCCTGGTGCCGGTTTTTCTAGAAACTTGACAATTTCCTCTCTCTTCCCCAGAACCGCGACTCCATAGAGGGACGGGTCTTCTACTTCAGTCAGGGCGATCGAGACTTCTCCTCCCCTGTCCAAATGAAAGTGAACCATTTCGATCAGGGAGATTTCGCTGATTGTGTCAGATTGGACGACCAGAAATGTTTCGTCTAGGAGATGAGCGGCCAGTTTCAAGCTTCCAGCGGTTCCGAATGCGACTCCTTCCGGTTCGACAACGTATGTGATTCTGACCCCGAACCGGGAGCCGTCTCCTAGATAGCCCATGAGTTGATCTTTGAGATAGCCAACGATGAT
>VBBR01000108.1:2533-2863 GCA_005881615.1 Candidatus Bathyarchaeota archaeon
CTTAGGCCGGGTAAAGGTGAGAGGTCTTAGACGGGTTCCTTCGCCCCCGGCTAGAACAACAGCCTTCAAGGTTCACGCGAGTTCTAGGTTAATGATACCCGCGTCCGGCCCCCACAAGAGACTGAAGCCGGTCACGTATAAAGTGCGTAGAAGGTGAAAGAGAGAATCTCTGACCACAAATCTCTTCCGCTCCTAGGGCCAGCTCGATATTGCAATTCTAACAATTCTGATCCTGGTCATTTGGAGACTAGTTACCATCACAATACAATCTCAACCAAGGAAAAAAGAGCCGCTAAACCCCTGAGATAAGTGAAACGCGTCCTTGGGGAC
>VBBR01000109.1 GCA_005881615.1 Candidatus Bathyarchaeota archaeon
CGCAGGGAAATTAGCTGGTCGTAGACATGGTTTAGCGTGTCTCTGTCTTTCTGTCTACGCGACTCGGAGAGCAGCCATGTTTTCTCTCGGACGCTGCGATCGGGTTCCTCCAAGAACCGTCCCATTTGTTGCATCGTCCTCTCCTGGCCTTCGTAGAGGACGGTCATGGCGCCAGTGATCTTCTGAAACGATTGCGCGAGCTTGGTCTCTTCTTTTTCGAGTTCGACATTTTCTTCTCGAAACAGGGCAACGTTATTCTCAACCTTCCTGTCAAGTACAAAGTATTGCTCAGGCGGAAGACTCTTCCGTGCAGGGGTATCGAGATATTTGCGATCCAGCCTGGAGAACCCTATTTTCGCCTCGGGTTCTATGTTCTCGACAAAAAGAAGATAGTCTTTTTCGCGGGCAGGGTCATCGGTTTGACATGTCATCCTGGCATATCTAATGGATTGTTCTTCTGCCAGGGCAGATGCAAGCTCAGACTCGTCTTTCAGCCACTTTTCAAGGTCAGATCCTGAACGAACAGGACGATTCTGCAGGTTGTGAAATAACTCCTTCAGTCTGCTGAGATCTGTGAGGTCTATCTTGGAGGGAAGAAACTGGCGAGGGTAGTCACGGGGAAGGCGGGAATAATCGAACGACAATGTTCTCTAATCCAGGATCGTGTTTCTAGCTTGGGTTAACATAGTTTTTCTCCGCAATGGATGAAGGGCCAAAATACGATGCTGGGTCGAATTCTTCGCGACAGCAGGCAATCTTAAACCCTGAGAAATCTTACCGTAAAACTGGTGGATTCTCGACGATAGTCAAACATCTTTCCGAAGTTGTTCCCGAAAGGGTGGGCGACTTCAGACGTTGGTATCTATCGAAGGCGGAACAGGGTCATCAGCTCGCTATGAGATATGTCGAGCTCACCGGAATTGTTTCCCCTCATACGCATGATGTTGAGGAGACAATCTTCTATATCGAAGGCAGAGGATCCGCACGTGTTGGCGAGAAAGGGGTCAAGATAAAACCGGGAACAATGCTTGTGATACCACCCGGAGTTGTGCACAGCTCCGCTCGAGAAGGATTCGAGCCGCTGCGATATCTAGCCATTTTCGTCGGGAATCCAGACCTCTAGTTTGCATGAGCCGGCTAGAGCCTTGAGAGACGACGAAGACCAACTTAAGACGGAAGGTTCAAGGATTGTTTCGCCCAAAGGCGGTCACTTCGGAATCGTTTACGCAACTACCTCCAACCCTGCAGTCGGTCAGACTTGTCTGATCATCGCACACGGGGCGGGTGGACCAATGTACTCGCCTTTCATCAGCTATTTCCACAAAGGCCTGGCCGAGAAAGGGTACCTCACAGTGAAGTTCAACTTTCCGTACATGGAGGCTCGACGAAAAATCCCGGACAAAAGAGAGATCCTTGAAGCTAGCTATAGACAGGTTATCGAAGAGGTCAAGGCCAGCCGATACCAGCCTAAGCGCATATTTGTAGGGGGAAAGTCGATGGGAGGCCGCATTGCCTCCCAGGTCGTTGCCTCCGGGGTAGATGTTGAAGGATTGTTCTTCCTCGGCTATCCTCTACATCGACCCGGTCAGCCTGAAATGCTGCGGGATGACCATCTTTATCGGATCGAGAGGCCGATGCTCTTTCTTTCCGGGACCAAGGACCAATTCGCGAAAAGAGAACTCCTCGCGGGGGTTGTATCGAAACTAGGTGACAGGGCTGAGATTCACTGGATAGAGGGCGGTGACCATAGCTTCAACACGCACCAAGGGAAAGACGACCTAGTCAAGAGCTACGATGAAGCGATGGAGAGACTTGACACTTGGTTGAAAGCCCATAGTGTCTAAGTGCTTGAACCGGGTCTGGTGTAGTGTTTAAATCGAGGAATAGCCGAATCTCGGTAGCCATGTGCGACACCTGTGGCTGTTCTTCAGAGCAGGAAGATAAGAGCGGCGAGGAAGCCTAGCCCTAGCCCTGCCGGGGCGTAAGTTTCCCAAATATCCATAGAAGGGGCTCCGAAGAAGCCTTTTCCATTTTTCACTCGTACCAGGCGAGTCTCTAATTCAAGGCTCATCTAGAAGATCTTCGGGAATCCGAAGAGTGCGCCGACCAGTACGGCTCCTAGAACAAACGTGAGAACCACGAGAACAACAATCGCCATTATGGCTACGCCGATTGCTCCGAGCCAGCCTGTTTTGAAGTAGTGTTTGACAAGGAGGAGGAAGATTAGCAGACCAATAAGCAGGCCGATTATTCCCTGGACAAAGACGACAACAGCCCCCACCAAGAAAGTTCCCGTGCCCCCGACTGCTATGGCCTCGCCGAAGGTGACCTTTCGGCCGACTACGATTTCCCCTGCTAGCCAGAGTACGAAGCCGATGACTAGGAGATAGATTATGAAGAGTATTATGAACGAGACTAGGGTGGTGCCAATTCCGATGCTTGGGATTGGATAATTAGCCGTGAAGTCTCACTCTCTAGCGTGGGCTCTTCCGATTGGAGTTATTCTTGTTGAAACCGGTTTCAGTCCCTAACGGTAATTCTCGACCATTTTCTAGCGCTATTGGGAAGGTTTAAGCTTGCAGGCTTTTCCGGGTAGCCTTGCCCAGGACATGTATGCCGGGCTCGCGCCCTATTCCTGGAATACTGGAGTGCGTAGAGGTAGTATAGCCCGGTCCGCGGCTTGCGGGAGCCGGCCGAAAGTATGCACGGCTGTCACCCGTGCGACACTCGAGTAATTCTCGAGCGCGTTGCGGGTTCGAATCCCGCCCTGGGCGCCAAACCGTCTAAGCTACACCCATCTCGAAATTTTTCTCCCGCGCAACTATTTTTCCCGTAATTTTCTTTTCCGCTAACTATTCTCTAAGTATTCTTTTTCTAGTGACCCCCGGGGTGGTCGATTTTCCCACGCGCCGCCCTTCGTGAAAACGCTCGGAATCCGCGTTCAACCGACCCTGCCTATCGCTTCTTCCTACATGAAGAATCTGTATCCTGACCCCAACGTGAGGGGTCTATGCATCTTCGCCGAAGGCGTCTGTTCCATCCTTCATGAAAACGCGTTACGGGGGCAGGTTGGCCGCCAAGCCTTAACATAGGCGACCCCTCCAGCCAAACAGGAACAGCTAACCTTGGTTTCGATAATCCATTCACCACCACAGGAGATCGTTGTCACCGGGCTCACCAGCTTCGCAAGCCAGACCAGCCTTGCCTCTATGGTTGCCTTTGTCATGAATGTCTCGGGCCAGCCATTGGCGCTCTACTGGGCGGAAGGAGTCGTGTTCCTAGCCGATTTCGTCGAACCGGAAGCCCTCCCCGAAGAATACGTCAAAGGCCGAATCTACGCTTCGAACATATCTCACGCACCGATGGCGAAGTACAACAACTTCGTACGCGTCGGAAACATCGAGGTCCCCGTGGTCGACGTTACCTCCAATATTGGTTTGCGGGACCTAGCCCGTTGGATTAGGGAAAATCAACAGTCTGGTCCCGAGAAATCTTAACTAGACGACAAGGGTCGCGTCTTGGTCGTGTCCCGGGGTAGCTCAGCCTGGAAGAGCTTCCGAGCCGCCCCCTAGAACAGTGGGCGACGAAGATGCTGTAGGTGTGCGCCCAGTGCGCAGCCATGTCAGCCTTACCAGGCTAACAGTAGACACCGGAGTGTCGCCGGAGAACCATGAAAACTGGTTCGGCGAATTCAAAATAGAGGTAGCAACCTCTATGAGACTCCGGTCCCCGGGACCATACCTATTCTGGGAACGGAGGAAACTACGCTTCACTTCGACTTTACGGTAGGCGTTCGGCTCTCAAGCTCTCTTAGAATTAGCTCGTTTTGCTTCATCATGATCTTGTTCTGATCAGTGAGAATCCGCAGCGCGCTCGCAATCAACGAGAGAGAGGGATTATCCCATTTGAACTCGTTCTCCTTAGCCGCCAAGGCCTGCTTACCCTTGATAATTGACCCACGAAGATTCTCGTCGCTCTCGTCGTCAGCGAAGGCCGCACGATTCTTTCTGTCCATCTTGTCAGAAATGCTAGCTGCCGCATGCTCCCGTTTGACGTCCGGGTAGCAGTCCTCGCAGAACCTTAACCCTTTGAGTTCTAACAGGGGGTCGATGAGGCTTATTGTCTTACCGCATCTGGAACAGAAATCTGTCCATGGGTCCCGCTTTACCCAATCCAGCTTCGCGTGGAATATTTTGTAGAGTTTCCGGTACTCCTCTCCTTTCTCGATAATAGATACTGGGCCGCTGATCAACAGTAGCTTCTGCGTCCCGGCTGTGTCAACCAGTATTGCTGCATGAGGGTTCTCCCTTAGGTTCTTGAGCTTCCTTGTCCCGTAATCGGTCACGATATACGGTGAACCTTCATGCCAGACGTAGGAAACCGGTACAACGTGCGGCTCACCCTTCTTGGACGCTGTCGCGAACCTGCACAATTCATTCTGTTCCAGAAATCTAATCTCTTTCTCGGTCAGGCTAACCTCGTCGACAGATCCTTTCAATTTGAAGACAATTCAGATTGGTCAGTCTGAGATTTCAAGCTATGGGTTCGGAAGACTCGTTACATGAATTCCTTTTTCTCAAGAAGAAGAAGGCCAAGTATTGCTTTACCAGAGCAACCAATAATATCGCGATCCACTTTGGGATGCCAACAGCGTACCCTCAGTAGCACTTCCTCCGTCGAGTCCTCCTCTAAGGATCGGAGTTATGGGATAAGGGTCAATGGGTCCCATAGCCGATCTCTTAGGTCAATGTGGTATTTTGTAGCTGCTGGAATTCCGTCCCTATTCCAGTTGTCAAATCTATTTCATTGAAGAGTGTGGAAAGAAGCGATGACACTATGACGGTAAGTGTGGTGCTAGCAATGACACTTCCGGGATGGGCGCTGCTAAACGCGAGTAAAGATGTCGCATTCGCGGGCTTCAGAATAAGAGTTACGCTCAACATGGTGAAGCCTTGAGCCGCTAAGGGTTTGTCAAAGGGAGAGTAGCCTTGAAGAGGGTTGTCTTGGAAAAGGGTCGAACCTGGTGCGGAGAAGTAGACTGAAACGAGTCCTTGAGTGGCTGTCAACCCTCCAAAATCAACGTGGTTGTTCGCAGTAATCACTAGAACAATACTTGCCATGCTAGTGGATGGGTTCTGAAGGGTTACCTTGGAGACCGTGAATTCCAGCCGATTAAGAGAGAGATAAGCAAGTTGATAGTTTCGCGCAACAATTACTAGATTAATTGCTGAAGCAGCTGCAACGAAGATGAGGACCCAGCCCAGTATGACTCTATTATCGGCCGGAAGCTTCATTTGACTAAGCTCTGATCGACCAGTCCTTGCATTTGTCTTGGATTAAGACTATTGGTTTGAAGTCGAGCCGAGTCAAATTCGTACTGGTGGTTTTGGGTTGGGGAGTCTCTCTGGCTAGCCTAGCCTTAACAGGTATTATCGCTGGGATAATCATTCCTCGAGCAGCCGCAAAACCCAACATGCCAATCTTGGGAATCGCCCTCTACTACGCTGGCATATTCGGAGTGTCACTGCTGGCAGGCCTGGTTCTCTCGAACATCGGTCGAAGTCTCTTTGGAGTTCTCGTCTCCAACAGTCTCGCCGCCTCTTTGACCTATCTGGCTCTAATAATTCCCGGGCTCACAGGACTCATCCCTGAGACACTCGCGGAAGATCTGGCCATCGCTTTCACTTTCACAGCGTTCTTCCCGATTGCTCTGTTCCTAGGATTGCTAGGCGGACTGCTAGGATCGCTAATCACCGAGGTGTAGAGAACTCTGAAAAAATGGCGGATCCTTGACCTAGAAAGCAGAGTCATCTCTGGAACTAGCGAAGCGCTCGGAATTGCGAGCGGAGAAAGAGAAAATCGAGGGAAGCTCGATGGTTGTTAACAATCCTCGAACTCTCGATGAATGCTTTGAGGGGTAGCGGGCCCGCGGGGATTCGAACCCCGGACCTACAGCTCAACCCGCTCCAAGGCATAGGGGGATCGGCCGAGAATTGACTGCCGCTCTATCCAGGCTGAGCTACGGGCCCAAAGGGCTGACTATGATGAATCCTAGTTAATTGTTCCTAAGAATCGCAGGTGGGAAGAACACGGAGTGTTTCCTGCTCGGCTCTCGCGGAATGACTGATACAGATTCTTAAGAACAAATGAAATCGCGTTAGACTCTATGGTCCTCGCCTGAATCTCAGCCTTGTCTGGCAGAAAAAACTTCTGCGGGGTCTACAACGTGGACACGCTTTCTCCTCTTCGCGAGTTCCTCAGCGACCTTCTCGTCGCTAGTGAAGAAGCAACCGTCCCCGGTGAAGAACCTCAGGGTTCCGTGAGATGGTTCTTTACAAATTATGAAATTCGCCGTGGATTTGTCATCAGCAAGATCTTTTTCCGCGATCGGACACTTGAACTCAACCCACATTCTTGTCTCGCCCCTCACGCAATAGTTTGGTACCTTACGCCTATAAGGAAACTCTCGACGAGAATCTCGTCATGCCAGACGAGAAGATTGTGATTAGGACCAAGCACGGTGAACTTAGCCTCGAACAGCTGGCCGAGGCTCAACATGGGATGGCCCACCTGATGAAGGAGGTTGGAGAAAGGTTTCACGTTCTCTACTACGCTGCCAAGGCGCTCAACTGGAAGCTCGCACAGTACCAGCTCAACCAAGTCATCGCCCTCTTCCGAATAGGCGCCACCCTCAGGCCAAAGTTCACCGAAGACTTGAACGAATTCGTAAAAACACATTTTCATCCAATGAGTGAAGCGATTCGGGCAAAAGAATGGAGGAGATTTGAAGAGGCCTTCAAGAAAGGTATCCAGGCTAGCGATCAATTCCACGAAAAATACGGATACGGCTACATCCACTTCGTTCTTCCAGTGAATCCACCCGAGATGTACGATCTAACTCCCAGGGAGTAACCAGTCGAACCATTTTGCGGCTGGCTATCCAGCTGCAACGGCAACATGAATGAGTCTAGTTCTCGTTTCTCTTCTGACCCGTCTCCGTCTCACATTACGAGTTCTTGAACGAAAACTCAACTAGTTCCACGGGGGCTGAGAAGATGATTGGAGACTAATATACCAAGCTGAGGGCGGATGTTTTGGCTTGAAACTTTTCTTTTCTGTGAAAAAGAGGATTCGGTCCTGTTTTTCTGTTTCTGCCTGGGGAGAAATCTGCTCATTGGAGGGCTTTCTGGGTTTCATCAACAACGGATGATAGCTTGACGTTCTTCTCTTCGCCTGTTTTCATGTTTTTCAGACGGACGTTTCCTTCCTTGATCTCTCGGGGTCCTAAGACAAGAGATACTCTTACCTTCAATGAGTCTGCGTACTCGAACTGTTTGCCGAGTTGTTTGAGATCGTAGTCAGTCCTGATGCCATGACTTCGGAGTTGTTGAACGATTTTCACGGCTTCGGACCAGACCGTTTCGTTGACCGTGGCCACGAATACCTGGGGGCGTTGCTGGATGTCAGGGAACAGATCCTTCCGGTCTAGAGAGAGCATGAGTCGTTCGAAGCCTCCTGCGACACCTGTTGCTGGCATGTCTCGTTTTCCATAGATCTTGCATAACTTGTCGAAGCGCCCGCCTCCGAAGATTGCGCCCACGTCTTCTCCGTCTCGATCGTAGGCTTCGAAGACTGTTCCATCGTAGTAGCTTATTCCGCGGACTATTCCTAGGTCGATCTTGACCTTTTGCTTCTTTCCGAGGGATGCTACCCTATCCACTGTCCCGGAGAGTTCTTTGAAACCCTGGTGGATCATCTCGCCCTTGGGAAGTTTGCCCTCTAGTTCTCCGAGGACCTTGTCCGGGTCTCCGCCGATATCGGCGAAGCCTAAGATTCGCTTGACCTTGTCCTTGGATAGGCCGGCTCTGGTGAATTCTCGCTCGGCCTGTTCGGACCCTACTTTTCCCATCTTGTCAACTATTCGGATTAGATGGTCAAGGTCGTTCTGGGACTGGATTCCTAGACCACGCAGGAAGCCTTCGACGAGTTTTCGGTTGCTTATCTTGACCAAATGGTCTTTGAGGCCGACTGATTCTAGGATGTCTGAGCCTAGCGCGATAATCTCTGCGTCGGCCGAGGAATCTTCGACTCCGTAGATTTCAGCGTCCCATTGTGTGTGGTAACGGTAGCGGGCGAACTGGGGTTCGTCGTAGCGCCATACTCCGCCGATGCATGAGATCTTGATCGGTTCTGCGAGGTCGAACCTGTTCGCGACCATCCGGGTCATACCTACCGTGAGATCGAATCTTAGCCCAAGATTTCGTTCTGCCTTGTCTTTGAACCAGTAGATTTCATCTCTGACTGCGGGGCCTGATTTTGCCTCGAGAGTTTCCAGGTTTTCTACAGGGCTGGGCTCGAGCATTTGGAATCCATAGTTCCAGAGCACTTGTCGTATCTTGTCGGTGAGCCAGATCCTGCGTGACATTTCCTCCGGTTCAATGTCTCTCATTCCCCGTGGAAGGGTGAATTGTGGTTCTGACACGGTGCCGTGTTTCTCCATCGCGGAGCTATTTTCCTTCGAACCGTTCTGTATTCAGCGTATAATATACGATGTCTGTGCGTCTGTCGATTACGGCGAGCACTAGATCTTTTCCCTCCTTGTTTGCCTTGGCGGAGAGTCTGGCGAGTCTTTCGAGGGTGGATTCTCCTCCTTCGAAGACGATTGATACTTGTCGTCGGGTCGCTCCTTTTCCGAAGGTTTCAAAGTCGAAGCCTTCTTCGGACTCTCGGACCAGGTAGCCTCTATCTCGTAGGTCTCGATATACCAGATACTTTGTCCATATCGTTGGCTTGCCAACGGACAATCTTGTTACGAGATGTTGAAGCGTCTTCTCTTTTGCTGTCTTCTCGTCGGTTACTCTGGCTCTTCGTTTCTCCACGAGATAGAATGTCTCATAGGGGCTTAGGAAGAGCTTGTCGTCTGCCAGGGCTCCGTAGGCCTTCTCGCGGAGCTCCATGAGTTTCTCGGGTTCTTTCAGGTAGACCTTGTTCTTGGAGAGAAATGCGTCGAGAACTTCTGTCGTCATCAAACAAAGCAACCCCGGGTATGATTTGAGAGCGCTAGCGGCGGGCAGGCGTCTATAAAGGCATGCGAACAATTGAGAGCGATAAACGGAGTTTTGAGAAATGCCTGGGAAAAGCCGAGACTCTCTCGAACCGGTTAGATGGAAGAATGGGGTGCTGGAGGTTATTGACCAGACGAGGCTGCCGGGAAGGCTGGTCTATGTTCGTATGCGGACAGTGGACCAGGTTTCTTCCGCGATCCGGTCCATGAAGGTCAGAGGTGCGCCGTTGATCGGTGTTGTTGGTGGGTATGGATTGGTTCTGGCCGCGTTGAAGATCAGGAACGGTGACTTGAGTCAGGCGAGGTCCCGGCTTCGCAAGTCCGCGGATTCTCTGATATCGACAAGGCCGACAGGCGTGAATCTCCGGTGGGCTGTCGAGCGCGTCTTCAAAGCATCTTCCCGGGTCGATTCGGCCGCAACTTTGGGCGATGAGTTGAGGCGAGAGGCCGATGCGATTCTTCGCGAGGAACTTGAAGCCGCTCATAAAATCGGACACTTTGGAGCTCCTCTGATAGAGGATGGAGACACTGTGCTGACTCACTGTAATGCGGGGTCTCTCGCGACAGCGAGATATGGGACTGCGCTAGCAGTGGTCCGGTCTGCTGTCGAGGACGGGAAGAACGTGTCTGTGATCGCAACGGAGACGCGGCCGTTGCTGCAGGGGTCGAGGCTGACCGCGTTCGAGCTGTCAAGGGACGGGATTCCGGTCCGGCTGATCTGTGACAGCGCTGCTGCTCAGCTAATGGCTCGGGGAGCGGTGGACAAGGTTGTCGTGGGCGCGGACAGGATCTTGGGCACCGGGCATGTTACGAACAAGATCGGGACCTTGCCGATTGCGCTCGGGGCAAAGTTCTACGATGTTCCATTCTACGTGGCTGCTCCCGTGTCAACGCTGGATCTGGTGACCGATGTATCTAGGGTGGTTATTGAGGAGCGGGATCAACGGGAAGTCCTCTTGATTGGAGGTAGGCGGTTTTCTCCCCGGAACGTAGGGGCTTTGAACCCAGCCTTCGACATTACTCCACCAGAACTGGTCACCGGGATCGTGACCGATCGTGGCGTGGTGGGTCAGCCTTTGGCGGAGAACATTCGGGCTATGTTTGGCTGATTTCGTGGAGGGCGGGGCACGCGACTTGAGTAGCCCCCCGGGGGGCCTAAGAATTCACTTTTTCGATTTCAAAGCCTGTTCAGAAATCGGGTTCAAAAACTCGATTCAAAAACCGTTTCCGCACATCAGCTTCAAGAATATGAGAAATGATTCCACGAACTTTTAGCGGAAAGCTCTATGAGGAAATGGTTGCGAAGAGAGAAAACGGCACGCGCAACTGTACCTTTTCTACTGATAAACAGTAGGTTCTAGGCGGATATTTCCCGAACTTCTCTCGTCTCTCTGGACTCTCTTTCCCTCTCCTTAGGCTCCTTCTTGATAACCGGGGTCACCACCTCCACGGGAACGTTTCCAGCCGACTCTATCCGAGCCTTCCAATCAGTCCCAATGGACACGAGGGCGTAGATTCCTATGACCTCCGCCTTTGCCTTCTGAATGATCTTCATCATCGCCCGCTGGGTCTCGCCGCTATCGATAATGTCGTCCACGATTAGCACGCAGTCAGTTTTTTTGATCGCGTCCCTCGGAACAAACAAGCTCAATACGACAGCGGTCTTGGGCGGTACGAAAATCTCCTCGATAAACTCTCGAACCCCGACCTCCCTTGCCTTCTTTGCAACCAGTAATCCAACCCCTAGCCGGTGTGCGAGGAGAGTCGCGAGAGGTATTCCGTCAACCGCTGCCGTCATGATCTTTGTAACTCTCTTTCCCGCGAACTTGCCCACTGCATGCTGGACCGCGCGTTCTAGCAACATCGTGTCGCCGATGATCGCCGTGTTGTCAAAATATCCTCCATCGTCGAAGTGAATTCTTTCCAGAAGTTCTTTGTCTAGGCTCATGTATCTTTGCAGAGTCTTATTGATCTCTTCGGCCCGCTGTGCGGTCGGTAAGACGTGTCCTTTCACGTAGCGGCTCAGAACCGTTTCAGGAAGGTGAACCATCGCGGAGAGTTCTCGATATGTGAACCGTTGTTTGGCCAGGTTGAGCAGCTCGATCGTCATGAGTTTGTATTTGAGATCTAGAATGCGTGAAGTGTCCTTCATTTCTTGTATCAACGCTTTAGCCACGAGTACCCTGTATAACGCTTTCCATTATTTTCGGTGTGTGTGATCGTTTTTCTTGGCGACGACTAGCAACAACTCCGGTACTATTCTGGTAGCGGCCAGCGTATTTGTTGATCGCGGGCTTTCCAAGTCTTAACAGAGAGAGCTGGATGAACCTCTCGCCCTTCGCGAGATTGACCGCGCTGTCTCCGGAATTATAGAGACTGACAGTGAGCTGCCCGCGAAACCCCGGGTCCACCAGAGCAAGACTCGCAATCAATCCTTCACGGGCCAGAGACGAGCGAAGATGTAAAAATCCGACAATACGATTCGAGAGTTCGACTCTTTCCATGCTAGCAACAAGCACTTGTTGTTTCGGTTTCAGACGAACGTCCCGATCAATCCGTAAATCCACTCCTGCAGGGTTGAGCCTGAATCCACGCGGAACGATCCTCAGCTCTCCCTTCTCGATCGCAGAAGCGATATCCTTGTCCGAAAGTGACATTGACAAATCCCCTTCAACCCACATTCACTATTCAAAGCTTGGAATAGGATTAGATTGGCCCAAAAATTGGTAGAAGCTAACCTGGCCGAGAAACGAGAGTGGGCGCGGGGAATGAGACATCTCAAGAAAAACGACCCCGCACTCGCAAAGATCATCGACCGCTTGGGACCCTACGAGTTTCGTTTGGACGACGATCACTACGAAGCACTTGTCGGCTCGATAATTTTCCAGCAATTAGCCGGAGCCGCGGCGCGTGCGATACTCAATCGTTTCAAACAGATCTATGATGGTAAGATTCCCCGACCTCGCCAATATCTCGACACGGAGGAGAAACATCTGCGCGCGAGCGGATTATCGCCACAGAAAATCGGATACATCCGAGACTTATCCGAGAGAGTCGAAAACGGCGTTCTGAACCTGAAAAAATTGTCTCACCTCCCAAGCGAAGAAGTTGTGAAGGAACTAGATGACGTGAAAGGAATCGGAAGATGGACCGCGGAAATGTTTCTCATCTTCGTCCTAGGACGAACGGACGTTCTACCAGTTGACGATCTTGGGCTGAGGAAGGCCGCCCAGAAAATTTACAGGCTCAGAAAGTTACCGTCAAGAGAAAAATTCGAACAGTTGTCGAGAAATTGGCATCCCTACTGTTCTATTGCCACCCTCTATCTCTGGAGGAGCCAGGAGAAACCACAAGACCCTGTAAAATGGTAGATCAAGAAGAAGCCTTTTCTCGTGAGAATAGACTCCCATCATAGTTCTCTGGCCATAATTAGGCCGTCGAAGTATCTTCCGTTTCTGAAGACTTTGTGTGGAATTATTCCCGCTTGTTTGAAGCTTGCTTTCTCGTAAGCTCGTCGGGCTGTCTCGTTGTCGGCCAGAAACTCTGCATCAAGGGCCCGCAGTCCTGCCCTGCGGCTTTCTCTGACAAGCGTCTCGATCATTCTGCGTCCTATCCCTTGTCCCCTGTATTTACTGATCACAGTTAGCCCCAGGTGTCCATGATGACGCGTGTCTTTGTAACTGCCCCGCGTCACATCGCCATTTGCTATTATCTTTCCATTGATATCCGCGACCACATTGATGACATTTTCTCCTTCTATTGCTACTAGGGTTTGCACTAGCCACTCGACTTCTTCTTCGCGTGTGACTTTTCTATCAAAGCCCGTGTAGAGGGATGACTCTGTGTCTCCTCGTTTCTCCTCGACAAGGCTGTTGATGAACATGAGAAGACCATCAAGGTCTTCCCATCGAAGTACTCGCAGAGTTACCTTCTCTCCGTTGGCAAGCGTGAATCGTTTGTAGACATGACCTGCCTCAAACAAGGTCACGAGAAAAAGCGTCCTTGCGGAGTTACCAGACGATGCTGCAGCCGAAAGGCGTTGTCTCGGATACTTTAACAGATCTCTTCCCGAGGAGATCGTCAATCGCGTTTCTCAAATCGCTGGCTGTTACTCTTTCAGGATTCCGAGAATCATCTATTCTGCCCATGTACCGGAGTCTCCGTTCTTCGTCCAGCAGAAACGCGTGGGGTGTGCATATGGCTCCGTAGGCTTTGGCAACGGTCCTATCTTCATCTTTGACGTATGGGAAGTTGAAGCTTTTCTCTTGAACTCTCAAGACCATTTCAGCATAGGTGTCGGCGGGAGAAAGATACGCGTTGTTTGAGTTTAGAGCCAATAGCTGCACGCTTTTCGCTCCGTAATCCTTTTGGATCTTGATCATACGATCCTGGCAGGCCTTAACAGTTGGGCAACCGTTTGAGATGAACAACAAAACAAGCAGTCTCTTGTTCTGGAAGGAAGAAAGCGAGTAGCGTTCTCCGTCAACACCGAGAAGATTCCCGAAATCCGGAGCACCCGCTCCAATTCTGAAGGTTTCGATTCTGGCTTGGGGGAGTTCCAGTTCCAGTGCCTCTCGTACTCATCGGTCGTCAGGGAACGGTTGGTGGACCTAATTCTGGTCTTGGCTAGAACTTGTCGGGGAATTGTTTCATGATGCCTTGAGAGATCGTGTCAGCGACGGTGTTGATCTCCGTGAAGACATCATCGAAGGCCGCGACATCATCTTTCCATCTCTTGTCAAGTCGTGCTTCAACTTGTTTCTTTGTCAGTGTCAGGTGCTGGTGGAGGAGGTCAAACATGTCGTCCTTGGCCCAGTGAGGATTTGTCTGGCTCAGGAATCGGGCTATCTCGTCTGCGTTCACGGTCCACTTGCTATCTTGAGTCTCGAAGTTCTTTTGGTCGCCGGCTTTTGCGAACTCGATGAGGTCAACCCCGAGAAGGACATGTTTTCTCAAGAGTTCTGCGAGTTTTCTGCCTGTTCCATCGCCATAGTATGGGACGAAGGAGTTGCCGATGTTATCAGGAGTCTTCAGGAGTCTGTCTTTTGCGGCCATCATGTCAGGTGCGTTGTCTAGTGCTGAGACAGCGTATTGGCGGGTCCAGATCGCATGGTCTGCCCAGAGTTTCCGCATGTTCGTCTTGAGGGAGAGTGTTGTCTCATTCATGGTTGTAGCCAAATGATTATCTGTTTCTTTTTTAAGCTATCCCATCCCCCGCCGCCCCAATGGCGACACTATCCATACAAACCCGGAACGGCTCAACTCGAGATCTGCCTTGAAAGCCCCGGTTGCTTCAGTAAAGCTCGAGACCAAGAGGATTCCATGGACCGGAAACCACCAGATCAGCGGAGTCTACGCAACCTCCCCCACGATAAGGGCAACAAGTCCCACTGCTCTGGTAATTGCCCACGGGGTAGGGAAATCAATGAGTTCTCGCTTTATCACATTCTTCCATGTCGAAATGGCCAGGCGAGGCTTCCTTACTGTCAAGTTCAACTTTCCATACATGGAGCCGCGATGGAGACTCACTAGAACCCCGGACTCAAAAGAAGTTCTTGTCGGATGTTACCGAAGAGTTCTCGACGAGGTCCGATCTCAATACAGCCCAGAAAAACTGGTCATAGGTGGCTTGTCAATGGGAGCAGCTGTTGCATCTCATACCGTTGTCGACAAACCCGGTAGGAAAGACGTTGCTGGACTGTTCTTCTTCAGCTATCCCATCCACAGGCCTGGAAAGCCGCAAGAGCTCGGAGTCAAACATCTATTCCATGTCTCAAGGCCCATGATGTTCATCTCGGGCACCCGAGACCCTAACGCGCGGCCTGAACAGCTGAAAGACCTGACGTCGAAACTAGGACCGATGGCTAAGCTGCATATGGTTGACGGAGGAGATCGTTCTCTCAATACTAGAAATGGTCGAGCGATATATTTCAAGACGCTCGACCGCGCAGCAACGCTTCTGGAAGATTGGGTGAAGACCCAAGTTAACTAGTAACGCCTTTCAGATCGACTGTGACGGTTTCAGGAAAGGGGCCGAGTTTTCTCAACAGTATCGGGTTAACGTTACCTGCACCAAGCGTTCCTGGTACGCTTCATCGAAAATAGGCGCGTCCACCGCCAACGCCGTTAGTGGGAAAAGTGCCGAAATCAGAACAGACCAGCTGGGTCTTCGCTAACGTCAAGGGAGGAATAACACGTGCCATCAGCCAACTGCGAAAGATCAACAACGTCGGGTCAGTCACCCCAGTGACCGGCAGATTCGATCTCGTGATCAAGCTGCGGACCAACGAGCCTAGCAAGGTCTTCAATATCGTCGAGAAGATCAGAAAGGTCAAGGGTATCACGTCTACCCAGACAGGGATTTCCCTACAGAAAATCTCGAACGCGAAAAAGGACGAGTCAGATGATCCTATCACTTTCGCTTTGGTAAAGGTTACGGGAACCTTCAAGACCATTTTACAAAAGATCAAGACCTTCCCAAACTTTGTCGAAGCCCACGTGATTCCTGGAGAGTTTAACGTGTTTGCCGCATTTCACGGCTATAGTCCAGAAGAGCTGCTGGAAACTTCCGTTGAGAAGCTGGGTAGTGTCAGCGGAATCATGGCGATGGAGACCCTCGTCGCCTGGACGCCCACTTCGCCATACTAGCGGCTCAACTCGACCCGACTCTCCGGTCTTCTTTTTCGGGGATCATCGATCACCTGGCTAGAGGCTAAGGGATGTCTATGTCTCCGGTCTGCTTCAAGACTCTGTAGCGGTTGAGAGTAATCCACTTACTAGGTTTGCCGATTTGGTCTATGCTGACAGGGGCCTTTCTTCCTTTCCCGCTGGGATAGAAGAAGCGGATTGTATAGAGAAGTTCGAGTCTCATGGCCCTTTCCGAAGTTGCAACAGTACTAATTCTGTTAGTGAAATTCTCGGGGGTAATCTGGTAGGGATATGAGCAGTGATGGCGGGGCCCGGTGAGATGCAAGCTAACGGTTCAGAACCACCGATTAGAGCCTATCGCCATCTCGCGCCTAGAAATTTTCGCGTTAGTTCCTAAGCTTGTGTTGACTCGCTGTTGCTTGACCCACTCTGCATAGGTCGAGTTCGAAAAACTGAAATGTAGTCTGGGATACAGTTTCTCATGAACCTGGCCTTGTCTCCTTTGAGGTGAAGTGAGTAGCCAACATCACTTTCGTCAACCTGTCCCACAAAATATGGGGTCAAGGATTCCATTTCTAGGTATCCCATCGAGCCGCTTCTTCAATCGACATGAGGACTGCACGCGTGACCTTAACTGAGAATACTACGAACATCTCCGGAAGAAGCACCCCTTTTAACCGTATATCGTTACCCGTCCGAAACGAAGTTCGCATCCGGAAATATTTACCCCTCGACATCAGGGTGAGGTTGCGGTCTCGGGTCCTCGAGCTTGCAAAGCTTTCGATGAGTTATCAACAAATACAAACCGAAATCTTCGAGTCCACTCATATACGGCTGTCAAAGGTTCGATAGGCGGATGGATCCGAGGAATCCATAATCCCTCGGGCGGAAAGAACAAGTTCCGCGCGGTCGCTTCTCCAGAACTTGCATATGTGATCGGCGTGATCGCGGGCGATGGGAATCTTAGCGCTCATGGATACAATTACGAGATGCTACTCAGCGTAACAGAACCATGAATTCGCCGAGGAGTTTAGCAGATGTCTTGCGAAGATTCTCGGAAAATCGAGCCTCTACAAGGTTCGATGGAGCGAGAAGAGGAAGAGGTGGATAGTCCAAGGTTCCAGTATTCTCCTGCATAGGTTTCTGAGCAAGCCATGGAAACATTTGAAAAATCACATTGAGCATTCTCCACGGTGCAGGTTTTCTTTTCTTAAGGCCTTGTTCGATGGCGAGGGTTCTATAACAGGTCGCAATCTTACAATGACTAACACCGATCTGAGTCTCCTGCTGTACGTGAGGAAACTCCTTGCCAAGAGTGGAATCTCAACGAGCATACCGCGTGTCACGCACAGAGCTGGTTCGATTCTCAAGGACCCGCATACGGGCAGAAATTACAAAAGGCGAAGAGACTGCTACGTAATGCGTGTTTCACCCATGGATCTACTGCCATTTGCCCGAAAGATCGGCTTTTCGATAGAACGAAAAAAGAGGGTACTTCCATCCTTGGGTGACAGTTTTGAAACCCCCGACTGCTTGATCGATTAGCATAGTCGGGGGAAAGGGGTAAGCGGGCCCGGTGGGATTCGAACCCACGATTTTGGGCTCCGAAGGCCCACGTCTTGGTCCTGGCTCGACTACGGGCCCGGCAAGGTCGAGACGGAATGTAGCAACTAGTTAACCATTCGGAGGAGTGGAGCTAGAATCTCAATCATTAGTTCTGAGACTCAAGTTTCTATTGAGAAAGTGCTTTAGCTATTCAGGTGTGATTAGTCGAGGCCCGTTCTTGCAGACAGCTTTCTTACTGGATGTGGGAATCGCCGTCGCCGCCGCTCTTCTCGTCAGTCTTCTCTTCTACCGGCTCGGCCTACCTATGATTGTCGGCCAACTAGTCGCAGGGATGCTCGTCGGACCCTTTGGTCTCGGATTAATTCGTGACACAACAGCAATCGATTTCCTCGCAACTCTCGGGATAATACTGCTCCTGTTCGTCGTGGGACTCGAACTTGACCCGCGAAAGTTTGGAAAGGTCGGATCTAGGGTCTTCGTTCTAAGTACGGTCGAGTTTCTCACTGCTTTCGCAGTAAGCGTATTGACGGCTTTGTCCTCGGGATGGGATCTAGGAACGGCACTCTTTCTCGGATCTGTCCTTGGGCTCAGCAGCACGGCTATTGTTGCGAAATTGAACCTCGATCGCTACCCCGCGCATGATGAAAATTTCACGGCGCTAATGATGGTGATGGTAGTGGAGGATGTGATTGCCGTTTTCTTGCTCTTCCTTACGCCTGAGCTTGCAGGGGGAGGCCAACTTCAGGCATCAGGGTTATTACTCATCGCGGCAAAGGGATTTTTCTTGTTTATCGCGAGTTTCGGGTTTGGGAGGTACATAGGCCCAAGACTGATCAACAAGGTGAGCCAGTATGAGCTGGAGATCGGGGAGGTCGCATTTCTCCTCGCCTTGTCATTCGGTTTCCTGTTCGGAGTACTTTCGGACTATCTCGGTTTCTCCCCCGCGATTGGGGCTCTGCTGGTCGGATTCTTTCTTCCCGTCAAGCAATCGAGGTATGTAAGAGAGAAAATTCTACCCCTTAAGGACGCCTTCATCGTGTTTTTCTTTTTGTCAATGGGGACCCTGATTGACACGTCGAGTGCACTATCCGTTGGCCTACCCCTCGTCGTCATCTTAACCGGGGCAGTTCTAGGGAAACTTGCTGGAGGATTCTTCGGAGCGCACCTTGCTCGGATCGAACGTCCCATTCTAGTCGGTTCCATTCTGGTTCCGCGAGGAGAGTTCTCACTAGTGCTAGCTAAGACAGGAGTTGATGCCGGACTAGTAGGTCCCCAGCTCTACCCTGTAGCGGGTCTAGCAGTTCTTGTAACTGCTCTCGCATCCCCACTGATCGATAGACTAACCCGCTCGCCAAATGGACCGTGAAAAGTGATTAATTGTCAGATGTCCGTCAGCCATACTCTCTTCGAAAGTTCCAATCGCGATACCCGGTTCTAAGAAGAGCGGCGGTTTCTGAGGCGATGGCCGTTCGGCGAACTTAGTTTGATCTGGGAATCATTACCACGTCTTGAAGCTCTCTCAACAGTCGCCGCATGGGTTCTCTAATTATTGTAGAGCGTTATCCTCTAAGTTTGAAGGGCGTCTTTAGTCTCCTCAAGAATCGTCGCACGGGGCGTCCCAGCCCCTGAGCTTCAGGAGTCGCTTGGTTGTAAATGGTCGCAAAATCTGCGTGGTATTGTTGGGCAAGGTTAGTATCGGATAAGAAAGTGGCGTTCTCGAAATTCGCATCTTCTGCTCGGCCGGTATAATTGTAGCTTCCCCACTCGACATTCTTGCCGTCAACTATGATGAATTTGTCGTGCATGATGCCTCCAGGCGGAGAGATCAGCCGAATCGTGGTTCCTGCCTTCTCCAACTCGTCATGTAGTGACGCTTGGGAACCCTTTGTCTGGGATCTGTCCATGACCAGGGAAACTTTGACTCCCCGCTTGATGGCGTCGATCAAGGCCTTTGAGACGTTCTCGTTTGTGAATGCGTAAGCAGCTATCTCGATGATTTCCATCGCTCCGCCTATTCTGGTGAGAATCTCTTGTTCAATTCCTCCTTTGGGAGAGAAGAAGGCGGTGACAGGCGAGTCTGTAGGATTTGCTAGCTCTTGAGTTTGTTTCGCCGCGGACTTCTCAGTTATGATCGGCAGTGATTCTACCGGTGTGTTCAGGGGAGAAGAGCTTTTGATGCGGTCAAGAGCTGACCCTTTTGATTCGTCCTCAAGCCGTGGCTTGAGGGTGATCTTCGCCCCTGTCTTGCCCTCTGTCGAGAGAAAGAGTTCCGTCTTGTTTCCACGGGTTCTTGCGCCCTCGATCCAGAGCTCAATAGAGTCCACTTTGAGAGTCTTGAACCATTCTAGTAGCTCTTCAATTCGGACTCTATGCCCCTTGAAGGGAATATCAGTTGCTACTTGGGCCGAAGGGTTCTCGGGCGGCCTGAAAACAAGTACGAGCTCGTCTTCTCCGATCGGTCTCTCTTCCCCAAGCACGCTCATAATCAGTCATCTTTGTGGGTCTCCCTTGAAGAACGGTTCGAAACCGTGAACACTTGACCATAGTAATTCGAGAGGTGCCGTCGGTCGATTCAGCTTTCAGTCAGCGAACTTGTAATGTCGATAGCCTTGAGAGGTTACGTCTACTAGAACGAACTCGTTCTCGGGTTCTGCGACAAACTTTCTTCCATCTGGAAACGGTTTTCCTTCGTGCAGAATTTCATACTCAGCGAGAGACAGTGATCGACGATGACGTAGCTTCTCGGCGTGACCAAACTTCTTTGCAATGGTCGCCCATTCCTCCTGAACAGTCCAGCTCGACGCTTTCGCTTTGCATCCGCTGCCATAGTTTCCAGACCCTCCTCTTTTCCCTGCGAGATCCGTTCCCCTTGTCGCCTTGGTCTCTAACAGCATTGATAGACAGCTTTTCTCCGAGGCGGAATAGCTGTTGCCGCTCTCCCTAGCGTGTACAAGTCCGTCCGCCACCTTGTCCAGATACTCCGTCTGGAACTGATGTGTCTCCATGAACCGTTTCATGTAATCAGCTTCTGCTTTCTCGAATTCTTCCCTTGTCTTGTAGCTGTCCATCCTAGGCTCATCGCCGATCTCTCCTAGAATATTCTTCCAGCGAGGAAGACCTCGCCAAAAATGTCTCAGCAGATAGGCAAATCCCTTCTCAGCCATTTTCGGGTAAGGAACGTGAAAGGACATTGGCCCCACGTGATCTACCAGAGATTCGCTAGGTCCCGCTTTTATGATGCCCGAGGCGACCGCTTGCTCCGCCCAGTCGTCAACAGCGCCTTCCATGGCTCTGAGGTAGCATCTCTCGGAATGCTTTCCGTGGACGACCGCCGTGGTCGAGAACAGTGGTCTCCAGAAATCATCCTCGTCCTCCATGTGAGTTCCTATAACCGGGTCGATAGTCAGCAACCGAGGATCCTCCTTAACCAGCAAGGCGACCGCCCCCGCCCCCTGGGTCGGTTCTCCGGGGCTGCTAAGGGGGTATCTAGCTATGTCGGTAGCGCAGATGATGCTGTTTCTACCATTGCTTCTGCCTGCCCATGCCCAATCTAGTGAACTTTCCAGAGCGTCGGCAGTGCTCACGCAGGCGAATTTGTACTCGACGCCTGAGGTTCTCTTCAGAGATCCTTTACCGTATCGTTGTTCCAGCATTCCGTGAACGTAGGCCGCGACAGGTTTGGACTCGTCTACCCCGGTCTCCGTGGCTATGTCTATTCTGGCTAGGCTAGCCGGGTGAACGTTGTTTCTATCCATTAACTCGAGGATTGCATTCGCAGCCAAAACCGCGCTGTCCTGATAAGTGTCCGGAATGGACATCTTGGCGATTCCTATACCATGAAGATATTTTGAAGGGTCAGATTTTCTGGACAGTGAGAACTCGGTTGGTTTCTCGGGCCGACTCTCGTCGGCTAACTCTAGGTATAGTCGAGGGATGTAGACGGATATGTCGTCGATGCCAACCGCGCTTCTCACTAAGCTTCCTCCAGACACGCTACTAACATGGAAAGGTCGTCTTGGGTTCTATCGGTGCTAGATGCGCGGGTCGCGGGAAGATAGGCGAGATGTTCTACCTCTAGGAGTTTGCGGTTACGATTCGGCATCTTTTTCTGCAATAGTCAAGCTCTCTTGACTTGATATACTTGCAGTAACCTACTTGGTAGCAGATAACTACCTACTTTATAATATAGACCGTCCCCCTGGAGAGACATGATTCAAACCCTCTTCGGAAACTCTCCCGACCTGCCCTCACTCATCCTAAGACTGGCGATTGGAACCTTGTTCATCATTCACGGATATCCTAAACTGACTACCGCTCAAAGAAAGCAAGGCGGCGCTTGGCTGAAGAGCCAGGGAATGCCGGCAGCCATGATTTCCCTCGGTGGCTTCGTGGAGTTCTTCGGTGGAATAGCATTGATTCTAGGAGTACTCACGCCAATTGTCGCGGTCCTTTCAGCATTATGGATGCTTTCAACAACATGGTTCTCACTCAGCAAGGTGAAGAAAAAGTATGCGGGTGGGTATGAGATCGATGTTACACTCTTCTTGGCAGCGCTTGCCCTGGCTCTACTTGGCAGCGGAATCTTTTCTATCGACCACTTGCTGGGACTGTAGGAGAAATAAAAGTGTCTGCGAGAAGAAACATGAATGTAGCCAAGACTTCCGCTCCGACCAGCGATAGCGCGAACAGTGAACTTGTCAGAAAGGCCTTCCTGAACGCGTCTCGCATGATGAAGGAATCGGGCTTTGGCCTCAAGAGCGACGTGAAGATTGTAATCGATCCTAAGCTTCCATTCATGGGATATAGTATGCCACTGGGCAGAGGCTACAGAATAGTCGTATCAGGTGGCTCGGTCGGTTCAGGAATGCTTGAAGGCCTGATAGTTCACGAAATGTCACACATCTACAGGATGGAGAATAATCACGTTTCTCACGACGCTGAAGTAGTCCAACAGGCAATTGAGAAGATTGACACAAAACGCTTGTCGGATGACTATCGGCAGAAGATCGTTCATGACTTGCTGAATGATATTCAGGACTTGTACGCTGACGATATTTCGATGAAGGTCCTAAGGAAGAATCAGATACTCGATTCAGCCCAGATTAGCAGCTTCCTACAAGACTGGGTAAAAGACGAGCCTATCGAGTCTGGTGATTCGAAAAGGGACCGTTGGGTGAACGCGTCAGTAATGGTCCATAATGCTCGAGCACTCGGCCAGATGGCGAGACACGGTATAAAGGATACCAATGGAAAGGCCGCGGATTCGAACAAGAGATTTCTCTCACGAATGCCGCCCGCGGCGTCAAGTCAGTTCCCATACTTCCAGGACCTAATGATCAATCTGAAAGAAAACACGACTAGAGATCAGTATCGAAAGCTTCTCACAGACTATCTCAACAGGTTCTTGGAAGTCGCCGAAAAGAACTAATGCTTGATCGAAACAGTCCTGAGTGACCGGATTGAGTGAAGGATTCGACTTCAACAGCGCACTGAAAGAACTAGACAAAAGTGAAACTCATCTCACGGTAAGAGTCGAGTTCCGCAGATGGGGAAAACCAGTAACAGTCGTACAAGGACTACCAAAAACTGGAAGGTCCCTAGCAGAGGTCGCTCACAAACTCAAAGAACGCTTAGCAACCGGTGGGACAGCAAAGGAAGGCGTGATAATGTTGCAGGGCGACCATCGCGCCAGAATCAAAGCAGAATTAGTGAAGCTGGGCTTTCCAGACGACCACATAGAAATATTCTAGCACTTCCGAAACCGGTTGACTGTAGCATCCATTAAGTCTTTTTGGACTAGATGACAATTGCACGCGTTGATGTGGTGCTTCAGTAGGGATTGTTCTTCCGTTTGTCTAAGATCTACGGAGAATTGACGGTTATCTTCCCAGCGAGCCAATTGTGCCAGGCGCAAGTGTATTTGTAAACCCCCTGTACGTTTAGGGTTACCGAGAAAGACTTTCCCTCGGAGATCAATCCTGAGTTGAATTTCAAAGCTCCGGCTGGAGCTACGAGAGCGGTAACCGTGTGACCCACTGTATCGTCGTTCACCCATTCTATCGAATTATTGACTCCAATTGTTACAGTGACGTTAACGGGAAAAGGGTACGTACCGTTTACGAAGTTGGTCTGAAAATCCGCTACACTAAACCCTGTGGGCTCGGTTGAGGAGCCCTTCGGTATTCTGATAACTGTTACAATTGGCTTGGCTGAAGACAATGAACCGACATAGATGTAGCCAGCCGTCGCCGTTACGACAATCGCAATGACAACGATCGCCAGGATCAGAACCCGCCGCCGCATCTCTTTCATGGAGATCGCGTCTCGTATTGAAGTTAGCCCTTAGGTGGCCGCAACGATCGTCTCTCGAAATCGCTAAAGATACTTGCGAGATATGGCGCAAGTGGTGGAAGGTTCTGACTTCTTATCCGGTAACGACAACTGTTCCGTGCATCCATGGGTGGTACGTACACTTGTACTGGTACGTGCCGTCGACCGCGAAGGTCGCCGAATAGGTCGCGTTCTGATTCATATTCCCAGAGTCAAAGCTACTTGCCCCAGAAGGAACGCTCGTGGAAGTCACTGTGTGAGGAACAGGATCGTTGTTAGTCCAGGTTACCCTACCTCCCTTCGCGACACTTACGCTTGCTGGATCATAGTTGAGGCCCTGCGTACTTCCAACTCCTTTCGGCATCGAGACGCTTACCGTACTGCCTCCAGAGTTCGAGTTTGAAAATGCGAAGATAGGAGAACCTGTGCTCAGCTGATATACTCCGAGCCCCGCGACGCCGATCGCTGCGCCTATCGCAAGCACGATCAGGATCGGGACAATAAGGTCAGCATACTTCATTTTCTTTGGCGGAGTGGTATCCAACTTACAACACAGAGAATAGTGGGCCAATCAGTGAGAAAATAAGCTTTCATAAGTGAAAATTTGCCGTCCTTTTGAGATGGTGCTAGCTAAAATAGGAGTGGGCCAGGGTCAATCCGATCCCGAATGGTCGACCAGACCAGACGTGAATTTCTCAAACTCGGATTAGCAGCTGCAGCAAGTGCAGTGACAGCATCCGCGATCGAGATTCCACTCTTTGGGAACCAAAACTCGTCGATGCAGACTCAATTGAATAATGCCAATACGCAACTCGCCAACCTGAAAACAAGAGTCAACACGGTTGTTGGCTTTGTTAGCCTCAGCATTACTGAGCAATCTCTCCTAGAAAAGATAGTCGAGACAATAATTCCCACCGATACGGATCCTGGAGCGAAAGAGGCCGGTGTGATCTACTTCATCGACAGAGCGCTAGCGGGTGATTATGGACAGAGCGCCAACATGTTTATGGACGGACCGTTTGTGCCACCAGCCCAGACTGGTCCCATAACAGTGGGAACGCAAACCTACTCGGCTGGTTCTCCGAAGGTTAGGGTTGGTGCGGGCACCAATTACCAGTATCCTTTGAACCTTAGAGAATTTTGGAGAGTTGGACTAATCGCCCTTCAGGCTTACGCTAACAGCGCCTACGGAGGGAACTTCGAGACTCTCTCATCAGCGAACCAACTCTTGCTCCTGCAGGATCTCTGGGGTAACAAGCCGACCAGCTTCGGCAAGATCCTTCCGTCGGACTTTGCGTATGAGTTTACTTTCATGACCTGGGCCGGATTCCTGATGGACCCGATCTACGGAGGAAACCAGAACATGGTCGGGTGGACATACACGGGATTCAACGGGGTCAATTTCGGCAATTTCTACGGCGAGGGCAAAGACCAGAAAACTCTCATGGTCGCGACTACGCCAACAAGGCTCAAGCCAGCAAGCCTCGCGCAATATCAGCAACAAGCGTCTGGGAGTTCCTAGAAATGCCAACCACAATTACGGAGCCAGCCGCAGATGTAGTGATCCTAGGCGTAGGCTACATGAGCGGTGTCATAGCAGCCGAGCTAACCCTTCCAGGTCTAACTTACAAAGTCGTCGCGATAACCAAGGGTCCATACTGGGACTACGTCAACGACTTCTCTACAACGAAATATGATGAATGGGGAGTTGGGCTGGGGCGGAAATATGACAGCCCGCTTCCCCTCCAATCGGCCACGATCAGAAACACCCCCCAACAGTTCGCATTGCCCGTGCGAAGATACACCATGCCGATCCAGTACCATGCGCTCGGGCATGGAGTAGGCGGCGCCGCCCAGCACTACGGCGGAACGATGGGACGCCAGGGACCGTGGGGGTATACCCAAAAGTCGTCGACTGTCACCAGGTACGGACAGTCATTTCTAGACAGTGTCAATCCACATAGCGACCTTGAGGACTGGCCCTTGACTTACGCCCAGTACGAGCCATATTATGTGGAGTGGGAGAAGGCTCATGGACTCTGTGGAGACTACAATGGGAGTGCAACCAACCAACCGTCTGACACGGGCTATCCTTGGATGAGCCAGAACTATCCGCTACCTCCTTCGCCCCTCACTCCCGTCGGACAGTTATTCCAAACAGCGACACAGGCCCTCGGGTATCATCCCTTTCCTCACGTGAGCGCTCTTGCGTCACAGCCTTACATTAACCAGTACGGCGTACCGGTCAATCCGTGCGTCTTCGACGGCTATTGCGGTGGTCCTTGCGACTATGCTTGCGAAACCGGAGCGAAGGCAAACGCTGCATACAGAACTATCCCCGCAGCCATGAAAAGTTCAAACTTCACGCTGGTACTGAACAGTTTCATCTTCCGTCTGGACACTGATCCCGCAAGCGGACTCGTTACCGCTGCTCGATATTACGATCCGCAAGGAAACGTGCACATCCAACCTGGTAAGGTCTTCTTCAATGGAATGTGGGGTTACAACATGATCAGGATTATGCTGCTCTCAGGAGTCGGAGCACCCTACATATGGAATTCAGTTCCTGCCTCCGTCTCAGGCGCAGTGGGGAGAGGCCTTACCAACGGCTATCTCCCTTACAAGGGAACCAACGTGTCTGGAACTCTTCCTAGTAATGGCGGCAATGCCTATCCTGCTGGCAACGGCAGCGGAGGTAGTGTAGACATTTATGATCTGATGGACGATAACTTCGACCACACGAATCTGAACTTCATCGGAGGAACTGAGGTCGGTGCAGGAGGGTATCCAGGAGGAGGGCCGGGAAATATTACGTTCGCAGGGAGCGTCTCGTCAGCGAGCATGGGAGGCACGTTCAAAGCTACTCAGAAGGACAAGTATCTGCCGACAAAAACGACTTTGAGCTCGACGCCCTTCGCTCACGACTTGCCCACGACGGACAACTACATCGATCTTGACCCTCACTATACGGACATCTATGGAGACCCGCTGGCAAGGCTGACCTACGACTGGACGCCCAACACATACAACGGAGCAATATATCTCGTCAACAAGGTCAAAGACATCTTCACCAAAATGGGCGCACAAAACGTCACGATAGGCAGTCCTGTGCCACCTGGAGGTAGCACTCACAACGACTGGTGGGGTCACCACCTGAGAGGAGGGTGCAGAATCGGTCAGGACCCGAACACCTCTGTGTGGAACAAATGGAACCAATGCTGGTCGCCAGTGTTAAATCCAGTTTTCAACATATTCGGCGCTGGAGAGATTACGAATACCAGCGGCGACAATGTTCCCTCTGGAACACACGTCGCCGGTCCACAGTCCTATCGCGCCGCTGAAGGTATCAAACAATACCTCGCACTCGCAACGCCTGGTATCCTGCCATAGTAGCACAATTCTCAATCTTTCGAGGGACGGGAAATATGCCGGCTCTGAGACTATCCGACAAGCCGAAGCACGTTTCCTTACCTCAGATTGAGAGTAGAATCCCCAAGCCAGAGGAACTCGTTGTCCTCAGCAAACCATTGCTCATTGCAACAATCATGGTAGGAAAAGCGTTGATGGACTGCACGAACAAGTGGGCCATCGGAGGGGATGTAGCAGAGGTAATTTCGGGCGTCAACGTACACCCAGATCACATCGCAATACTCACTACTAGGGAAGGATGCGACGAGATAACCAGAAATCTAGCCGGATATCAGATCGAACCACCTCTCAATGTTGAGAGGGAGATAGAAAGAGACGCAAAGGTTGACCTGAAACTCCGCAAAGTACGGATCAAAAGCTACACCGCCCGATTTGATATTCATGGATCCCGGCTCGATGTACACGGCGACTTACAGATCAAGGTGGGAGACTGGGATTGGGGAGACCCACTAGATTTTGAACCGGACTACATCTACGTAGTGGGTGTGAAGGTGCCGATAGTCCCGCTTAAGATGAAAAGCGAAATCTACACTGGTCTGGGCTGGATGGATCGTGCATCGAAGATCCATGAAGCCGTGAAGAGAAGCCGCCACATGTTCGGTTAGGCAAGATCGCTGTGGCTCAACAGATTCTTCCTACAACTCCGCAGATCCTTCAGAAAAACCGGGGAAGACTAAGTGGGAAGGACGCTTGGAGGCAGAATCTGAATCTTGCATCGTTGGCCGCATTCAAGATCGGAAGCAGCCTTGGCCCTAAGGGTGCGTACAAACTTGTGACATATCACAGAGGTCCGGAAATGGTGATGAAGGTCACCAAGGACCCCCTCGATGTAGTCGACGAGTTGGGTATTGAGTACCCGGCGATAATGACTCTCGCCGAAGCAGCAAAGATACAGCGTCAACACACCGGCGACGGAATCACTACTCTTCTCGTTCTCGTCTCAGCACTCCTGACGGAGGCTGACAAACTGATTGAGGTTGGCTTCCACGCCAATACGATCCTTGATGGCTATCTGAAAGCAGCCGAAAGATCGATCGTGATCATTAATGAAATCGCCAAGAACTTTGGGGAAGATCTTGAGGAGCGTCTCTTGGAAGTAGTTGATTGCGGAAGACAACTGCTCAGCCGGAGATTAAGAAGCGATCTATCTGAGGCCATTAGCCAGATAACGGAGGATGGAACGATTGACGTCAGCAGAATACGGATTGTAACAAAGCCTGGAGCGCAGACGAACGATTCTAAGCTAGTGCGCGGAGTCATAGTCAAGCAGGGGAAAGCACATCCAAGCATGCCAGACTGGATCGACGGGCCCAAGATCGCGTTCCTAACCAAGCTGGAGATCAAACGCCTAGAGCTGAGGTCGAAAGACGAAGGCCCGTTCTCGGTCAAGCTGAACATCACAAGCCACGAACAGATTCAGCAATTCAAATCGGGAGAGAACCGACTTAGGACTCTGCTAGTTGACAGGGTGAATATGACTGGAGCCAATGTCTTGATCTGCCGATCCAAAATGGACGACCGACTGTCAGACCAACTTAGCAGACAAGGAATATTCGCTATGCAAATGGTAGACTACCGGGATTTCGAAGCCGCAGCAAAAGCAACAGGTGGCTCCATCATCAGTGACGCTTACCAGCTTGAGAAAGAAGACTTGGGGCTTGCGCGGAAGCTCGAAGTCGACAAGATCAAACCCGATGACATCGTAGTTCTTTATTGCGATCGAGGCGCCACGCTCTTGCTTCGTGGTAGCAGCCCCGAACTTGTCCAGGAGTTGGAAAAAACGGTGAAGAGGGCGCTTCTCATCTTGAAGCATTCGCGTTCGAACCCGAGAGTGGTACCTGGGGGAGGCGCGATCCTCGTCGAGCTAGCCTCACAACTTAGAATATACGCACTAACGTTTGAGGGAAGAGATCAATTCGTGATTGGTTCATTCGCTGACGCTCTAGAAAAAATCCCCGAATGTCTCTCATGCAACTACGGTCTGGATCCTATTGACATGATGATTCAACTCCGCAATCATCACGCCAATGGTAAGCAGGCAATGGGTGTTGGAGAACATGGATGCGTCGACATGTATGATGCGAGCATCATCGAGCTTGGCTCCGTAAATAGGGCTAACATTCACAGGGCCTACGAGCTAGTATCGTTGTTGTTGAGAGTAGATGACTGTTTCTATGTGAAGGATATTCCAAGGTTCCATAAACAGTAGTCTAAATCGTTCAGACAAATCCTCAGTGTGTCCTCGGTGCTAATTCTAACCATCGGACACTCAACCAGAACGCTAGAGGGTTTCCTCGACATCCTGAGAGCTCATAGCGTCACGCGAATTGTCGATATCCGCACAATCCCACGGTCAAGGCACAACCCACAATTCAACCAAGAATCACTGTCCGAGAGCCTGAAGGAATCTGGCCATAGACTACATTTCCAATGAAGCAACTGGGTGGCTTGCGTCATCCCAGGGCAGATTCCCCGAACATGGGTTGGAGGAACTCCTCCTTCAGAGGATTCGCGGACTACATGCAAACGCAAGAATTCGTGGAGGGCATCGACCAACTGGTTGGGCTAGCTCAAGAAGATCAGGTTGCCATTATGTGTGCCGAGGTTCTGCCTTGGCGATGCCATCGGTGGTTGATCGCTGGTGCACTATGGGTCCGCGGACTTCAGGTAGAACACATCATGACGATCAAAACTCGATCCAAACACACATTGACAAAATGGGCTCGTGTCGAAGGTACACAGATTACTTATCCAGGGGAGCCTTGAGTGGATTCATCTGCAATACGTAAATCGCAATGCCGTTCAGGACGTCGTTTGAATCTCAACAGAGAAATCAATTGCTTGGAGATATGGAAGACCTTTTCTGTGTTGCGAACTTTCAGGGTCAATTCCGCGTTCGGGCTAGAGTCGTATGGGTGAAGCCTTATGTCGAACCAAGCTTTCCTAACGGATTGTGAGCGGGGGAGACTGTTCTGACCGCTGAAATCGACATGTACGCTTGTCCAAACTGCAACTATGAAATAGACAGTTGTCAGTGCGCATGTCCCTATTGCGCGGAAACCGAGGGCTGTGAATGCGCCGTCGGACACAACAAGGCGACGGGGGGCTAAGATGATGAGTCGCGCAAGTGTCAAGGTCAACGATCTGTCCTGGATGACGGGAGGCCCGCAGGGCAGTGGCGTCGATTCATCAGCTAACATTTTCGCCGGAGCATGCGTGCTGGGTGGGCTCTGGACGTTCGGGCTTAGAGAATACTACTCCAGTATCAAAGGGCCCCACAGCTACTTCGAAGTCAGAGTAAACAGCGACAAGATCAGGTCCCACGTAAACAATGTGGACGTCCTAGCGACGTTCGACGCGGAGACTCTCATCCGCCACGCAGAAGAAGTAGTTCCTGGCGGTGGGATACTGTACGATCCGACATTTGCTAATGTCGAGATCGATAAGATTGATTCGATCGAGACTCCTGTCGTATTGAGGATCAAGGCGAGACTGGCAAAGCAGGGTTTGCCTGGAAGCGTTAGCGGAATACTTGAGGAGGCGAAGAGAAGAGGCGTCAACCTGTTCTCGATACCTTACAATGACATCATTGCGAAGACGGCGGCCCAGATTGGAGAGCACCAGCTGAGCAAGCTTTCAAGAATCGTCAACGTCCTATCTGTCTCAGCCTCTTTCGGAATCCTTGGTTTTGACGAGAACTATCTCAACCAGTCCATTGAGAGAGCCTTCGCCAGCAAGAAGAAAGCCGTCGACATGAACGAGATAGGTGCAAAGCTCGCCTACGACGCCGCGAAGTCCCAGTTGAAACAGCCGTTTCCATTCCAGCTCCACCCTATTCAGAACCAGCCGAGGCTATTGCTCATGGGTGTTGAAGCAGTTGCACTTGGGAAGCTGGTGGGCGGTTGCCGGGTCCAGACCTATTATCCGATAACTCCTGCTGCTGACGAGAGCGAGTTCTTAGAGTCGCACGGAAACTTCGATATCTCGGGGGGAAACAATCCGAGCCAAAGAGGCTCGATTCTAGTGACGCAGACAGAGGATGAGATCGCGGCCATAACCATGGCGACTGGAGCTGCGTTGACCGGAGCGAGAGCCGCAACGTCCACGTCGGGTCCAGGCTTTTCCTTGATGGTCGAGGGATTGGGATGGGCGGGAATGAACGAGGTTCCGCTCGTCATAACCCATTACCAGAGAGGTGGCCCAGCGACGGGACAACCGACGAGACACGAGCAGGGAGATCTGAAGTTCATTCTCAGCGCCGCCCACGGAGAGTTTCCGAGAATCGTACTATGTTCAGGGGACATGGAAGAAAGCTTCTACGACGCGATCAGGATTTTCAACTATGCAGAACGATTCCAGATGCCAAGCATCCACCTGATCGACAAGGGACTAGCGAACAACAGCATGACCATTTCGCCACCAAAAGGCGATCTAGTCCCAATTCAAAGGGGAAAACTGATCCAGGGAGACCACGAGGGAAATGGTGAGGCTGAGCCGTACAGAAGATTTGCTTTCACTGAGGACGGGGTCTCGCCGAGAGCAGTTCTCGGAATGCCAGGCTATCGTTTCTGGAACACCGGAGACGAGCATGATGAGACGGGACACATCGAAGAAGACCCGGACAACAGGGTGAAAATGATGACGAAGAGGATGACGAAGCTGGATACAGCCGCGAAGGGGATTCCAG
>VBBR01000111.1 GCA_005881615.1 Candidatus Bathyarchaeota archaeon
CACATCTAGAGCAGTTCCAGGCTCGTCACCTATCAGCATACTAGGATTGGCCGCGAGAGCCATCGCTATCAGGGCCCGCTGCCTCATTCCACCGCTGAACTCATGCGGATAGTTATCGGCCCTAGAAGGCTCGATACCGACTGTCTCAAGAAGCTTGGAGACTCTCTCCTTAACGTCTGACGCAGATACTTCCGACTCGTGGATCTGGATCGCTTCACCTATCTGGTCGCCTACCTTCATCACGGGATTGAGCGCGTTCATAGCGCCTTGGAACACTATGGATATACCCTTCCAACGAATACTTCTCATCTCTTTTTCTGATAGAGGAACAAGGTCCTTTCCGTCAAAGATTATCTTGCCCTTCCGAATGACTCCGCCTGATGGTAGTATCTTTAGGAGAGATAGTGCGACGGTGGTCTTGCCGCATCCTGACTCACCGGCAATCCCCAAAGCTTCCCCGGCCTCTACATTGAAGCTTACGTTTTCAGTCGCTCTGACCCAGCCTCTAACAGTACGATAGTGCGTGGTCAGCCCCTGGACTTCAAGAACAGGCATTAGGTCTAAACCAAGCTCCTTTTTCGGACTGGTCGAATTAAGCTTTGGGGCAAACGCGGAAAAGGTTACGATAAATGAAGATCTTCTTCACTCTCTAAGTTCGTTAGGCTCGTTACCGAGCTGAGAAACGTGAAGAGGTGGACTGTCAAGAGAGCGTGGGCTAAGACATCTCCGGAATACGTCCGGTTAAAGCGAATGATCGAAACTCCTTCTTCAGTTGTTAGTCTGAAAGTCAGCTGACTGGCCACTTGGGAGTGGGGTTGCAAGGGAGCGTTGAGCGGTTGAGTCAATAGGAGTCCCATGTCCAAGATCTGGAAGCCCGTTGCATTTGGATGGACAAAGTAGACGCCGAGGGTGATGTCCTGTATCCGAAAGCCTGAGTATTCCGTTGGATTGTCGACAGTGACCAATGACGACAGAGAGACGGCATTCGAACCATTCACAAAAATAACGTTTACAACTCGCGAATCGACTTGGGCTAGGGCCGGAAAGAATCGAAGATAGTTTAACCCAGCAAGGGAAATGTAGAGGGCCGAGCAAATGCTGAGAATGATAAAAGCTACGCTAACTATTTGTGGTCTAGGAAAATGAAGCTTCATTTAGCACACCAATACCGAAAAGTCAAGGAACGCTCTGCGTGATTCGCCCGTGTGGCTGAAGTTCAGGCCTGTATTAATCGTCATCGGGTGGGGAACATCGATCGCGGCCGTCGTGTTGGCTGGAATATTTCAAGGAGTTTTACTACCTGCGGGTCGAGGAGGATTGCTGGTCGAGGTCGGAACAACTGCCTGGGAACGCCCCCTCTTCGATCTAGGGGTATTTGGTATTTCGGTTCTTGCAGCCGTCATTATCGCAGATTTTGGAGTTGCCGTCGGATCGTTCTTCAGCTCATATGCTCTCGGAGCGATACAGACATACATTGTCCTAGTCCTACCCGGATACACCGGAGGCTTACCTGTGCCAGACGCTCTAGTCGCAGCCGCTGTCGTCTTCACGTTTACTGCCTTCTTTCCAATCATTCTTATGGTTGGATTCGCAGGAACGCTGTTGGGGTCGGCCCTGTCAGAACGGTTTGCTTAGTCGTTCCTCACTGACGTCTGCGCAATTTCGGGTTAAAGATCTCATCGAGTGCGTAGCCTATTAGGATGAAGGAAAGAGAAACAAGGGCTATGGAGAACCCAGGCGGGAGTACCCACCACCATGGAGGGGGCAAGTGGCTTAGCGATCCGGAGATGTTTACGTTTTCGAACATGTGTCCCCAAGAGTTGACTGTCGGATCAGAAAGACCTAGAAATGCCAACGCCGACTCCGAGAGTATGGCTGCCGGAACCGTAAGTGCCAAGTTGACATAGGTCAGTGAAACGATGTTCGGAAAGATATGGCGATATATTATGCGTCCAGTTCCGGCACCGGAGGCTTTTGCAGCCTCGATATATGGTCTCTCCCTCAAGGTCAAAACTTGAGAACGGACGATTCTAGCAAAGCCCATCCATCCAAGAAAGCCGATGATGATTATCAGATTCCAGATCCTCGCTCCGAGGACCGCGACAAGGACGATTAACAGGGGCAGGCTGGGTATGACGAGCATCATGTCAGTGAACCGCATAAGAACCTCGTCCACTAGCTTGCCAAGAAATCCGGCCAGCAGTCCCACTATCAGGCCGAGTCCGATGCCAATGGCCGCGGCCGTTAACCCCACTAACAGAGAAATTCTGGCTCCATAGACTACTTGGGTATACACGTCTGATCCGGCGTAGTCTGTGCCCATCAGACCCCAAGCGGTTCCATAAGTGTTCAGCTGGAAGTTGTCGATATTGATCTGTTGCGACCCGTAGAAGGTCAACTCCACACCATAGTAATAGGTTCCGCGATCCGAGAAAACTAACTGCGGTGGGGTGAGACCTGTAGTCCGAGAGCCGAGAGCACTTGCGATGTCAACGCCGTTTGAGTCGAGGCTAAAACTAGGCGAAGGGCGCCATAACCCTGCGAGGGTATCGTTCGCATTGATAAGATTGAAAACCTCACCGTTAGCACCTACTACGAATAACCTTATGTGAACCGGCTGAGTCTGCGAAAGCAGATAGGACATGGAGGCTATGAACCTCTTCGGGGGCCCATGGTATGGAAACTGGAACTGCTGGCTGAGCTGTATTACCCCGGAATCATTGCCAGTGTGGGTTATCTGAAGACTGCCTGCCGAATCTGCTGTCGAGGCTGTGCCTTTAGCGTAAGAGATCTGTATAGTCGAGAGGACAGAGGGAGATGCAGTGGCGGTCCAAGCCTGGATTGAGGCGGGAGAATTGAAGAGGGGATCGCTCACAACTACGATGTTCTTACTCAAATAGAAGCCATCGGGAAAATTCATTACCCAGTCAGGCTGTGCCTCAACACCCGAAACAGTCTCGTAAGGATTGTATGAGGTTAGAAGGGGTGCGGCGAGAGCCATGAAGACGAAACCAAGGAGAAGAATCACGCCTACAATTGCCATCCTGTTCTTGAAAAGGATCCTTGCAGTACCCGTTATCCTTCTCAGCTGAAAAATAATGCCTTTACGAGAAACCATCTACCATCATGACCTCCCTACCAACGGCTTATTCGTATTTGATCCTGGGATCGACGATACCGTACAGAATGTCAGAGATGAAGTTGGCCGCAATAACGGAGAGGGCGATTATGAAGAACATTGCCTGCATTACAGGAAAGTCCTTGTATTGAACTGCATCAAACAACCATTTGCCCATGCCTGGCCAGTTGAATATGGTTTCCGTGATTATGGCACCACTTAGAATCGTTCCAAAGGCGAGCGCGCTCGAAGTTATGATCGGCAGGGATGCGTTCTTGAACGCGTGTTTCATCAATATTGCTCTCTCGGAAAGTCCCTTAGCTCTTGCCGTCAGAATGTAATCCTCACTGAGGGCTTCCATCATAGTTGCGCGAGTCAATAATAGAAATCCCCCGTAAGAAAAGAGCGTTAGAGTCAGAGCGGGAAGAAACAGGTATTGTGCTCTTACCAGAATTTCGACCAAAAATCCAGGCTTCAGTTGAAGCGCAGCATTGTCCCAACCATTCGGATATGCCCCACCTGGAGGGAACCAGCCGAGGGCAAATGCGAATAAGAATATCAAAAGTATGCCCATGAAGAAGGTGGGAAGCGAGAAAGTCGTCAGAGAGGTAGTGACCCAGAAGCTATCAGTGGAGGATCCTCTCCGACGAGAAACTAGTATTCCAAGGAGGATCCCAATTATTATCGAGATCACTGTCGAGGTTCCTAAGAGGACGAGCGTGTTCACCAGCCGTCCCGTCGTGATTAGCTCGGTAGTAACTGCTTGATTATCCTTGTAGGAGTATCCGAACTGAAACGTGAGCATGTTCCTTACGTAGTCGTAGAAGCGGACCCAGTATGGTTTGTCCAGTCCGTAGAGCGCTAGCTGTTTTTGATATTCCCCTGGGCCAAGTCTGTTGGGAACTCCCAGGACGGAATAGAGTTGTCCTGAAACTCCGGGCATTGCTTCGAAGATAACCCAGTTCAGGACGATGACGAAGAAGACGAGGAGGATAGTATAAGCGATTCTCTTGATGAGAAACGATCGTAAAGTCAAGCCATGATCAAAGAAGAAAAAAGGAGTGGGGGTTTATTTGAGGCTTGCCGTTGTTAGCAGTCGTATTGTCCTGCTGGGTACGCTGACCCGCATCCCGAGGTGCTTGACAGTGTCTGTACGCCTCCAGGCGTGAAGCCTGGATAACCTGCTGGTAGTGGGTTCGGAGCATTGCCTTCATAGAGAAGTGGATCCAGCGCAATGATGCCTTGGGGTGGAGTAGTATTCCAAGTGGAGGCACTGCCAGTTGCTGAGCCTAGCCAGTCTACTGGAACGCTGTAGAGTTTGACGATGCTCAGTTGGTTGGTTCCCACGGATATTCCGCAGGGAGTTGTACCTGATGGACATCCGCCTACACCGGGGGCTGTTGTTGCTCCACTGGTTCCGATACCCTGCTGCCAGTGAGCACAACTACTCACTGTAGGAGTACTGCCCAGTGTGACTGGAGCAGCACCGAAACAACTCTTGGCGATGCTGAACCAGTTCGAGCTGAGGTTTGGACCACCCGCCCAGAGCCATAGAGCGAGATTACCGCTACTACGGAAATAGTCACCCGGGAAGGAAGGAGCAATCCCCTTACCATTACGCTGCAGTGTGAAGCTCTGACCGACCCCGATACTCTGAACGTTACCCGGAGCACAAGCCTGGCCGAGACCAGTACCTGTACCGCAGGTCCATGCAGAGGAGCCGATCAGGATGTGGTTGGCTATTGGGTCGAATGTGGCAGTGACCTTTGTGGCATCTGCGTTCAATAGACGGGCAGGGAAGTGAGAGGTATCGCACCCGGTCACGCTTAGCCCGGTGCCCGTATTGCACTGGGCGGGGGGAGAGCATGGGAGACTAGCGTTTGGATAGCAGGCAGAGGCGAGCGGAGCTGTTCCCAGAGCGTATTGGACGGGGTAGCATGCAGCTCCACAATTCGTGGCAGCGGTTACCGCGTTTGACCATTGGTTCTGAGCAACAGTCGCTGGAACTGTGCAGGGGGCCGGTATGATGTTCGGAGCTGATCCAGTTGAGGGCTGTGTACCCGTTCCGCAGGTCCAGTACTTTCCTGGGAAGATGCTGAGGCCGGTGACGAAGAGTCTGGTGAATGGTCCGACATTGTTGACGTCCAAGTCGAATGTGTTCGGGCTGAGTATTGTCACACCGGCTAGGGGAGAGGCACCTCCACTCTGGAAGGCTCCGTTAGCCAGCAATGTCAGGTAGCTGTAAGCAACGTCGAACGAGGTCACTGGAGAGCCGTCCTGCCAGGTTAAGCCGGGCCATAGGGTCATTCGATATGCGAGAACAGTACCCGTAGGTGGCGTGTATGAAAGTCCACTGGGGGGTATTTTGATCGTTGAAACGTCCATCCAGCTCAAGTCCAGACCGTTGTTGAGTGGGTCTACAACGTGGAGACTATCGTAAATGTCCCCGACAATGTAGAAATCCCAGACGGTGCTGGCTATGTAAGGACTTGCGCTGCGGATGCCCTGCTTGAATGCCTCCCTTATCGTACCAGTCTGAGTGGGGTTAGAATTCCACGCATTCAGCCAAGTGAAAAAGTTGGCGATACCGTTGCCCTCGTGGTTGATGACCCTCTGCCAAGTGGCAGCAGTATTGCCCGGTGTATGCTGTAGATAGCCGAACTGGTCCGAGGCGCCAAATAGCGGCAATGTGTAGGCCCCTCTGCCAAACAGATCCTCAGCCTGGTAGCCTGCGCTAATTGCGTCGAGCCTACTCTGGCAAGAACCGTTGACCGCACTGACTGGTTGCCCGGACGTGCCTGGAGTAGGGTCGGTGCCGGTTGGACTATTGCAGTCACTGGAAGTGAGAGCCGTCGCGGGTGCGAACTCCATAGAGTTCGCCAAACTGTCGTAGGCTGTGTTGCACATGTACACGTAATTCCCGGCGCTGGCTGTTGGTACTGCGAGGCTGGAGCAAGGTGCAGTAGGTGTTCCTCCTTTGATAGAGGATATTCCCGAAACGAAGCGGCTGCTGTAGCCGAGGTAAAGACTGCTGTCGAATGGGAAGACATTGCCGAAGGCAGCTGTGTATAATCCAAAGTTCAAGTCCACAGTGGTAGTAGACGTAGTGAAGCCAGGGAAGCCGGTGATTGGACCATGATCCACCTTTAACGCGGCACAGCCGGTGTTGTAGCCTTCGCCGAAAAGTGCGCAGATCATCTGTGCCAGACTGTCTCCGAGGTGAAGCCTAGGAGTATTGTCCTGTCTGACGAAGAACTCTACTTGGAAGGGAGCAGGTGGGCCTGGAGTAAACGTGAGGCCCGTTAGGGTACAGTTGCGCGTGGACGCGCTGGTACTCGGGTTTACAACTCCCGTCGCTAGTCCTGCGTCAATGAAGTATGCAGCAGCGGCACAGAAGTCTAGATCGGAGATGCTTGGCTGCCATACGCTGGTGGCACCGCTAGCCGCGGCAAGGTGATACGCTGTTCCGGCCGCAGAGCCGACAACGCAGGGAGCTGTACCATCTGCTGGATAGTGGCTGCGGAATGATGCGCCTAGAACAGGGGTGAGAGAGCTGGGGATTGGTCCGTTGTCCCAGTTGCACGGGTTCGCCGGCGAGAGTCCGGCGCTGCTAGGAACAGGATTGTCGAGTGCTGCTGCAGTCCCAGCGATGCTTGGTCCACCGTTCGAGAACTTGACCTTGTCGAGAAGGTGAGAGATGCCTTGGCGGATGAGAATTCCGCATTGTGAGTTGCCGAACTGCATGTTGCAGCCCCAGAAGTTGTTGGCGAGCATGAACTCTATCTCAAAGTAACCGT
>VBBR01000112.1 GCA_005881615.1 Candidatus Bathyarchaeota archaeon
AATCAGCAGAATTTTGGAAGCATATGGAGAAACGTAGCTTTGGGGGATAAAGTCTGGAACCGTGAGTATCGCGTAAAAGAACGCGAACATTCCTAGACCGACCATAAATTCTTCACGTCCCATCCTTGTTTCGTTTTCCGTGAGAGATAGCTTACCATGCTGTCTCAGGAAGTCTCGGAAACGTATCAGCTCGGATTTCTTGTCTGACATCTCAGTTCAAGTTCGGAACTATCTCTTACTTAGCAACTCAAGTTGCCTGTGTGTGTGTCAATTTACCAGAAGCGAAGATACTCAGATCGTAGGAAGCCTTTGCTATGTTCCCTTCATACAAGCATCATCAGGAGACGAGTTTCCATTGTACATGTATCCTCCAAGATAGGGGCAGCCAGATTGTTGTTGACAAGAATTAACGATGAAGTTGTCTCTGTCAGCAAAGCCAGTGGGATAATTGTTGTTGCTGAGACATGAATGAAAGGCTTGAAGAATCTGAGCATTACGGTCGGTCTGCTGTTGAACTTGAGCTTGCTGTGTTAGAGGTACAAGATACCCAAAGAACCATACTGCAAAAGGTATCAGCACCATCGCGGTAACTCCCGCAAGTATCTTACGGTTTCTCTTTTGTCGTATCTTCTCTTCAAGAAGGTACCCGAAATACGCTTCTTGATTACTCGTCGGGTTTCGACCTCACTATCCCTCCCGGTCAACCCGCTAATAGGTCTGTGAATCGAACATGTAGACGCTATCCTCGCGTGGTGCGGAGCGTGCTGGTACTCGACTCCCCAACCGACCATACCTATCGTTTATGGCTGAGACCCGCTTTCCCCATTCCGAGGTTCAGCAAATGAAAAGCTCAGAAAATGCATTAAATGACTTAGTGACCAAATCTGTCGTGATATCGCCCATTATCAGCCCCAATCCCAAATCTAAGCACGCGATTTCTAGAACGCTAGTTTCCACGCTTATTCTAAAGGGAATACGCGGGGAAAGAAGAAGGCCGGACAAGCCGACAACGAACCCGTCTCGAAAAACAAGCTAGAATCCCACCCGGACAGAAAGAGGATCCTGAAAACAAATTCCTATAATTTTTGAGGAATCCTTCTGCGCGAGAGTGGTCGAGGGAGAGTTCCATCGCGCCCGGATGGGACTGAACAGCGTTCTACCTGGTGTGGCAACCCGTAGGAGACCACAAATCCGGAAAATCGATAGTCCTGAACCGTGCTGGTGAGTTGTAGTCCGGCTAGTCGGTTGGCGTGGGGCGTGGAGACATACCGCCCTGCCCAGTACTGTTTGTGGTACCAGGCCGCATCTCCAACTGGCTCATGACCATCAGTAAGCTACGAATCTCGTCGATGCTACGCAGGTTAGTCTGAAGCTGGTTCCGGTACTCCTCCCTGGTCGACTTGTATTCCTGTTCCGGAATGTCACCGGACATGAACCGGCTTTCCAATCCGAGTAGGTTCTGTGGAGCATTAGTAACTTGATCCCTGAGATCCCGGACCCTCCGGGTAAGATTCTCACCTAGCTGAGCCATCTTGTCTGCCATGGCCCGGTTGGCCCTTGTGTATTCCTCCTTCAGCATTGCAAGCCGTTGGCGGAAACCGTTGATCTCAGTAACTACCTTGTCTATTGCTACCTCACTCATCTGGTTGCACCGAAGAGTAGGCTGAGAGACGGTGCAGCCGCAATTACAGCTGTTGTAACCAGAAACGCTCTGAAAGAGTAACCTATAATCAGATAGATCTAATGCTTCTCGTCGGGCTTCGAGCTGCTCGACCCGGATCCAGTGCTGGTGGTGCTTGGCTCAGCTTCCAACGGCGCCGGTGGCGGAGTCGTGAGCATTGTCCAGCCAATCCAACCGGTTATCCCCAGAATCCCTAGAACTCCGAGCACGACTGGAATTTCGATCGCATAAGTTCTCCACGGTTCTCCTGTCAGCGAGATCAGATACACGATGAATACGATCGCGGAAACTGCAAATATTAGGCCGCCATATGATTGGTCTTTGTTCAAGTCCAGCTTTCACTTGTTGCGACGGGCTATGAAGGGCTGCATATAAATTGCTTATTCTCCTTTGCTCAGCCTACATTCTCTTGTAGCCTGGACGCTGAGACAAGAGAGCTGGATAGGTAAGGGGCCTTACCGGGTATCCTTCAACCTCTGCCCTGAGTCTTTTCAGAAACGTAGCCAACGTCATCTTGCTTTCCTTTGCATCTGCCCGCGACCTGATCGATAGCTCCTTAGTCTTGATCTCTTTTTGCCCGTAGATAATTGTGTATGGAATCCAGCTTAGCTCGGCATCCCGCACCTTACTCTGCATGGTATCGTCTCGATCGTCGAGATCAGCTCGGATCCCTACCTTCTCCAATGTCCCGAGCAGTTTCATTCCCAGTTTTACGAAGTGATTCGCGATCGGGATAATTCGAACCTGTGATGGCGAGATCCAGACAGGGAGCATTGGCTTCTTGCCCTGCCTTTCTAGCCGAACCGCCGAGTCCAGCAGCGTGAACAGGTATCTTTCCAGTCCACCTATCACGGCAGTATGGATGATGACCGGAAATTGCTTCTCTCCCTTCTCATCCGTGTATGATATGCCGAATCGTTTCGCGTTGCCAATGTCTATTTGGAATGTTCCAATCTCCCTCGGTCTATCCAGGTCGTCAATGATGTTGTACTCCACATTGAGCACCCAGTAATACAATCCCTCTGGAACAAAGTTGAGCAGTATAGGCTTCTTCTCTACCTTTACCAGTTCCATGAATGAGTCTTTGTTTGCTTCGAAGAATGATCGTGTGGTGTTGTAGAGCGAGACGTATTCTCTGTTCAACTTCCTGATCTCTTCGTAGATGGTACGGTGGACCTTGTCTCCGATTAGTATCGCTTCTCCGACGCTTTTGAGGTAGATGTGCAAATCGGGCATCAGGAACTTTCGGAGCCTGAAAGAGAGCAGCAGTTCGCCGCTCTGTTCCATCCTATAGCTGTCCGCGACCTCGAAGGTCCCGAAGGGCAACGTCCTGTAGCTTAGAGTCCAGTCTTTGACCATTGAGAATTGCTGAAAGCACGCCGCGTACCTGAGAACGAATGTTCTCTCGTCCACCTTTACCTCATAGGCTCTTGACCCGAAAAGTTGAAGGTGCTCTTTTATCGGCTTGACCGCAACATCGAACATGTTAGTCCCCTTCACGTTTAGTATCGGGATACCGATTCGCCTGATCACCTGTCCAGCATACTCCGCGAGGAGGTCCATTATCAGGTTGGATTCCGGTCCGAACCTCATCTGGCCCACGTCAGCGTAGGACTCCCACTCAATCCCGAATCGACGGGCATAGTCTAGGAAGTGCGGGTCCCCTCCTGTGAGTCCCTTCTTGAGAGCTTCTTTCTCGACTAGAGACTTGAATTCGGCGTCCTGTGGCCTGAAGCTGAAATCTTCCGGCGAGTGTAGCTTTCCTTCTTGATCCATGATGACATATTCGGTCTTGACTGGAGAGGCCGCCTGTCGTGATTTTGTGTCAGCTGTTATGGTTCTGGATAGTTCAGAAAGAGGGTGTCCCTTGGCTGTTATCGTGAAGCTCTTGTACCAACCGAAGGGGCTCCTCGTAACCTCGTAGCCCTTCTGCACGAGTTTTTCCTCCAAGGCCTTGAGCATTAGAATCGCTGGTTCGCGGGAGGCCAAACTTGTGGACAGATGGGCGTACGGGTACACCATCACCTTCTTTGTCTTCAGCCATCCGAGGACCTCTTCAACAGACGATGCTGCGTTAGTCGCGATCTGTTCCGGATCCTGTTCGTCAATCTTCTCCACGGTCGAGAAGACGACAAGCCCGTTTTCAAGCGCTCCCCTCTTGTGTGATTCATCTAGAGGTTCAGGTTCTTTCACTGCCCTCTCCCGGGCTTCGTATTCGAAGCGATCCGCGTGTATCAGGAGAAGCCTCATCGCTTCATCCTCCACAGATCGATCTGCTTGTCTTTCTTGAGTTTCTTCTTGAGCTCTTTGTAGTGGCTCTTACATAGATAGCCTCGGCCTGAGGCAGAGGCCTTCAATCCTGCCCTTGAAATCTCCTCCAGTGAGATGGAACGTACCGCGTCTTCCTTGCATCCGACAACAGAGCATTTGACGCCCTTTGCTACTTTACCCAAACACGGAGACCTTACGTCAACGCATCGGTGCACCCTAAAAGAAGGTTTTGTGAAGTCAATAACAATACTCTAATGCCTGTTTCAAGGGGGATTTCCCAGGCATATGCTCTCGAAAATACAGTACCTTGTAGAAGGACATTTTCAGCTAACCGCGGGAGCGTTCAACAAAGCCGGATTCACCCCCGACTCGGTCACCGGCTTAGGTTTTCTCCTAACCCTGGTCGCATCCCTGCTTTACTCAACGGGCTTGGGATCTGCCTGGCTAGTCTCTGCGACTGTTTTGGCACTATTAGTTGGCTCATATTTCGATGCGGTCGATGGTGCCATGGCCCGACGGTACCATAAGATCTCCAAAATGGGAGGAATACTGGACAGTGTTTTGGATCGGGTCGGTGAGACAGCACTCTATACAGGACTCGCGATCGGGGGTCTCGTACTAGGATGGCTTTCGCTTTGGGCGCTGTCGGCTTCGTTGATGGTGAGTTATGTTAGGGCTCGGGTTGATGTTGAGGGTGTAAAGCTGAAGGGAGTTGGACTGGCAGAGCGTCCGGAGCGGCTCCTAATTCTGCTGATTTCAACAATCTTAGCCGCCTTCAACACTTTGGCGTTGGAGTTTGGCGTCGTGCTAGTCGCGGTATTGTCCACAGTAACTATAATCGAGCGTCTGTACAGAACTCGACTTGTCCTCTCAGGTTCTGGGAGAGGCTTCGCTTAGAGACGTCGGTCTTCTGCGGACCTGACTTTGGAGACTCCGAAGTGCACAGCGCAGGAAACGCAGAGGTTCTTCAAAACCCTCTGACGTGCGATATAGGCTCCTCGAGCTCTGAGTTCCTTTGCCAGCGACGGTTCAACCAAGGACACCCAGCTAGTAACTCTCTTGACCTTGTCTCGTGGCGTGAGCATTCCGCAGTTTGCACATTGGACCAGCTCGCTTCTTCCCTTGCCTCCTTTGCTTCGTCCCCTAGAGCGTCTTTTCTTAGGCACTATCTAACAATCCTAACGTATACGGAGTGCCATGAGTACATAATCTCTTCCCGGACCTTAGGCTCAGGTCTGCCGGGGGCTGATCCTTGAAGATCGGTGTCTATGGCAACCTTACACTCGACGAGCTAGACCGAAACGGCAAACATTTGATCCGACCAGGAGGCTCCGCGCTGTACTCGTCCCTTGCAGCCGCTTACCTCGGTGCAAGAGTGTCAATTTTCTCGAATATAGGTCGTGATTATCCGAGGAACATCCTTTCTTCGATTAGTAGCAATCTGATAGATATTGCCGGCGTCAAGAAGTTCGACGGCCTTACTACTCGCTTCAAAATATCCTACAATGCGGACTCACGCATGTTAGAAATGGTCCATCCCGGCCGCAAACTCAAGCCCCGTAACCTCCTCCGATCGCTCCAAGCAATTCACCTAGGCCCGGTATTCAATGAAATAGGACTCAACACTCTAGCATACGCTCGGCGACACTCAGAATTCCTCACATTGGACGTACAGGGGCTCCTGCGGACCACGGGCCAAGACGGATTCGTTCGCCTGGCAAGAAAAAATGTCAACCCATTCCTATCGAAGTGCAACCTTGTGAAGGCGACAGAGGAGGAAGCTCACGTCATAGCGCCGTCCTCGACCATAGTTGCCACGGCGAGGAGGCTATTGCATAAGGGAGCGCAATACGCAATAATCACACGAGGTCGATCAGGTTCTCTTCTGGTGAAAAAGTATGGCGGCGCTTTCCGTATTCCATCTGTTCCGGAGCGCAAAGTAGTTGATCTGACTGGGGCAGGAGATATTTTCATCGGTAGTTGGCTTGCAACTTTCATGTTTGTCGAGGATGCTCTTTGGGCCGCAGCGGTGGGTGCAGCGTTTGCCTCTCTATCAGTACGGGGCACCGGAGTCTCGAAGTTCCGAGTTGATAGAAGAGAACTTTTCGGACGAGCCTCGTGGGTTTATGAGAACTCGAGACTCGTCAAGGGCTAGTAGGAGCGCGCGAAATAGACCTCATTCGAATCATCTGCCCCACAGTACACGCAATTGCCCTTTTTCGTCGCTTTCATGGGTACTACTCGTACTGTAGCTCCGGTCTCGATTTTTATCTTTTCCTCACAAGAGTCGTCAGATAGAAATGTCTTGATGAATCCTCCCTTTCCCTCCACGACTTTCTTGAACGATTGCATATCTGATACTGTCGTTGTAAGGCCGTCAAGAGAATGCTTCGCTCTTTCGTAAAGGTGATTCTGGATCTCGTCGAGAATTGAGTCGATTCTATTCGTGGCCTCTGACCGATTGACCGCGATCTTCTCTCTAGTGTCGCGCCTGACTACTGTGACCTGTTTTGCCTGAAGATCCTTGGGTCCAATTTCGACGCGGAGAGGAACTCCCTTCATTTCCCATTCATGATATTTCCAGCCCGGGGTGTACTGGGTTCGATCGTCGATGAGAGTTCTAATTCCGATCTGTTCCAGCTGAGTGGAGAGGTGTTTTATTTCTTCGGCGATATCTTTCTGGTCGGTCTCTTTGTAGTAGATTGGAATGATTACGACCTGTGTGGGAGCTATTCTAGGCGGGAGGACTAGTCCCCGATCATCGCCATGGCTAAGGATGGCGGCTCCGATGAGTCGCCATGATATTCCCCAGGATGTCGTCCAGCCGTAGTGTTCCTTCTCATCTTTGCCTAGGTATTTGATCTCGAAGGGTATTGAGAATTTCTGTCCTAGGTGATGTGACGTTCCCATCTGCAGCGCCTTGCCATCAGGCATCATAGCCTCCATCGTGGTTGTGTAGACTGCGCCTTTGAACTTCTCTCGCTCGGTCTTCTTGCCTACGAGAATCGGTATGGCTAACTTGTCCTCGACAAGCTTTGTGTAGATTTCTAGAATCGTCATAACTTCTTCCTCTGCCTCCTTCTCTGTTTCATGCACTGTGTGTCCTTCCTGCCACAGGAATTCGGTTGTTCGCAGAAACGGCCGGGTGGACGTTATCTCGGCTCTCACCACGGAGTTCCATACGTTGATGAGGATAGGTAGGTCTCGCCAGCTCTTCACCCATTTACTGTAAGACTCGTAGATTATGGTCTCGGAGGTCGGTCTCACCGCCAGCTTCTCGGCAAGCTCTGAATCTCCAGAGTGTGTGACCCAGAAGACCTCAGGGGTGAAACCTGCGAAGTGTTCGGTTTCCGTCTTGAGCAGTCGTTCGGGTATGAGCAGAGGGAAGTATGCGTTCTTGTGTCCTATTGCCTTGATTTTCTTGTCAAAATCCTCTTTGATCTTTTCCCAGATAGAGTAGCCGTAGGGCATTAGGACCATGAAGCCTTTCGCGCTGGAATAGTCCGCCAGTTGTGCCTTAGTGACTACCTGCGTATACCATTCCGAGAGGTCCTGGTCTTTCTTTACAGTGATCCCTAGGTCTTTACCGCTCACCAGCAGAATCTCCGGAAAGAATACACATGGGGACCGTTACGGGACAGTAGGTGATTCTGGAAGTAAATCGCCCATTTCTGAACCCTCAGCAGTAACCGGGCGAATTGTTCGCGACGGTATTTAGTCTTTCTTTCCCGCGGCCCCAAGAGTGAGCAGATTCGAAACGCAAAGGACTAGTCCTAAGGAACCTATTAGTTTCTCCCAAGAATCCTTATTCCGATACGGCTTTTCGGTCGCGTTTATGAGTGTAAAGAACTATCGCCGACACTGTGCTCTTCACGCCAGGTATCCTTAGGATCTTGTTCTTGAGAACTTCGCGGAAGGCGAGTATGCTTTCCGTTCTCAGCAAGCAGACAATGTCGTATTCACCTGTGACCTCGTAGACATCGGTGATCTCAGTAAGCTTCACTAGACTGTTAGTGACTTTTTCTAGCTCTACAGACTCGACGAACAGGTTGAGGATGACTATGACTTCGTTCGGCAGGGATATTCCCCGGACTCGTGCCAGCGTCTTTTCGAACCGCCAATAAAGAAGCCGGTTGCTGAAGGTCAACTTTTAGCTACAGGAGACAGGCTTAGGGAGGCGCTGGCTTTCCCGATGCGTGTCTTTGCAGACCTTCAGGTTCACAGTCCTTACAGCAGGGCCACAAGCAAGAATATGAACCTGAAAGAAGTCGCCCGCTTCGCCTCGATGAAAGGACTAAACGTTGTTGGAACGGGGGATTTCACTCATCCAGATTGGAGGAAGGAAGTTCGGAGGGACCTTCAGGATGCTACGGACTCCGGATTGTACGAGCTCAGGGATGGTGCCTTCCAAGTCCAGTATATGATCACTGGAGAAGTCAACACCACGTTCTCGTTCGGCGACAAGTCGCGAAGAATACACCATTGCTTGCTTGCTCCCTCGATAGAGTCCGCGGACGCAGTGAGTGATCGACTGGCGAAGTACGGGAACCTGTCAAGTGATGGTCGGCCAACACTCCGAGCTACCGCTCCGGAACTTGTGGATGAGGTGCTTGAAGCCGACGGACATTGCGTAATCTTTCCTGCTCATGCATGGACCCCCTGGTTCAGCCTCTTCGGTGCCGTCAGCGGGTTCGACAGCTTGATCGACTGCTATCAGGAGAGATCTGACAGAATTTTCGCGCTGGAAACAGGCATTTCCTCGGATCTTCCGATGAACTGGCGTCTATCCCAACTCGATCGTCTCTGTCTCGTCTCTAATTCCGATGCCCATTCCGCGTGGCCCTGGCGGCTGGGGAGAGAGGCGAACGTGTTCGATCTCGCCCACGTCACCTATCACAGTCTCATTGACGCGGTCAAAGAAAGAGATCCTAAACGGTTCTTGTTCACGATAGAGACCTCGCCTTCGTATGGCAAATACCACTGGACCGGCCATCGTGAATGTAAAGTCTCAATGTCGGGGAAGGACGCTCGACGATTGAATGATAAGTGTCCCGGGTGTGGAAAGAAAATGACACGAGGCGTCGAAGAACGAATAGAAGAGCTCGCCGATCGCCCCGAAGGCTATGCGCCAAAGAATGCGATAGGGTATCGCCATCTAATCCCCCTTTCTGAGATTATCGCTCTTGTGAGTGGAGAAGTCAATCCCGGATCGACAAAAGTTTGGGACAAATACAATATGCTTGTTGGGAACTTTGGTTCCGAATATTCGGTGATGCTAGATGTGCCGGAAGGTCAGTTGCAGTCAGTTGTGGGACCAGAGGTCTGTGGTGCAATTCTTCGGGTTCGCAATGACGATTTCTATGTTGAACCAGGTTACGACGGGGTCTACGGAAAGCTTGACCTCAGCAAGCCCGCTCCAATCAAGAAATCTGCTTCTTTGGGACTTGAACAGTTTGCCTAGTTGGATTTGATCTTCAGCTTCTTAGGCAGATACTCATCAACGATGTAGGTGAGCCCGTACCGGCTGAATGCTTCTTGCTCCGATTTCTTCTTGACCTTCCGGAAAGTATCGATCTCTCTTTGCCAGAGTCCACCAGCATAGCGGGGATCTTTCTCCAGCTCGTTCAATCTTTTGACATCCAGGTCGGTCAAGGGGTCGCTCGGGAGCTTGTAGTCGACGATATCAGTGGCCCAGACGCCACCCCAGATTGCATCTGGAGTGTTCAGCTCGCGAAGATGGGCTGCATTGGCAGATCCAGAAATGATGACCATAGCAATGTGCATTCCCCAAGGATCACCGTCCGTGAATATGTAGACCGGGATGTCCAATTCTTGGTTGAGCCTGCGGAGTAGAAATCTTGTTGCTCTGGGCGCTTGTCCCGCGGTGTGGATAAGCACTGCTTTGAAACGCTGGTGCACACGTTCTTCTATGAACCTAGTGAACAAGCCACCCTTCTCAATTGCAATTACCTTGTCGACTTTCTTACTGTCAGGTTGGATGAACTCTGAGGTCGTGAGGGCGGGTCCAATCATAACGCCGTCAGGGTGAGAGGCGAGGTTTAGCCGACGTCCCTCGTATCCGGGAACCGTGTACTCGATCGTCAGGTCTCCGAATATCGCGCTTCTTTCTTCAGGGTAAACGTTGAAGTCTTCTCTCGAGTATCCGGTCACGGTTTCTAGGTCGGTGATGAGATTATCGCTTTCCTGTTGGTCCTGAAAGTCCATCTCGTACGCTTGAGCCGAGTAGAACACATCTCTCAACGTGCTGGTCTTGTTTTGCTCTGTAAGCTCATCCGCGAACATGGCCGTCCAGAGCAGTTGCGTGAAGGGGCGGAGGTGCCTTACGTTGCGGGCGCTCCTCTTGACCGTTCTTTTTCCAAGTATGTACTGTCTTGTCTTGGAGTCGTAGAGTATGTTGGCAATGGATCGGCTGGGCATGCGGAAGGTTGGAAATTCTTTCTTATTGAGTTGGGTGTAGACTTGCCCGCCAAGGTCCCGCATCGCGGATAGGACCTTTTCTTTCCGTTCTTTGATTACGCCCTTACTCTTGCTCTTCTTCCTCTTCTGCACCATACTTGATCACTCCTCTGAGCAGCGGCTTGATATCCGGTTCCTTCTTCTCCTTAGCGAGCTTCGTTGAGAATTGGGCAACTTTTGGCAAATATTTCTCGAACACATCGAGACGTCTCTTCTCTTGGGTAAGGTGCTCGCGCTTTGATAGGTACAGCCTGAGGTTGCGACCTACTTCTCGGATAGCGTTGAGGATCTCGTGTTCGACTTCAGGTCTGTCCGCTATGAACTCCTTTCCTACAGTTTTGTAAGGAATCTTCGTACTGCAAACGTGGATGAAAACTGCGAGAGGAGTCTCACCCGGAACGACCTTGTAATTCCGCCAATCAATCTCAGTATCGACTACTTTCCACGATACATCGCTTGCCTCGTCGAATAGTAGCGGGATTTTGTTGGCAAATCTGAATAAGAGAATCTTACCCTGAGTCTCGATCTGCTTGGAGCTTGCAAGCCCGACTTCTATGATGAATGGAAAGCCCGCATACGTCGCAGGGCGTCTCTGAAGCGTGGTCACGAAGGCAGAGCCCGTCTCAATTTCCTGATCCATTATTCCAAGCTCCTTCTTTATTCCAGTCTTCAGCAAGTCTTCGCCGAGGGGCGAGAGACAGGTGGGATCTGGAGAGAGAAAGCCATCATAGTTCTTCATCGCATTGACTAGTTTGACCATGTCTTGACCAGAGAGATTTCTCGGGTTCTTTTTTTGTCCGAGGCTCGCGAATTGGAGGAATTTGCGGGCCGTGGTCTCTCCGATTCTCTGGAAGTTCTTTCGCATGAACTCCTGCAAGCTCTTGGCGTTGGTGAGTTTGAGCATTCTCTGGACGGTTTCAACATCTACTCCGTGGGGATGTGGCGAGGTTTCGGTGGGTGCGGGTGGTACCTTTGTCGTGCCACGGAGGAACTTGTAGAGCCGTCCTCGGGGGTCCACGAAGGTGATGTTGGCGTAGGGGACTATGATGGCTGTCTGTTTGAAGTACTCGAGAATCCTAGGCATTGCTCGCGAATAGTCGGCTTCTGTTTTGAACTCGATAATTGTGCCCTGCCAGTGAGGCTTGTTGATTCGATTCTTGTTCTTGACAATTACGGGCTTGTTCTGTTGGATGTCTATGCGAAGAACTACCTCAGCTATCCGAGATTTCGATCCTGTGCTGGAGGTTATGGCTGCTTCAGAGTGGGTAGTAATCTGCCCATAGAGCAGAGCCATCTTTCCCCCGGGACCAAAAGTGCCTCTTGTCTGTCGGAGTTTGTACTTCGACCCGTAGAGGACCTGACCGAAGGCAGATGGGATGACGTTTGCTGGTATTCCTATCCCGTTATCTTCGACCCTCACAATGTAGGTTCCTGGTCCATCGAGAGGCCCTGATTCATGGGACAATCGTACATAGATGTCGGGGGGGATCCCCCCTGTCTCGCAGGCGTCGAGGGAATTTTCTACAAGCTCGCGAATCGTCGAGTATATTGATCTTGAGGGGCTTGTGAATCCTGCGATGTCTCGGTTGCGATAGAAGAAGTCGGCGGCGCTTATTTCTTGGAAGACCTCGGCCACTGTCATAGGGCCCAGTCCGCGAGGTCCGCTTTGATCATGGTTTCTTTGCTGTAGGCACTTGGCCTTCCCACAGTCCTAAAGCTTTCTCCTTCTTGATTTCCTGTCGTCTTCTTCTTAGAAACTTGTATACTGTTCCGTGCTGTCTACCTTTGATTAGTTTCTCCAGCGCATCTTTCGCCATGGAAACTGCCTCGTATCCACCGATTATCGACACTGTATGCCCGCTAACAGAGATCGCAGCTCCAGTCAATTCTTCGAGAATTCTCCGAGT
>VBBR01000113.1 GCA_005881615.1 Candidatus Bathyarchaeota archaeon
CATCTCCGAACCTCATATAGTGTAGCGTCCCCTTGCGTTCTTGGTACACCACTTCTGCTTCTGCTATCGCCGTTTCATCACGAGGACACCAATTTACGGGGTGCTCGCCACGACAGAGGTGCCCTGATTTGAAAAGTTCAAGGAAGGAGAGTTGGGTGAGCTTGTAGTACGAAGGATCCATTGTCTTGTATTCGAGTGCCCAGTCGGAGGATATTCCCAGCAGGTTCATCGATTGTTTCATTTTGGCGATGTATTCGCTCGTGAGCTTGCGGCACATCTCGACGAACTGTTCAGGCGGTAGATCGTTCTTGCGGATCTTGAACGTCTGTTCTACTCTAACCTCTGTCGGTAGCCCGTGACAGTCCCAGCCTTGGGGAAAGTGAACGTTGAACCCTTTCATCCTCTTGTAGCGCGCTACGAAATCAATGTAGCACCAGTTTAGCGCGTTTCCGACGTGAAAGTCACCGCTTGGATATGGTGGCGGGGTGTCGATACTGAACGTCTTGCGCGTTTTGTCATGAGGGTCAAAATGGTAGGTGTCGTGCAGTCGCCAATGCTCCCGCCAATTGGCTTCTTCGGCGGCAGGGTCGTAGCTCTTGCTTAGAGCATAGTTAATGCTAGATTGAGGCTGGTTCTCGGAAGAATCTTCGGGTCCCTTGCGCTCCGAGCGGCTCAAATTCGGTTCTTTCGAACTTGGCGGTGATGCAAGCTCCTCACTGAACAGAATAGGGGACCGATTCAGGTGGCTTATAAGTCGTTGGAATCTCACCGCGGGTCAATCTTCTTACTAGCCAAGCAAACGCAATCAAGATCGACAAGATTCCAACAATTAGAGAAACCAGTGAGACGAGGCCAGGAAGCGCCGCAACGGCGCCGCCGAACACGTTTGCCCCTACGCTAAAAGTCTCAAAATAGAAATCAAAGAACCAGTGAAGCAGTACCGCAGCATAGGCTCCATATCCCAAGTAGACCAAACCCAGCGCGAACCCCGAGATCGCGGCAGTGAACGCCTTGCCGACCCCCCAATCTGTTCCTCCCGAAACAACATGGGCGATCCCAAAGAGAGACGATGTTAGGAATAGCAGAATCCATTCGCTCCAATGGATTCCATTCCACCTGTTCGCAGCGATGGTTCGAAGGCCAACCATAGCCTTCGCCGATTCAGGAGACAGAAATGCGGTTACAACCAAGGAAAGGGTTTTTGGCTTTGAAGATCCCGGCTCAATTGAGCGATTCTTCCAGAGTGTTACTATTGCGACCAACAGTCCTAGGGTCGTAATCCTGAACGCAACTTCTTCACTGATTGGTGAGTATGTGAGCGCTGCATAGAGTTCAGCTTCAGGAGGACAAGGATTGCACAGCGTTCCAGAAGAGATACCTGACTGGTTTAGGAGAATTGTTGCCGCTAAGACAGCGAGGAGTAGGGCGCAAGAGACCAAAGGCATTGCGACGAGCCAGCTAGATTTCAAACTAATTTGACCCGATTGTCGAAGTCGCTGCAATCCGGTCAGAAAACCGTCTCTGGATCTGAAGGCAGCGATGAAACACGCCACGTAAATGATTATGCAAGTGTCAGTGAGGAGAAGCAGGTCGACAGTTATTGGTGTAATTATGGGGTAAATGAAAAAGACACCCGTGAAAAAATGCACCCTAATGTTCTCTAGTTGTACTGCGAATTGGCCGTAAGTGACTAGACCGAGCGCTAGTCCGATAGCGATGAGGTAGGTAAGGACAGTGAAGGAAACTGCGCCCGCAGCGATCCTTCCAAGGAGTCCCTGAGGGACTTGACTCATGCGCTTTGTTAGCCTAGCAGACTGGTATTTTGCCTTCGGTCAGGCGTTTGGTGAAGTCGTTAATGTTGTTGAGGTCTGCCTTCGCGATTTCCGAAGCGGCTTTGGAGACTTGTTTCAGTTCTACTCCTTTGTCGAGGATGAGTTCAACTCCGGCCACTTTCGGTTCGTTGATGGGCTTTCCGATTTGGCTGAGGAGCCAGACGTAGACTTCTCTTACGCCTGAGATTTTCTGATGAACGTGTTCGGCGATTTCGTAGGTTAGAAGGTTGTATATCTTCCCGACGTGGCTGACGGGGTTCTTCCCAGCCGCGGCCTCTGAGCAGGTTGGGCGGTTCAGTGGTATGACGCCATTGACACGGTTTCCTCGACCTACTTGGCCTCCGTCACCATCGTCAGCTGAGGTTCCAAGGACGGTGAGGTATATTCCTCCCATGCCTCGACCCCTCTTGTCTAGAGTATTGATGTCGACATTTACACCGTCGAATTTCACCCTCGATTTGACGAAACGTGTTACGTCCTCGACGACCTCGGCCTTTCGTTGGAAGTATTGATTTTCGTTCTCGATCAAACGGTCAACAAAGGCCATTGCGATTGTAAGGTTGAGATCCTTTCCTTCCCTTGAGCCCATGATCTTGACGTCTTCGCCTGTTTCTGGGAATTCTTTCTTGAAGCTGGGAGAGTTGATGTAGCGTTCTGTGTGGAGGACGATTCTCTCTGTATCAGTGAGGGGGGCGTAACCTACTGCTGCTGATGTGTCGTTTGCTCCGTAGAATCTTCCCTTCCGGCTGAATATGTCTCGAAGAGCCTCTGAGCCTCGTGCCAGTTCGACTTGGTATCGAACGTGTCTTTCCGGGTCGACGAATCTGAGGTTCTTCTTGAACCATTTTTTCGCTGTCGAGACAGCGATCTCGTCGATTGGGATGGGGTCACCGTCAACCTCGTAGGTTGCTCGGTCTCCGAATACCATTAGCATTGGACGTTTGACTTCGCCGCCTCCAAAGTTTCTTCGGACTGCTCCCGCTGCTAGGAGTGCCTTGTCGATGTTGTGGTGCATGACCACACCGTATCGTTTGATATATTCTCTGCTTAGGGAGATGGAGACTTCGTTCATGACGGCGTCGCATATGTGGTCGGGGTGTCCGAGCCCTTTTCGCTCGACGGTTTCAAGTGCTTGCTCGCCCACAGGGGTCTGTCTTAGCTCGCTGACAACTAGGCCCATTATCTCAAACTCAAGAGTTGAACGTGGCGCTGAGAAGTTCCGTTATTAACGTTTGTTGGGTTATTCTCAAAGGAATATTTTCGGCGAGATTACTTCTTGCGAGCAGCTGTGACGATCGAGATCACATCTCGGTCCCGGAGAAGATAGTCATTCGGCAGTCTCAGACCGTCGCGGGTGTCAATTGCATAGAGCATTTTCTCGGCTAGTTCTGAGTGTATCTCCTTGGCCAAGTCTTTCGGAGTGTATTCCCGGGGAACGAGGAAGGTATCAGGTAGGACGTTTCCTTTCTTGTCAGAGAACGTCTTCGGATTTTCAACTGGGTAGACCGCGTTCATTCCTAGCAGCTTGAAGACGGCGGAGTTGAGCGCGAACTCCACTCCGGTCCTCATGAGTTTAGTCATTACTTTATGTTGTACGTAGGCGAGGGCCCATGCTTGGTCTTTGGATATTCGCGATTCGTCGAGAACCTTGAATGTCTCCTCCCCAGGAACGTATTGTATCAGGCCTTTCTCTTGGGCACGTTTCAGTGCGAGTTCTGCTTCGCTCGATGCTGGGATAACGAGTTGGGAGTTGAATTCTTCGCGTAGCTTTTCGAAGTTCTTCTCTGAATAGGCGAGGTCCATCTTGTTGGCGATGATCAAGGTTGGCTTTGAAGCCGTTCGTATGTTTTCCGAGAACTTTCTAGAGTCCTCGTCCTTCCATTCCTTCGGGTGTTTTGTGGACAGGTTTGCGTTTTCGAGAGCTGCGGTTACATGGTCCCGCCTCACTCCTATTCCAGCGAGTTCCTTGGCGAGAGCCTTGTCGTAGGCTCCTGATTTGAGAGGGCGTTTACGGAGCCGCTGTAACGATCTGTCGACGGATACTTTGAACCAGAGAACTAGCTCTTCTTCGATGTCGTAGACGTCTAGTATCGGGTTTCCCATTCCGGCATGGGCGATCCTGCCGTCGGGGTCGATGCTGCCTGAGGCGTCGACGACGTGGAGTAGAGCATCAGCCTGAGCGACGACGTTTAGGAACTGTGTTCCAAGTCCCTTCCCTTTCCATGCTCCTAGGATTAGCCCGGGAAGGTCGAGTATCTCGACGGGTATGAATCGCCAGCCGTCTACGCATGTTGAGTTTCGGGGTTTGTCTTGGAGTCCGAGTTCTCTGCAGACGCAGAGCGTTTGTACTTGGCCGGTGGCGACGTTAGGCCTCTTTGTTGTGAACGGGTAGGTTGAGACTTCGGCCGTGCTGGAGGTGGCCGCGTTAAAGAAGGTGGTTTTGCCCGTGTTTGTCTTCCCGATGATGCCTATCCGAATCAACGAAGAATCCCGGCTAGATCGGTTTGGCCGACGTGGTATTATAGCTCATGGATTCTCCAGCGGGCTCGGTCAAAGGCCGCAGTTTTTCGTGAAAGGATTGGGATGGAGAATCGATCCCCCTTTGGGGGGGGTGCCATGAAAAGATTCTTTTGGAAAAGGGTTGACGCACGGGCGGCCAGGGTTAGGGTTGAGCCAGTGGAGGCGAACCGTTTATAGAGAGAGCCCACCGCGGGGACTATCAAGGCCTAAGCGATGCCGTCTGAAATCACAAGCACAGATCAATTTGTCAGTCTATCAGAGGGCGCCTTGGAATGCCGAGTAAAACGCGCGAAAGACTTAGTTAAGCTGAAGCTCCGGACCCCCCGACAACTCTACACGCACAAAGTGAAAGTGGAACGGGCGGACGATGTCATCAAGCGGCTAAAATGTGAGATAGTCGAAGTCTAGCCACCGTGCGCTACAGGGATAATCGTGACCCTCGTTCCTGGTTCGATCTGAGTTTTTAGGCCATCGAAAATGTTGCAGTCCTGGTCATTCAGGAGAATGATCACATTGGATCTCGGATCTTCCGTCCCTGCATCGACCAAAAGATCTCTGAAAAACTTGTTGCCCACCGTTTTCAATAACATAGAGATTAGTTCCTGGACTGCTAGGGCGTTGGGGGCGGGCAGCACGATTTCCCTGTTTCCTGCTGCCGAGCCGAGAACTCCGATTAGCTTCACCGGCACTACCTGAGACGGCGTAGTCACCGTTTCATTCAAACAAGAAAACCTCTTCCAGGTAACGCCTGCTACCGACTCGTGATCCTTCAGGCAGCCGTTTAACCTTCCTAGATTGGATGAATTCTTGATATCGAGATTGTGCTTCTGAAAAATCAGAGCCTTGCAGCCAATCGATAGGGACGCCTCCTCCTAACGGCCTTGATGGAACGAGGTGGCGGGTAGATTTCGGAGGGAACAATTTTCCTTTCTTAACGGTCTCTACAATCTCTTTTTTCTCTAGCTTGATCGTTGACATGACAAGACTCTCCGAGTCTCCAGTTTCCAGGTCTTTGTTGTCCTGATAGGTGATCCTGGCGCCCTGTTTTCGAGCAGTGACTTCTATCCGGTGAGAATCTTGGACCATCTGGTAAGGGTCTGGGCTACGGACCGGGAATGCCAGATAGGACTTGGGTTTCTCGATCGTCGCGTACCATCGCCTCTTTGATAGTCCGTCCTCGCATTCGTCAAGGCTCACTTTCCTTGGGTCCAGTTGCATAAGGTCTTTCTCAAGATTCTGAAGGTTTGATCCTGAAAATTGTCTAAACCATCTTTCGATTGTGATTTGAGGGTCGTTATAGTCCACAAGGGCGGACGGGATGAAATTGCACTTCAACTGCTTGACTGCCGCTAATCGGTGTGTCCCGTCTAGAACGGTCCCCGTGATCCTGTCTGCAATGATTGGGTGTCGCAAGACCGGGTTTTCTCTGAGGGCGTTAACGAGTTTCTTCAGGTCTTCAGCAACGGTCTCTTCATGGGGTCTTAGATCTGATGTTTTCCTGAGCGTGATAAGAATCCGAATTCTGCCGCCGGCTATCGAATAGCCTTTCAGGGAAGAGTGGGCTTCCAAGAGGCTGCTAGGCCAACTGAACTAGGCTTGGTCGTCTGCTCCTTCGGGTCCAATCTCGCCTGGGGCGGCGGCGCGTTTCGCCTCAACTATTTTTAGTCGGGTAACGTAGCCGACGATCCTGTTTCTAAGTCGTTTGGTTCTCGCATCAACAAGTACGCCTAGCGCTACTTTGTTTTCTTCGTAATTCTTGCTGAACTTGTCCGGATACCGGGCGACGAGTTCTCTCGACACTTTCTTAACCGCGGCTATCCGAACTTTTCCCACGCTAGCACATCCGAGAAGACCGCAGACCCTCTGGTGGACTTTTAAATATTGGCGCGAAAACGCCGGCGGGTTCGACTAACTCTTTTATACTCTGGTTTGGGAACCGAAATCGGTCCCATCCTTGGGAGAGAGCGAGATATCAACCGCTGCGGTCCATCGGCTGATAAAACGGGGCGGGGCCGGGCGAATAGGGGACGATGCGGCGGAGGAATTGAGAAAGGTGGTTGAAGAGTTTGCCATACGGGTGGGGAAGGAAGCTCTGGAACTAGCAACGCACGCAGGGCGAAAAACAGTCAGATCAGAGGATATCCGTCTCGCTGTTAAGCGGATACAGAAGGAATAGCCCCAAAATCCGCCACACTTGAGATAAGGTTTTTATTCGCAACTCCGCCGGTGCCTCTTTCCGAGTGCTAAGAGCAAATGTCGTATCTTGCTAACCAACAAGTTTTGATTCTGAAAGAAGGCTCTAATCGTAACCGTGGGAAGGACGCCCAGAGGAGCAATATTAGTGCCGCTAGGATCGTTTCTGAAGTAGTCAAGACAACACTTGGGCCCCGGGGTATGGACAAGATGCTTGTCGACAGCCTCGGCGATGTTACAGTCACAAGCGATGGCGCCACGGTGCTTGACGAGTTAGATGTTCAGCATCCTGCCGCGAAGATGCTTGTTGAGATAGCTAAGACCCAAGATGATGAGGTAGGTGATGGAACCACATCGGTCGTCGTCCTCGCTGGTGAGCTGTTGAAACGGGCTGAACTCTTGTTAGACAAGGGTTTGCACCCGACCGTGATCAACGCTGGTTTCAAGAAGGCCGCTGAAAAGGCGCGTGAAATTCTGAACGAGATCGGGAAACCCGTTGATCTGAAGGACGCAGAGACCCTTCGTAAGATTGCTGTTACCGCGATGCGCGGAAAGTCCCTTGGAGGAGCGACTGAACACTTTGCGAAGATTGCCGTCGACGCGGTTAACTATGTTATTGAAAAGAGGGGCGACGCTTTCACTGCCGACATCGAGAACATTCAGCTGGTGAAGAAGGAGGGCAAGAGCCTCTTAGACACTGAACTGATCAAAGGGGTTATCGTGGACAAGGAAGTTGTCCACCCTGGAATGCCCAAGAGGATCGAGAAGGCCAAGATCGCGCTCTTGGACACCCCGTTAGAAATTGTGAAGACAGAGTTTAGCGCTGAGATAAAGATCAGCAACCCGCAACAGATGCAGTCCTTCCTCGACGAAGAGACAAAGCTGATGAAGGACATGGTCGAGAAGATCAAGAAATCCGGTGCAAACGTTGTCCTCTGCCAGAAAGGCATTGACGAAGTAGCTCAATCATTCATGGCCAAGAACGGAATCTTGGCCGCGAGAAGAATCAAGAAATCTGACATCGAGAAGCTGTCAAGAGCAACAGGCGCGCGAATAATTACCAACTTAGAAGACATCCGTAGTACGGATCTCGGACTCGCGGGTCTCGTCGAAGAGAGAAAAGTCGGCGACGACAAAATGGTCTTCATTGAAGACGCGAAGGATCCGAAGTCTGTTAGCATCCTGATCAGAGCTGGCCTCGAAAGACTTGTTGACGAGGCGGAGAGAGCCCTCAAAGACGCGCTCTCAGTAGTCATCGATGTTGTCAAGAAGAACAAGATAGTTGCAGGTGGTGGTGCAGTTGAGATCGAGTTGGCCAAGCGAATCCGCGACCTAGCCCCGAAAATCGGGGGAAGAGAACAGCTCGCCGTTGAAGCGTTCGCCGACTCACTGGAATCGATTCCACGCACTCTCTCTGACAACGCGGGCCTCGAACAGATCGACATCCTCGTAGCCCTACGAGCAGCTCACGACAACAAGGGCCTGTGGAGTGGAATCAACGTTAACACCGGAGAGGTCTCCGACATGTGGAAAGAAGGCGTACTAGAGCCCGTCAAGGTCAAGGAACACGCAATCGGATCTGCAGTCGAAGTCGCATCCATGATCCTGAGAATCGACGATGTCATCGCCGCGGCTAAACCGCCTCCTCCACCAAAAGGCGGACCGCCGCCCGAGTAGGCATCTGATTACAGAGAACGAAGCAGAGTTCAGACCAGTCAACCACAAGATTCCCTCAATAGGAATTTGGGAGACGGACGGAGCAATCTAAGCGACTTTGGGCAAATGGAGATGACGGGATCGCAGACTCCAGAAAGTAGGGGCCTGTCCGTGGCCCATTGAGAGAGCAGAAGCATGCGGGTCGTGGCCGTCGAGGCATGCTGATTAGGATCCACGTGATTCCCAACGCAAAAGAAGCACGCGTGGTCAAAGTTGGCGACGACAGTCTTGAAGTGAGACTTGATGAAAGAGCGGTCAATGGTCGTGCCCAACAAGAGACTTCTCGAAGACTCTATCCAAACATCTCCTTGTTCCAGAATCTAGAATTTTCATTACGAAAGAAATGAGATCAAGAGACAAAATAGTCCAAGTGAATCTTGAACCTGCTGCAGATGAGCATTTTGGAAATCCTTAACTGAAACTTATTTTGTGGGAGCCTCTGCTCCGGTAGTATAGCCCGGTCCACAATTTTGGCCGAGAGTATGCCGGACTCTCGATCCGGCGACCCGGGTTCAAAAGGCTCTAAAGAGCCTGAGTGTCCCGGCCGGTGCACTAGATCACAAACTTGGGCAATATCATACTCATAACAGGCACACCTGGGGTCGGGAAGACCGCCTTGGCCAAGAGCCTCTCCCATAAGTCCGGCTTCAAGCTAATCGAACCTAACCGCCTGGTTAGAAAGGAAAAGCTCTACACTCGCTTCGACAGAGCTCGGAAAACCTACGTTGCCAATGAAGGAAAGCTTCGAAGGAGACTGGAAGCGTTGGCGCGATCATCGGAGAGAATCGTTTTGCCTACTCATTTGGTCGGAAGATTTCTCCCCAAAGCTTCGGTGGAATTGGCCTTGGTCCTTCGTCTAGACCCAGTTGTCCTCTACAAGCGCCTGCGAGCGAGACAGTGGACCAAATCGAAGGCTTGGGAAAATACGGAGGCAGAGATATTAGACGTGTGCCTCCAAGAATCCCTCTCGCTTCTCGGGCCAAGGAAAGTGCATGAGATCGACACTACTCGAAAGTCGGCCGCGGAAGTCTGCAGGGAAGCATCGAAGGTTTTGTCAAGAGGTAATACTGGCAGGTCAGGCATAGTAAATTGGCTGGCTCGTTACGATCCGTTAGAACTGGAGAGAACAATATGACTGAGAGAAAGAAGTTCTGGATCCTCAAATGCCCACGTTGCCAGATCCATCAAATTGTTGACTCCAGGAACAAGAGCAAGACTTGCTCCCAGTGCTCGCGACGGTTTGACATTCTAGATCTTCCAATCCTCGCTCATGCTAAGGACGCGAGGGAAGCGAGAGCCATCGTGGCAGAGCTGAAAATGCCGAGAACAGCGGCGTCGGAACCAAAGGTGATATAGCGGTCTCCGGGTCCGCACGCTCCGAGGGTACTGGAAAACTGTCTTCGACGGCTGGCCGGAAATTCATGGAGGAACTCTCGAATCTCCTTCAGAAACACGTCAGTGTCTTGACGACCCAGGGAAAGACTTTCATCGGCACTCTGACTGGCGTTGACACAGAAACCCTAAGCGTTTGCCTGACGAACGCGAAGTCGGACGCGGGTGATATTCACAAGGTATTTCTGAACGGCGATACCATTCTCCAAATATCCAGTTTCGAGAAACCGTTTGACCTGCAGAGTCTTGGCGAAAGGCTTGAACGGGTCTTCCCCAGAATGGTCCGCGTAATGGACGATGCCGGAGTAATCGTTGTGATGGATAGGATCAGGGTCAACGAAAAAGGCATTATCGAGGGCGCTGGTCCAGCCGCTGAGCGGGTTCAGAGAGTCTACGACGAGTTCATGAGGGAAAAAGGCGTCAAGGCCTAAATCCCGTTTTGTCTTTTCAGGTACACGGCAAAGATCTTCTCGGCAGAATTGGAACACTGACTACCAAGAGCGGTAGCTTTCAAACACCCCACATGTTTCCGGTCGTGGACCCGAACCGTCCAGTTCTAGATCCAAAATTCTATCGCGACGTCGGCATTAGAGCGGTAATGACCAATGCTTACCTCTTGAAGAGAGGTAGACCGGGCCAGCCCCCGACGGATGTTCACGGAACCCTGGGTTTCAAAGAAACGGTTGCAACGGATTCTGGGGCATACCAGATTCTCGAGTACGGACACGTGGGTGTGAAGCCGTCAGAGATTGTCTCTTACCAGGAGAAGATTGATACTGACATTGGCGTGATTCTTGATTTTCCAACGGGATTTCACAGCGACGCGAAGCGAGCCGGATGGACCGTTGACGAGACGGTTCGCAGAGCAGACGAAGCTCTCAAAAGAATCGAACGGAAGGATATCCTCTGGGTGGGTCCGGTCCAGGGAGGGGTCCACATCAAAGAGGTCTCCCGGTCCGCGGTGGAGATGGGCAAGCGACCATTCTCGATCTATGCGCTCGGCAGCCCTACGGAATTAATGGAGGCTCAGCGGTTCGACGTTCTGGTGGACATGATTGTTGCTGCAAAGAAGGGTCTCCCTCACTCTCGCCCCTTGCACTTATTCGGTGCGGGCCATCCTGCTATGTTCCCATTCATTGTAGCTCTCGGCTGTGACATGTTCGACTCAGCAGCCTACGCGCTCTACGCCAGAACCGGCAGATACCTCACCTCTGACGGGACGCAGGAATTGGCCGAAATCGAAGAATTCTCCTGCATGTGCAGGATCTGTGACAGCACCACCCCTGAGGAGATGAGACGTCTCGACACATCTGAGAGAGAGCAACTCCTCTCAAAGCACAACCTTCTCGCGTGTTTCTCCGAGCTGCGCAGGATACGAGAAGCGATCAGAACCGGACATCTGTGGGATCTCCTCGAACATCGGGCCTATGCAAACCCAGCTTTCAAGAAGTTCCTTTCAAAGTTCGTTCAACATTCTTCTTTTCTGGAGCAGTTTACTCCAACCGTCAAACCGCGCGGAATCTCTCATTTTGGCGAGGCTAGCGATTACCGGCCTGAGATGATCCGTTACAGTGTGAGGAGATCGCGGGTTCCGATGCAACGGGGAAGGGCTGTCGTTCTATTGCCCGGCCGGTGGAGGAGACCCTATCACGAGGACCCCCGCAACCTGCCAATCGTCAGCAAGCTCGCTAACAGGTCGAACGTGTCTCTCTGCTTCTACACAATTCCCTTCGGACCGGTACCGATGGAACTCGACGAGACTTTTCCTTTGGCGCAGACCGAGAGCGTCGACAGTCGGGACCCGATAATGTACCAACAGAGAGCGGGACAAGTGGCCGCCTGGGTCAAGCGATTACTACCTGAGCAAGTATTCCTTGTCTCCGAGGGAGAATATGGTGTGACACTTGGAAAGGAACTCTCAGGAGCGGTTCCAAGGCTCAAAGTCCTTAGAATCGAGGCGAAGGGGTCGAAGCCAGATCGCACTGTAAATTCGATCATTCAGCGGATATGTTAGGCGTACAATCTCTCGTGGGATTTCGTAAGCCTGGATTTGTGATCGTATTCTCGCTCGATAAGCTGTGCGTCTTTCAACAGTTCCTTGAGGTTGACCTTGAAATTGTAAGCCTTAGAAATCTGCCGGATCGCTAGCGCGGCCGCTGCAGGGTCAGCCCGAGCTGGCTCAGCATAGGGAAGAACTGCGACTGCAGGAAAGTCGTGTATTTCAAACTCGCTCAACATCACCGCCAGCGGCCCATAGACAAGCAGGCCGGGTTCGAGAATTGGCGCTTTGAACACCTTAGCCTGATCAAGATAGGCGCCAGTTGGAACGACGCAGAATTCGTCGTTGTTGTTTCTAAAAGACGAATCTAACCCTCCGATCAGAATCGCGTCCTTGAACTTGGCCTTGACGGCCCAGTTTGCCAGGACCTTCGCAAACTCTGCCTCTTCGGATCTGTGGGGCGAGAATTCCAGCTTGACCAGGACAGTCTTACCTCTCCGGTATACCTCAAAGGGTGTGACCAGGCCTCCGTCCGCTGTTCCGACCCAAGGTGGAGGATTTGCGACTTGAATGAAGCCCACTCTTTCGGCTTTCAGCGCGTGAATCATGTAAGAGGTGGCGATGTAGCCAGTCTGTCCGACACCATGGAATCCAGTGACGAGGGTCGAGCCTTTGAGATTTTTTGAATCGACGAGGAGCTGAACTGGCACTCTAACAACCACTGAGCGAAGCGGATTCGTATAGCTTAACCGTGCCTAAAAATCTCTCCGGAGACACAATTGTAGGCTTTTATTGTAGTCTCTCAAACCCGTCCACTCGTAGAGTGAACAAGAATTCCTCGCAATAATCCATTACATGCTGTAACGGTGAACGGATGAAAATCAGGTTCTTGGGCGCCTGCCAGGAAGTCGGCAGGTCCGCATTTGCAGTAAGCGTCGGTAGCAAATACCTCGTCCTCGATTACGGCGTAATGGTAAATCATCACGTTGGATTCCCGATGCACATCCCTCCGAAAGAAGTGGAGGCGATCGTACTTACACACGCGCACCTGGACCACGTTGGGTCTGCTCCGATATTCTATATTCACGGCGGCGTCCCGCTTTATGGCGTACAGCCAACTTTCACGCTTACCAGTTTGATCATCAAAGACTTCCTCAAGCTCAGCGGATACTACGCCCCATACGAGTTCATGGACCTCCAGACGATGCTAAAGCACACTCGGGAACTTCAGTATCACCAGTCGATCGACGTCGGTGACGCATCTCTGACTCTGGTTAATGCCGGCCACATACCAGGCAGTGCTCAGGCGATAATCACTTCTGAAGGCAAACGGTTACTGTACACTGGCGATTTCAATCGTCAACCAACAAGACTTGTCGACGGCGCAGACCCGAGTAACTACAAGGACTTGGACGCGATCATCATCGAAGGAACCTACGCCACGGAAGACCACCCGATACGCGACGGATTGGAAAAAGAGTTCGTGGAAAAGGTAACAGAAGTCGTTGAGGGTGGTGGAACAGTCCTCGTTCCGGCATTCGGCGTCGGCAGATCCCAGGAACTTCTTTCAGTTCTCTCAGCATACCACTTCGAGCATCCTGTATTCGTTGATGGTATGGCTCTCGACGCAATGGAGATGCTGCTGAAATATCCATCATCGCTACGGGACTCATCGGTGTTCGAGCGGGCGAGTAAGATGGCTCACTGGGTGGACGGCTGGAACGATCGGAGGAGAGCTGCAAAGACCGCGGGCGTGATAATATCGCCAGCCGGTATGTTGAAGGGCGGCGCATCTGTTTTCTACATGGAGAATGTGGCTGCGAAGAAGCAGAATGCGGTGTTCATGGTTAGCTTCCAAGTTCCCGGCAGCCCGGGCAGAATCCTCTTGGAGAGGAAGAAGTTCGTTATTCACGGCAAAGCCCGACCGGTGGACGCGAGAGTAGAGCGGTTCGACTTCTCATCCCATGGGGGAAGACGGGAACTGGAACTGACACTGTCGGATCTGGATAAGAAGACGAAAGTGTTCATTGTGCACGGCGCTGAAGGGAACTGTAAGAAGCTAGCAGAATGGGCCTCCAAGGAGCAGGGACTGGATGCGAAGGCCCCCAAGACCGGGGACATTGTCGAGATCTAATGCTCCATGGCAGAGGAAGAACATAGGGCCTTCAAGCCCCGCCCGCGTCACCTCTACCCGGTAATTCTCAGCCTAGCCGTCACCGGTCTTCTAGGTTACCCTATTTCAAATCAGGTTGTTCCCCAAGCCCAAGTAACGCCGTTCCAGGGCGACAGTTTGAGCTCGGCAAGCCTCAACGCCGTGATCTTCGTAGTTGCTCTTGGAGCAAGCGCGACCGCAATGCTCCTGCTGGTTAGGAGAGGAAGGATGAAGTTCATCCGGTCACTGATCAAAACTGCCGTCCTCGTCGTGTCTTTCGCCGTAGCGTTCTGGTATGCGTCTTCGATCTTCTTACTCATTCCCAACTCTCCAGCGGACCCTCTAGCCACCATTATCCTCCTTGGAGTCTCCCTGGGAACAGCGGTGGCGATTGCCCTTACAATATTTGGGAGAGGGAAAAAGTACCAGTTGATCGGAGTAACACTCATCGGTGCACTGACAGGGATTTTCTTAGGCTACTCTATCGGCCCACTGACAGCATTGGTTCTGATCGGAGCGCTTGTGATCTACGATATTGTCGCTGTGTTTCGTGGTCCTGTAGGAGCCCTCGCCAAGACTATTGAAGAGGGCGATTTGCCGGGAGCGGTCTTCACGTATGGGGATTTAACGATCGGAATGGGAGACATGGTCTTCTATTCACTGGTAGCGACGACAGCACTCGTATATTTTGGAGGAGTTCTCTCTTTCTTTGGCGCCGCTATCGGGAT